>NZ_JBEPPJ010000002.1:0-463283 GCF_040547265.1 Arthrobacter sp. UYCo732 | reverse complement strand
CACAGAAACGGAAATACCTTGACTCAGGCTTTCTCCCGCATCGAAGCTTCCAAGTCCGCCGCTAAGGTCCGCGTGGCTGACGCATTCAAGAACGAAGCCGGTGCCTTCGACCTGCCCTCCATCCTCGTCGGCGTGGTCGTCGTCGGTGTCCTGACCGCAGGCGTGCTCGCCTCCATCTTCGGCGTCATCCCCTTCGCCCAGGACAAGGGCGCGCAGCAGGACCTCGGCGCCATCACGACCGCGCAGGGCGTCTACAAGGCCCAGGGCACCGCTGACATCGAGCCGGGAACGACCTTCGGCGCAGACCTTACCGCTCTCAAGACCGAGAACCTGGTCGGCCAGGACGTCGACAACCTCTACGTTGCCGGCGACTCCGACAGCTGGGCCGCCATCACCAAGTCCGACTCCGGTCAGTGGTTCCAGGTGACCTCCAAGAACACCACACCGACCAAGATCGCCGCTCCGGCCGTAGGTGACGAGCAGGACGCAGCCGTAGCAGCGAACGTCTAAGCTCCCCGCCTAGGTCAAAGGCCGTCCGGTTCGCCGGACGGCCTTTTTCGCGTTCCAAGGGCACCCCCTCCCAATACCTCACTGATTTTGCGCACTACGGCACTTCTGTATGTGAGCCCGTAGTAAAGGGCCGACCGTGGCAACCGTGCATTGCCGCCCACGCCCTCTCTTCACAGAAACGGATACACCGATGACTCAAGCTTTCTCCCACATCGAAGCCTCCTCGTCGGCCGCTAAGGTCCGCGTGGCTGACGCATTCAAGAACGAAGCCGGTGCCTTCGACCTGCCCTCCATCCTCGTCGGCGTGGTCGTCGTCGGTGTCCTGACCGCAGGCGTGCTCGCCTCCATCTTCGGCGTCATCCCCTTCGCTCAGAATAAGGGTGCACAGCAGGACCTTGGTGCCATCACGACCGCCCAAGGCGTCTACAAGGCCCAGATCGAGGAGGGCAGGGGGTACGCCGGAACCATCGGCGATTTGCAGGCCCAAAACCTGGTCGGCCAGGACGTCCACGGTGTCTTTGTCTCCGGTGACGAGGACAGCTGGGCAGCCATAGCCAAATCCGCTTCTGGCCAGTGGTACCAGGTGACCTCGAAGAACACCACACCGGTTGAGCTGACCGTTGCCACCCCGATCGAAGGTGCCGAACACGTCACCGCTGTTGTCCTGAACCTCGCACTGTAGTCCGCAACGAACGTGAGGCCGCCCGGCGATCTGGGCGGCCTCGTTTGTGCCGAACAATTTCCCGCCATTTTTTGCGCGGGCCGGGACTTCTGTAGATGAGCCCAAGAAAAGGCTGAACGGGGACGCACCCATGAAGCCGGCTTCACCTCCTTCTGCACAGAAACGGAAATACCTTGACTCAGGCTTTCTCCCGCATCGAAGCTTCCAAGTCCGCCGCTAAGGTCCGCGTGGCTGACGCATTCAAGAACGAAGCCGGTGCCTTCGACCTGCCCTCCATCCTCGTCGGCGTGGTCGTCGTCGGTGTCCTGACCGCAGGCGTGCTCGCCTCCATCTTCGGCGTCATCCCCTTCGCCCAGGACAAGGGCGCGCAGCAGGACCTCGGCGCCATCACGACCGCCCAGGGCGTCTACAAGGCCCAGGAAACGGAAGGCGTCAGCTATGCTGCCGACCTCGGCGCCCTTCAGGCCAAGTCCCTGGTCGGCCAGGGCATCACGAACGTTGCGACCGCCGGTGCCGCTGGCGAGTGGGCTGCTGCATCCAAGTCCGCGTCCGGGAAGTTCTTCACGGTGACGTCCAAGAACACCACGCCGGTCGATGTCACCGACGTAGACATCGATTCCGTGACCGCCGGCGTTCAGAAGCCCGCAACGGTTGCCGAAGCCCTTTCGGCTCACTGGGACGCCACAGCCAAGGCCGTGAAGTAACTCCTGGAACTACCTTGATGGGCCGTCCGGATTCGTCCGGGCGGCCCATCGCTGTTTCACCCCTCGTGGTGAGGGAAACCCCTACTGCCGCACACATGGGAAGAATGTCCGACAGATCGAAGGGAACTGCGTGAAGGGTCTGAGGAGGCTTCTGCGATCCCAGCGCGGCGACCTGATGATCGAATCGATGGTCGGGGCGCTCATCATCGCGATCATCATGGCCGCGGGCGGTTCGGTCCTGATGGCCGCTACCGCCGCCTCGGACGGCAATGACAAGCTGACCAGTCGGAGCATTTTGCTGAACACCGTCCTTAGCGACGAGAAACCCAACCTGGCCACCTATACCGCCGAGCCCCGGAGTGTCGTACGCACCATCAACGGCAATAGCATCAGCGTTGCCATCTGGCGGGAAACGCCAGCCGAAGGCGTAACGGTCCTGAACGCCGCCACACCAAAACCCACAGCCGCCGCCGCGAACGCCGACTGCTCCGGCCCCGACCGCGTCAGCTCTGGCCTGTGCCTGACCTCCCGCACCGTCATCACCACCAGCAACGGAGGCGTGGACATCCAGGCTGTTCCGCAGAGTCCCGGCACGCCGGGGGCACTGGCCGATTTCACAGCCCCGGCCGATGCCACCGAACTCCGCTACATCTTCAAGGTCACTGAGGCCGCCGGCGACTCCACCGTCATGTTCGGAAACCGGGACCACCCAGAAGTCAGCCACGTCGTAAAGATCCCCGCAGGTCAGACCGGGTACTTCTATGGCCGCGTCCTCGTCAACGCGGGCAGCAAGCTCTTCGTCCAGTCCGCCGGCCCGGCGAGCATCGACCCCGCCAGCATCACGATCTACGAGGCACCTACCACATGATGCTCCTCCGCAAGCTCCGGACCGCAGCCCAAAGCCGACTCACGAACGAGCGGGGATCTGTCGTCGCCTCGGTCTCTTTCACAGTCTTCACCGCCCTGATGCTCATCGCCGTCGTCGCCGCCGTCGTTGCCTCTCTGGGCACCACGACCACGATGAACAACTCCACCGCACTCAACCGGGGACTCTCCCAGCAGCAGGACATCTACCTGAGCGAGATCATCCACGGTGCCGCCGCCGACACGGCACGGACGTGCACCGGCATCATCTGCACCCAGATCACCGGCACCACAGACGGTGACGGCATCCGAAGCCTCACGATCGAGGGCCAGGCCGGGGACAAAGCGCCGTCTTCCCGGACCCGCACGCTGCGCCAGATCACCCCGACCATGATTACCGGCTACGACAGCCTCGGCAACCCTGTCTGGTCCAACCAGGCAGACGCCGTGCCGTTCAAGTTCACCAGCCTGACCTCCCGCGGGAACTCCACCTGTGCGGTTGACCCCGACATGGCTGCCTGGTGCTGGGGCGCGAACGACCAGGGCCAGCTCGGTGACGGCAGCACCATCACCCGCTCCGCACCTGTGAAGGTGCAGGGCACCGCCAAGTTCACCGCACTGACCGGCGCCACAGGGAACACCTTCTGCGGCCTCGCCGACGACGGTAAAGCCTGGTGCTGGGGCGATAACACCACCGGCCAGCTCGGGACCGGAAACGCCGCAGTCGGCACCGACTCCACCACCCCTGTCACTCCGGCTGGAGACCACCACTTCACGGCGCTCTTCTCCGGGCCCACCACAACCTGCGGGATCGACACCGACTTGAAGACGTGGTGCTGGGGTGCCAACCCCGGCACCGGTACTCCCGACGCCGCGGCCGAACCGGCAGCTGTCTCTGGCGGCCGCGCCTTCACCGCCCTGACCTTGGACGCCAGCACAGCATGCGGGCTCGAAGTCTCCGGAAAGGTGTTCTGCTGGTCTGTCACCGATAAGGGCCGCTCCGGCGTCGATCCGGCACCGGCGAAAGGCACCCCTGTTGAGATCTCCGGTGGACGGACCTACACGCACGTCCAGACAGCCAACGAGGAGCGGGCGGACACACCGTCCCTGGTCTGCGCGATCGACACCGGCAAGAAAGCCTGGTGCTGGGGCAACAACGGCTCCGGCCAGCTCGGAAACGGCTCCACCACTGAATCCATGGTCCCGGTCGCGGTGAGCGGGGGCCACGACTTCACCTCGCTGACCGTCTCCCCGTCCGCGGTCTGCGGGATCGACACGGCCAATCACGCCTGGTGCTGGGGCAGCAACGGCTCCGGCCAGCTCGGCATCGGGCCCACCACGGACACCAAAGACCCCGCCGCCGTCGATCCGGAAACAACGTATTCGGTTATTACGGCCGCCACCAACAACGGCAGGTCCTTTTGCGCCATCGTCACCGGCGGGGCAGCCAAATGCTGGGGTGAAAACAGCTTCGGGCAGGCCCAGGAAGGCTCTACAACGCCAGTTACCTCCCCGGCTCCGGTCGGCGGTTTCAAGGCCCTTAGGAGCCTGTCCACGGGCATCAGCTTCTCCTGCGTCACCGACTCACGGAGCGAAACCTCGTGCTGGGGCCACAACGACGCCGGTCAGGCTGGAATCGGTTCTCAGACACCAACTGCGGCGCCGGTCTCGGCGGCCCGCCACCCGTACCTGCCCTCGAGGTTCACCGGCTTCCTGAAGGGCGGCAAGTGAAGTTGCGGCGCGTCAAAGTCCGGCTCCAGGACCAGTCCGGGAACTTCATGGTGACCAACATAGTCGGCTCCCTGGTCATGATGTTCGTCATTGGCGCCATCGGCGCCGGTATCTTGGGACTCGCCCTGTTCCAGAAGGCGATCACCGACCGCTCCGACGTCACCAAGGAAGCAGCAATGGCCGACTCCACACTCCGCGCCGACGTCCTGTGGGCCTCCTCGATCAACGTCACGGACGAACACCGTGTGGATCTGACTGTCCCCGGCCAGAACGGCCGCTGCCGGGTCTCCACGTGGACGATCACTCCGACCAGTGAGGGTAAAACCGCCGTACAGGTCAGCGTCGTCAATTACCCGTCCACGGACTCGACCGTGAACCCGGTCAAATGTTCGGGGGACCCCGGCGCGTCGTCCGTTCAAACGATGATCACCGACGCCGACCCGGGCAGCACGTTCACCTACGCCAACGCCGGCGGCCGGGAGCTGGCCTTCACGGCAGGAGCCGTAACGGTGGCCGGTCCAGCCGCACCCCCGTTGGGTGTCACCGAAAAAGCCTGGGCATCGAACAAGCTCACTGCCGTCGCCCTCAACACCGCGGTGGCCAGTTCCACCGACAAATGGGCCATCTACCGGTTCGCCCAGACGGCGGACAATCTCAGTGTCGTTCAGGAAGCACCTGACGCGCCCTCCCACTTCGTACCCGAGGGCGATCTCACGGCCCTGCCCTGATTCCATCGCCGTCCCGTATTCTTTCGGCATGTCTGATGCCATTCCGCCTTATCCAACCCATCCTCCTCGGATTGGGTTAGGGTTTCGGGGCAGGCCCCCGGCTCGGGGGAAGTCGTGGCCGAGGGAACTTCTGCTAGCCGTCGTGGTCGGCATAGTTTCCGGGCTTATCGTCGGTCTCTTCATTCTTCAAGCACAAACGCAAGCTGACGATCGACGCCTCGACCAGCAACTGGCGGCAGCTAAGTTAGCAGCCACAGACGCAGATCGGCGCACGAACCTCGAGTTCGTACGAAGCCGCAGCTCACCGGATGATGGCTTGACCAGGCCTTTCAACAACCTGGACGTCACGGGCCAAAACTTGTCTGGGCTGACACTCAATGGCGCGCATTTCGAGGGTTCAGCTCTTGCTAACTGCAACTTTGATGGTGCCGATCTGGACAACGCGTGGTTCTCGAATGCTGATCTTTCCAACGTAAACCTGTACGGAGCGCATATATCCGGCGCCAAGTTTGACAACGCCAACTTGTCCCACGTCAACCTATGGAATACCACCGCCGGGAAGACCGACTTCTCAGGGGCCAATTTGACGGGGGCAAGATTCACTCGTGCCGCCTTGGGAGGGGCGTCTTTTCTGATGGCTGACCTCACGGATGCGAATCTATCTTCAGCTCACCTCACGAAGGCTGACCTAATGGCCGCTAAACTTGCCGGCACTGATCTGTCGTTCGCTGACCTCTCTGGGGCCTATCTCGACGAAGCAGACCTAACAGGAGCAAATCTCGACCAAGTCACCTGGGACGAAGCAACTACCTGGCCTTCAGGTTTCACTCCCCCGCCCAGCGTCCCTCAGCATTTCCCCGGCTAAGGCCAGTCTCCGACATCTGTCCGGCGGCGGCCTTCAACCGTGAGGCAGTAGGCGCAGCCCGACAAGAAACAGTAACGGACAAAGAAATGCCCGGACACCAATGGTGACCGGGCCTCTTAGGTTCTCGGACGCGGCTTAGTTGTCGTTGACGATGAGTTCGATGATTCCGATCTCCGAAAGCGTGTCCAGGAACGTCGTCTCGGTGAACGGGTCCACCCACAGCACGTTGCCGGTGGGCTTCGGGGCGGTGCCGTAGGGGGCGTACTCGGTCGCGACGAGCACCAGCGGCACGTCCGTGTTGGCCCACTCGGCGATCTCGTCGATCTTCTCGGCCCGGTCGGTGAAGATGGCGGTCAGGACGTCCTCAGACTGCAGGGACGGATCGAAGGTGCCTTCCTCGGTGGCGTTGGCGGCCAGGACCTGCTGGAGGGTGTTGGCGATCTGCACGGAGGTGCGGTACCGGGCGTACAGGGCCTCGGTGTCGCCTTCCTCGGTCTCGGGCAGTTCAGCGTAGCCTTCGATGAGTTCTGCGGTCAGCTCGGTGCGGGACTCTGCCAGGACGGCCTTGTCTTCCCACGCCAGGGCGAACGGGTAGCCGGTGCCGTCTTCACGGACGGGCAGGGTATCAGGCAGTGCGCCTTCAATGGTGATAGATGCCATGGTGATGATTCTCCTTGATAAGTTTCGGTCGAGCTTCTGGGAGGCTCTATGCGGCGGCCAGGACGGCGGGTGTCAGTTTCAGTACGTCATCAAGCAGATCGGCCAGCTCGTCGATCGTCCCGTCGTTGCTGAGCGAGTGGGTGATGTACTTGCGGTCGATGCCTGCCTCGGAG
The DNA here is from genome assembly GCF_040547265.1 of Arthrobacter sp. UYCo732. Lineage (NCBI taxonomy): Bacteria > Bacillati > Actinomycetota > Actinomycetes > Micrococcales > Micrococcaceae > Arthrobacter > Arthrobacter sp. UYCo732. The sequence continues at coordinate 456,366 of NZ_JBEPPJ010000002.1, read as the reverse complement.
ATGTGGCCGTTGGCGGGCCCGAATCCGGGGCGGGTGATTTCTGTGATGGTCCCGCCGTTGGCGGTGATCCATTCAGCTTCCGCGTTGAACCGGACATCGGTGATGACAACCTCGTGCGGGCGTTCCGTTGCGATCTTGCGGGCCAGCAGCTGGACCCAGACGTCCTGGCCGAAGTTGTCGCGGCAGACCTCCTTGGCATACACCTGCAGGTGCCGCCGAACCTCCGGTCCGTGGAAACGGTGGTACTTGGCCTCCTCCCAGTCACCGCCAAGGGAGTCAAGGAGTGTCCGCATTGAGACATCACCATCCAGGAACGGGTCAAGGGTCAGCAGATCCTCGCGGAGCTCATCCTCAGTGCGGTCTAAGTGACCGAAGACGTCGTGGACCAGCCTGTCCCGGTACACGGCCAGGGTCCGCTTGATTTCGGCGCCGTACACGCGGTGGTTTTCGGCCCTGGCCCAGTCGTAGTCGAGGATCTCCAGGAGCGAGCCCAGAGTGATGCTGCCGTTGAGGCGGACGTCCAGGAGGTAGGCATGCTCCCTCATCGGATCGGCAAAGGAGTAACGGGTGTAGCCGTGCCTGGCGATGAGGCGAGCCCCGGCCGTGTCCTTGCCCGCGTGGGCGACGCCGGTGATACCGACGAAGGACGGAGCTCCCGCCGGGCTGTCGGCAGCGGTGGGGGCCTCGAGAAGGGCGAGCACCCTGCCCAGCACCCTATCGGCGAGTTCCTCGATGCGGCCATCGGCCGGGAGGACGAGGTATTTGTCCGGGCGCAGTGCCGCCTGGTCCAGGAACGCGGCGCGGATCCGGGCATGGAAGTCGTCGGCCTCGGATTCGATCCGGTCCTCCGTTGCGTTGCCGGCGGTGCGGCGGCGTCGTCCCATCTCGGGGTTGACGTCGATCAGGACGGTGAGGTCAGGCTGCAGCCCGGAAGTGGCCCACCTGTTGAGGTCCCGCACCGTGGTCGCGCCCAGGCCCCTTCCGACGCCTTGGTAGGCGACGGACGAGTCGATGAACCGGTCAGAGATGACGATGTCGCCGCGCTCCAGTGCCGGCCGGATCTTCTGGCTGACATGATCAGCGCGGGCGGCAGAGAAGAGCAGCGCTTCGGTGTGCGCGTTCATGTGCCCGTACTGGTCGTCCAGGATCAGCGACCGCACCTTCTCGCCCAGCGGGGTTCCGCCGGCCTCGCGGGTCCGCACCACCGTGAACCCTCGCGACTCCAGGGCTGCGGTCAGCTGCCCGACCTGGGTGGATTTCCCGGCACCGTCGCCGCCTTCAAACGCTACGAACAGTCCAGACCGCGTCGTCGACGGGGTGTTGTCGCGCCGCTGCGCGTTTCCGCGGCCTGCGCCGTGGATGCCTGTGATGGTCATGAATTCCTCTCAATACTGCCCTGGTGTCAGTGTCCCTATGCGGCACCTTGGAGCGCGGGTGTCAGTGTTTGGCGACGGCCATAAGAAAGCCCCTCCGCCCGGTGCGGGGCGAAGGGGCTTTCCGGCAGATCAGAATCCGTCGGTGTCCGTGCTTTTCAGATGCTCGGCGAGGGCTGCCGGGCCCTGCGCTTCCACGGGCCGGCGCGGGGCGGGTGCCCCGGTCTTCTTGGTCGGGACCGGCTGGGCAAACCGTGACGGGGCCGTGTTGATGGGTGCGGGCGGAGCGGAGACGTTGGTGACCGGGCTGATGCCGTGCGAGCGGCTGGCCGCGACCGACTCGGCGCGCTTACGGGCACGCTCCACGTGGGCCAGGCCGATACCCGATTCGGCCTTGTGACCGGTCGGGCAGGTGTGGGTCACGAGAGCCGAGGTGAATCGGAAGCATTTGCCGCACTGGTTCACGCTGGTGCGCTGGTGAGCGCGGACCAGCTTGTTGTACACGGACCCGGGACGCTCAGTGTTCTTCACGGCGTCGAAGAACTGCTTGGACACCTTGTGGCCGTACAGCTTGTCCCCGATCCGGGTGGCCATCGTATTCGTGTTCTCGTCGTAGCCGATCGAGGTGATCCAGGACGAGGAAACCGGGGAGAGCTCGACGCCCTTGGCTGCTTCGCGGGCCTTGCGGGCCGCCAGCAGGTCCGGGACATTCTTCAGCGCCATACTTACGCGGCGGGACTCGAGCACAGCCGCAACCGCTTCAGACACCTGGTCGCCGGAATCGCCCTTACCGCCGAGGGTTGTGGTCTCCCAGGTGTGCGGACCGGTCTTGGTGACACGGACCCAACCCTGGACCGGGGCACCGCCCTTGAGGGACACCGAGACGGGCACATCGAACGTCGGATTGCCGTTCTGGGCTGAGAAACGCTTGATGGCCGTCGCGGACGGCATACGTAGCTGGATGTCCTGGTTGCCGTAATTCATCCGGTGCGTGCGCCGGTGACCGGATATGGCCTGACCGGTATGCATCGAAGGCGTGTTGTCGTCCGGCATCTGCGGGTACGACTTGCCGCCGGTGCCGTACTCTGCCGCGACGAAGTTGCGGTTCCACCATTCCTCGCGGTGCTCGGTGGTGGTGGGTGCGTTCATGGCCTGCAGTGTGGCGGCCGGAACGAAGCCGTTGGCGCGGAACAGCTCGCGGCGCTGTGCCATAGCCTGGCGGTGACGGGCGACGGCCAGGCTTGCACCGGGCTCGGCGTGGGCGTAGGCGGCGTACTGCCCGCCGACGGGGATGCCTTTTGGCTGGCGGGGCTTGGAATCGATGCTCATACCATGCCTGTGTGCGGCTGCCGTTCAAGAGTGACAGCAACTGGCCGACAAATCGTGTGACTTTCTGAGCCGGGCCGGCCGTGAAAGGATGCGCGGATGACTACGACACCGGAAGAACTACGCGCGTGGGCCAGAGGCGTCCTGCCAGTGGAGGCCGCAACGGAGCTGCTGCTACGCGCCTTCAGTGGACGATTCGCGGAACCGGGGTGGCCCTGGATGATCAGGGACGAGGCATACGGGCACCGCCTGATCGACTTCGACGCCATTCCGGTCCACGTTGAGGGGCTCTCGGGTGGGGAGCGACAGTTCCTGTTGATCGCGGCGTCCCTCGGCGGCAACTGCCCCCTGATCCTCAACGACGCGCTGCCGGGTCTGGACCGGGCCCTACTGGACCTGGTGCTGGCAGCATCCGCCCACGCGGCAGGCTCCCACCACGACTCGATCATGGTCGAGGACCGGGGCGGCCCGATGGGCTTCGACCGCGTCGACACCCTCCACCCCTGGCCACAGGCAGCGCCGGCATTGCGCGTTATTGACGGCGGTCAGAGCTAAGACCAGACACGAAAGAGGCCCCCGGCATGACGCGCGGGAGCCTCTTGGTGTGGTCGCTACGAAGCGACGGCCACCTTGTACTTCGTGTTGGCGAACAGGTCCATGAAGGCGTCAGCGAACCGCTTGGGGATGCCCTTGACGTCCTTCGGCATGTTGTTCGCGAGCTTCTGAGCGGAGGGGAACGCAACGTCGGGCTTCTGCTGTTCGGCGCACGCGGCCAGAACAAGAGCGGCCTTGCGCCACAGTTCGCCGTTGCCGGACAGACCCAGCGAGGTCACACCCTGCACGAGGGCGAACAGACGGTCAGCGCGTTCCTCTTTCCAGTTGACCAGCACGGTGCCGTCGATAACTTCGGCCGGATCGTACAGGTCGGCGGCGGCGAGCCACTTGAAATATTCGATCGCGGCACCTTCACCGACGAGACCTTCAACGACCAGGTAAGCGGCTTCTTCGTCGTAGCGGTCCAGCTGGGCCAGCACGTTGATCACGTTGGTCCAGGAACGCGGGGACGGCCATGCGCCACCGGCCAGGATCGGATCCTTCGGGACCGCAGGGGCCAGGAATTTGGAGTTGACCTTGAGGAACGTGGTCACGGCGGCGGACACGGCAGCCTTACGGGATACCGGGTCGGCGGCGAGCATTTCAGAGATCGCGAGCGGGGTTGCTGCCTTGAAGTCGGTGCCGACGTTTTCGAGCCAGTTATTGGAGTCGAAAACCCACTTGAGGTGCATCATGCGGTTGGCCATCGGGGCCGGGAGGTCGTAGGCGTCCACTGCGGTTTCGACCGGGTTCATCAGCGCGACAATGGAAACCGAATCGTTGAGCTTGGTGTCGCCGACGTAGCGCTCCTGCACGACGCGGAGCATGCCCTTCATGGTGGACGGTGCGGAAGTGTTGAACTCGTCCAGCAGGAGAAGGCCTTTGGCAGCGCGGTTCAGGTTCTGAACCCACTGGAAGGACGAGTACTTGATCGCACCCTCATCTTCGATCATCACACCCAGGAAGTCGGTAGCTTCACGGTTGGAGCCAATGACTGTTTCGCAGTGGCGATCCCAGCCGGAGGTCGACGATTCCATGGTGGCCGTCTTACCCTGGCCGGGTTCGCCGATAACACCGACCGGGACGTTGGCTTCAACACCGGCGGCGAGGGCGCGCTGGAACGGGGAGCCGGGGAAAGTGTGGTTCAGAGCCATGATGTTCTCCTAAGAGGTAAGTGGGCGGTTGCCCGTTTGCTTACCTCTCATGTGTGCGGAGTCCGCGAGCCCTCTCACCGCTCCTATGCCTGCTCAGCTAATGGATCTCCTGATCATCGTGGAAGCTTCCAGTACCGCCGGATGGCCCAGGGTCAGAGGCTCCGGGGGGCCGTCAACCGTCAGGCCGGAAACGTCCCAAAGACCGAAGCTCGCCCAGCGTGGCTCGTAGAAGGACCACCAGGAGACCCCTGCATAGTCTCCGGTTTCAAACATTGACCTCGCCCACTGCTGTGTGGAAGGCCGGTCCCGGGAGACGACACTGCTGGGCCGCAGGGCCCATTCCTGAAGCACTGACGGGTCATCCAGGTCCAGGACAGATGGCTCCCCGGTGTATTTCACCAGCGCCTTCACGGTACCGGCCGGGGCCGCCGGCGGCGGGGCCAGAATGTCGGCCGTCCACAGGGAGTAGTTGCCGAAAGCTTCCGCCACTGCCCCTTCGGCTGAGTCTCCGACGTACAGCACAAGGTAGTCATGATCAGGATCATCGACTCTGCCGGCCCCCTGGCGAGGCCAGATGTAGAGCGGGTGCCCGTTCTCGGCCGCACCGACGGAACCCGGGTGCCAGTTCAAGACGCGCCAGAATTCCACTAGGCGAAGGCTCCCTGCTCGTGGGCGCGGATCGCCTCGATCACCGGTGCTGCACCCTCGAGTCGATAGACGTCGATGGGCCGGGCATTGAGGTGTGCGTTCTGGCCTTCCAGCCACAGGATGGTCTGGGCCGGGGTGAAGGCGCTGTGGAGATGCCCGACCATTGCATCCAGGTCGGCCAGCTGGATCCGGTTCTCTTCATTGGGCGTATCTTTGCCGGACGCCCACCGGCTCGGGCGGTCCTTATTGACTCCCAGCAGGGCGGCAACGGTGTTGTTCCCCAGTGCGTTGACGAGCCGCTGTGTCATGGCGACCGGCCCGTAGTCGGGGGCATCCTTTTTCAAACCCCCCAGGTTGATGGTGCCCGTCCCCGCCGGCGTCATCCCGCCCACCTTGGAACGCCCCGGCCGGCGGCTGCGCACCTGGGTCAGGCCTTTGGGCATCAGCGCGACGCCGTTGCGAGCCTTGACCTTAAACTCCAGGCCGCCGCTTTTCAGGATGAACGTCTGTTCCGTGGCAGACCTCTGCGTTTCCATAAACCAACACTATCTGTTGGGCAAGGGAAGCGGAAGCCATCAGCTTCAGTGATGCGCCGTCCAGGTATCGGAACGGCGGGCGACGTTGTAGACAACGTCTACCCACTCAGCAGGGAAGTGGCCGACCGTTCCCGTAATGGCGCCCGTCAGGGCTTCACCCGCCACCAGCCCATCGTATCGACTGGTCACGTTTATAGTTGACCAGACGGCAACCAGAGGACGGCACTGCAGATCCATCCGGGCTGCTACGGACAGGTGCTCCCCCGCTACGGCGGCGTCACGGGTGATCGATTCGATCCACTTCTGTCGGTAGCCGTCCGAGTACACAGCACCGTCAGCTTTGGCGTTGACGTCGTACGTGGTGGCCTTCGTGTTAATGGTCCAAATGCCGGTCAGGCCAATGACCAGGTGATCGATGTCTTTCCGCGGGCTCACCGGAATCGAGTGCAGGACCCGGAAGCCGCTCCGCTCCAGGCCGGCAAGGACCCCTGCGGTGCGCTGCTCCCCGGCGAGACCGGCACGGTAAGAGGTGTCGTTCTGGATTTCGATCAGCTGGCCGGGACGGTTGGCTGCCAGGTCGGCCCAGGGCGGCACGTACTCGGGCTCCGGCGGTGTCCCCGGATGCGCTTCGCCGAGCTGGGCCGCGTGGATGAAGCGTCGGGCCGCGGTGACCGGAGACAGGCCCGCCAGAGCCCGCTGCAGCAGGTCACTGGTCGCCGCACCTTCGGGGACGGCATCAAGGGTGGCCAGGTCGAGGTAGCCGACCTTCGTTCCGTCCGTGAGGTTGATGTACAGCCGCCGGACATCCTTCATCTTCCACGGATTGTAGACGAACTCGGGTGCCGGCGGTTCGGCCAGAGTGATGGCCACGTTTCCCGCCACCTGGTCCTGGTCGGTTCCTGGATTCATCCACGCAAACTGGTCCACTGCGTCCCCCTTGTTGGTCTCTACCAGTGAACATGCGCAGACACCGCCTGAGGAGCTATCCCAACCCCGGTACTGAATGGGAGGATCCACGCATGGAAGAAGCCAGCACAGGACCGTACGACTCAGAACCGAACCAGGAAATCCGAGCTGCGGCTGCCAGCCACGGCGGAGATACCGTCGCCGCCGCCAAGGCCCGATGGCTTGAAGCCGTCGACGGCATCCCTCTCGGTCAATACGACAAGAGAATCGTTGAATGGGCCGCTCACATGATGGACCAAAGCACGCTCTGGGTTTTTGCCGGCCTACTTGACCGTGCCCGCACGTCCGGAAGATCAGCCGCCGAGTGACGACTGCTGCACCCGTGAGACGCGACGTGCACAGAATTCAGTCCCTGGGCGGCAGGGTGCTCTTGTCGATGTACCGTGACCGGCCTTTGGGAGCCGTGGTGACGGCGGCGGCGACCGGTTCCTCGGCGCCGTATTCCTTCAGGTAGCGGTAAAGGGTTGCCCTCGACCATCCGACGGCGTCTGCAGCCTGCTGCGCTGTCTTGCCCGCACCCAGCAGATTCTTCGCCGCCGCGACCTTATTCTCGACCTTTGCCGGATCCGCCGGCTGCTTACCGAACCTCACTCCGCGGGCCTGGGCGGCCATCACACCAAAACGGACCCGCTCGTTGATGAGCTCCCGCTCGTACTCGGCCAGGGTCGCGAACAGACCCAGCTGAAGGCGCCCGGAGGGTGTGCTCGGATCGACGCCATCAATCAGGGAGTGCAGCGCGATCCCGCGCTTGGTCATTTCGTCCACGGTGTTCAACACATCGATGAGGGATCTTCCGAGGCGATCGATACGCCAGCAATACACCTGGTCACCGTCGCGGGCGTACTTCAGCAGCTCAGTCAGGCCGGGCCGTTCCTTCGCGGTCTTCGCCCCCGACATGTGGTCGGTAAAAATGTTCTTCTCTTCGACACCGGCTTCGACGAGGGCGGCAATCTGCATCCGCGCGTCCTGATCGGTCGTGCTCACCCTCGCGTATCCCAGTTTCATGCGCACATCATGTCACGCTGACCCTTGAGGGTTCTACGAGACGTTGCGGTGAGACAGGCTCTGCGAGACAAACAGGGGCGTATTTGGCCTGGAATCAGGGGGTCCTGAGCCTGTCACCCATAGGTATAGTTCCTGAGACGGGCGGGCGAGGGCGAAGCTCTCTGTGCTGCCGGTCGTTGCCACAGCAGCCATAGGGCTAAGCCGGCAGGCGCGGCGGGGAACGGATCCTCATGAGAAACGGGGCGGCGGCCGCCCAGAACCGGCAGGGTCAGCGACTGCCAGACTTCAGCGTGTAGACCTTCTCGACGGTCCCTCTGCTCTCCTGGCCACGCACTTGCCAGCCCCACCAGTAGGTCCCGACGTGCTTGCCCAGGAGCGGCGCGTCGTCGGTGAAAGTCTTGAAGTGGCCCCGTGCCAGGTGACGGCGGCCTGTGCCGTCGCCGGCCTCTCCGACTGTTGCCCCGGATCCTCTGATGTTCCCGTCGATGACAACCTCGTGGAAGGCATCCCCTGAGGGCGCTGATCCGGCACCGTTGCGGGAGCCGCGCTCACGCAGTGAGACGTTCCGGCAGTTCATCAGCGCCAGGCAGAAGAGGACCCTGTTCATCACCTCGATGCCGAACGCGGTGCGCTGGTCGGTCGAGATGTATGGTGCAGTGGCCAGATTGGAGGGGGCGTCCCCTTGCAGTTTCACAAGGAAATCGATGCTCTGGTGGGAGACAAATTCCAGCCCAGCCAGGAAGCCGGCGTCGTCCAGGCGGAACCTGACGTCCTTCTCCAGCCGTATAGAGAGCCCGTCGGCGTCCCGCGCGTAGGCTTCAATCCAGTATTCGTGCTCCGCACCCGTCCACGCGTCGTTCATGAAGCTCGTCCGGGTCTTGCTGCGGTGCACCATGGCCCCGATCCGTCGGACGTTCGGACGGGACGGCAGGCCCTCGGGGACTTCGGCCTCAACCCAGAGAGATTCAGCGCCAGGCCTGACAGGACCTGTCTTTTCGATGAAGGACGGATCGTCAATACCTGCGGGCAGGAATTCCATCATCTCCGAAGCGTCCACCATGAGCGGTGTCCCGAAGTCCGGGGTGTCGAGGTAGATGCTGATCTTGGCCCGGTAGATCTTGAAGTGGCGTCGCCATTTCTCAGGCATGCGCTTGGTGTTGAACACCATTTCGTTCGTCTTCATCTCTCCCCCAGGACTACACACGCTCTCCTGAAGTCTACTGGCCGTTCTTCTGGAGAGAATGCCTCCGGCCGCCTGACGCGAAGATGCTGGTCGCGAGCTCAGCCGCCGGTGCCTATCCGATCCTGCGCGCAACGCACAACGGCGGACAAGTCGAGCCCGTAGGTCGGCCCTTCGCCTGAACCGTACTCCTCGAGTCGGGCCGCACCGCGCTCGAAGAGCCGGAGGGCGCCGACGCTGTTCCCCCGGGCGGCGTGGGTGAGCGCGACGCAGATCTGGGCGAGACCTTGCCAAAGGTTCCGTTCTTGGGCCGGCCCAGCTTTCCATCGGGCCTCAAGTACCTCATGCGCGGCGAAGGGCCGGCCCGCTTCCACCAGGTTCCGGGCCGAGACCAATGTCTCCCCCGGCGGCAGCGGTTCCTCGGAGACCGGCTCCACGCCAGCGCTTCCGTAGGGCAGCGGCCGTCCAAGAGCGTCTCGTGGCCGGGCCTGCCGCGGGCGCTTTGAAGCATCCCGATCCCTGTCGCCGGTCATTGCAGTTTCCGCTCTGAGCGTCCGTGGACCTTGCCAACCGTCATCCGCCCAATGCTACGGCTCGGCCCTCCGAACATCCGTTCCGCGGCAAAGGATGCCGCCGGAAGGGCGTCCGCGAAAGAAGAAAATATCACCGCTGGTCGCGCCGCAGTGGGTGGTCCTCCGGAACCTGAACGAGCACGATGCGGACTCTGTCGGGGTCCGCAATCCACATCTCCACCAGCCCCCACGGCTCCTGCTGTGGCTTGCTGATCACAGGTACCCCGGCCGCCAGGAGCCGATCGTGCTCGAGCTGCACGTCGCGGACCTGCATCCAGATCGCCAAGGCGCTGCCCTGCGGATCAGTCGACCGTCCACTGACCTCAAGAAAACCGTTGCCCAGGAAGAACACGATGCCCGGCGCTTCACGGCTCCCAAACTCTCGGTAGATCGCCAGACCCAGCGTGTCCCGATAAAACCGGTGGCTCCGCTCAAGGTCGGACGGATGAAGCAGGATGCGGCTCCCAAGGACTTCCATGTTCTCCATCCTGCCCTGAAGCCATGCACTTCGCTCGGCCCGCGCGCTTTGAATGCAGGATTGTGCAGTGACCGCCCGATGGCAACCGTCCTCCGCCCTGTACTTCCGCCGGAGCCCACCAGAACGTAGCCGGCCAGCGTAAGTCAGCCAATCAGGAATTCGCACCAGAGCGGGTAGTGGTCCGAGATCCGCCAGGACACCTCGCTGCGGGTGAGCCCGGGGTAGACCTGCGGGATGAAGTCAAAGGACCCGGCCCGCTGTGCGTAAGTGAGGCCCTGCATTAGGGAGGTCCCGTTGGTTTTGGAGAACCAAGCGATCTGGTCGTAGAAGTGCTGGCTGTTGTCGTTGTCGAAGATGGTCCGCGGGACCTTGTCCAGTTCCGTCGGCGGCCACAGGCCCGTGGCGATGAACGCCTCGTAGAGCGGGTCGCCGATCCGGTCCAGGTTGAAGTCTCCCAAGACCATCAAATTCGCGTTCCAGTCGTTGGGCCGCACCGCCCAGTCATGCATCCATTCGGCGAACGCGGTGATCTCCGGCAGGCGTTCGGCCGGGCTCTTGCCCCACAGTACGTGCACGGACGCCAGCGTGAATTCCACCCCTGCTCGGTTGAAACTGGCGGTGTACGGTGTGCGGGCGAACTGGCGGGCCGGCTCCTCCCCGATCGGGGGCAGGACGATCTCCCCGACCAGGCCGGAGGGCTGGACCCGTGTGCTGTCGTAGAGGAAGGCGAGGCGTTCGCCGTTGCCGGCGGCACCTTCGGTGGCGTCCGAGATGATGACCCGCCACTGCGGGCCAAGGGTGGCCAGCAACCGCTTGAGGGCTTTGGGGTTCCGCCGGGATTCCTGGACGGCGACGACATCGAACCTGGAGATCACCGCGGCGAGGCAGGCGATGGCGTGCCAGTCCCTCTTCGGCGAGTCCTTGGGTCCGGCCAACCACTTGTCGGTCAGGTCCCCCAAGGCGCGGATGTTCCAGGTTCCGATCAGGAGGTTGGAGTCTGTCCGTGCGGGGATGGCGGCGTCCAGGGCTGCCCGCAGCCGGTCCAGGTCTTCGGTCACGGCTGCTGGGGGCTGCTCAGTCATGTCTTCATGCAAGCAGACGGGGCGCGGTATTCGGTGGGACACACCGGAGCGAGCCTCAGGGGCTTTGCCTCACTATCGACCGACAGCGGCACAGGGTTATCCGTTGATCCACCCAAATGTCATGACCACTGTTGTGTCGACCTGCGAACCCCTGCCCGTGTGGTCGAGCAGCCACCGCAGCCGGCCTCTTACTCCCGGCGTAAACGGCGCAACACTGCGGAAATCCACCCGTTCCTCAGGCGCCGCGCGAGCCAGGCCTCCAGTTCGTTCTGGCTCCATGACGGCGCCCTTACCAGGATGACCTCGCTGACCTGCGTGCCCTTCGTCATTCCACCGAAAATTAGCTTCACGAGGCATTTCAGGTCATAGACTGCGCGTTTAGAAAGCAGCGCCCTCATCACCAGAAGGATCTCCCATGGCCACCGTTGACCCCGACTACATGCGACTCACGTACAGCTGCGAATACCGGGGTATCCCCAGTCTGGACCACGACCCGTCCGACTTCCCGATGAACTGGAGCGTCTCCATCGACGGGCTCGTGTGGGACGAAGGCGAGGAAGACAACGACGGGCGGGAAGTCCACATCGGGAACGCATGGTTCAGCATCGTTCCGGACGCCGGCATGATCGACCTGTTCTGGACTTTGGACGCCGTGAACCAGGAACTGGCCAACGTCGCCGAAATGCTCACTACCGAACGTCCCGACCTGATGCCCAATTCCGGCATGGACCTGGGCGGAGACCTGCTCGTCCTGTCCTCGCTGCGGATCGAGCCGCAGTTCCGGGGCAACAAACTCGGCCACGCCATCCTCAAAGCAATCTTGGGCACCGCCGGCCGGGCCGTGTCCCTGGTGGTCCTGCAGGCCGCTCCCCTATTCTCCGATGAAGGACCTATAGAAGGCAGCCCCGAGCACACCGCGGCGAAAGCGGCGCTGCGCCGCTACTGGGCGGACTTCGGCTTCCAGGACGCGTCCGGGGACTACCTGGCGCTTGGCGAAATGGCTGACGCCTTCGACGTTTGATCCAAACCGCCGCGTTACTCAGTGTCAAGGGCGGTGGCGCCCGTGGGTTTCCGCCTTGTGCGCCCCCCGGCGCGAGGGCCCTTAAACCGTTCGGATGACGATCAGCTTGTGGCCTTCGGGTACGAGGGCTTCCAGCGCGGCCTTGGCCTCTTCGTACGTGTTGCCGTGGGTGCTGACGCGGCTGTGGCCGCCGTCCGGGTCTTCAATGGTGCCTGTAATCTCCACCGGACAACTCTAATCTGCTGCGAGCTGCCTGGTCAGCCAGCCAAGTTGCTGGCCGATGCCGAGGCCTTTCATCGGAACCTCACACGGCCACGGACTCCCGTGAGGGCTGTCCGGTACTGCTCCCCTGCCAGTGCGATGAGCGTGACCTGCTCGAGGCCATTGAGTTCAACAGCAAGCTGGTCCCGGACCGTGACGGCCCATTCCCGGTTAACCAGCGAGGTCCTGCTGCGGCTCAGCCTCAGGTCGTACGGCTCGATGACGGCGTCAGAGTGGACGAGTCCGTGCTTGGCGGACAGGACGTACCAGCGGTCGCAGGTGGCCTCCGCGTAGGTTGAGGCTTTCCTGAACAGCTGGGAGACGTAAAGGTCCCGCGCTGTAGCCGTGTGCGGGAGTTTAAGGGCGGCGCAGCCAACGAGGCCGACCCTGATCGGGGCCCCAGTCACGGCGTCAGCTGCCGAACCGGTGAATCATGATGATCGCCGTGCAGGTGCAGGCGGCTCCGCAGTCTTCGCACAGGTAGCCTGCCGCTTCCTGGTCCGCTGCCCAGTAGCCCGGGATGGCGGCGACGCGTTCGAAGCCGGCCCGTGCCAGCGGTCCCAGCGAGGAGTGGGCCCCGTTATTGGATACCCACGAGGCAGACACTGCGTACCGGCATCCCTGGCCCCTCAGGTAGTCCAGGCGTTCCCGGACCATCGCCGAACCGATGCCTTGGCCGCGGGCGGCTGGCGTCACTGCGGACGACTTCAGCTCCCCGACGAGGTTCCCGACCAGTTGCAGCCCGACGCCGGCGGCGCGGAGCCGTTCCTGGATCGCGTGCACCGAGGCCTGGTTGAGGAGGCGTGCAGTCGCGGCGCCGAGTAGCCGGCCCTGAGCATCGGTGGCGCGGATCAGTGACCCTCCGCTTTTGATGAGGTCGTCAAGGTCGGATCTGTGGACGAATCCCTCGCCCAGCGAGGCGTTCAGCAGGGCCGCGGATTCGTCGAGTTCTGCCGTCGCGTACAGCTCCTTGGGTGGAGGGTGAAGGTCCCGGCGGGCCAGGGCTGGGGGCCAGGGGCATGGTCAGGTGTTTCCACGATCATTGCCGGGTTTCCTTTCGTGGCGGCATCAGAGGCGGAGCCTAGGCCGGGGTGCAGAAGCCGCTGGACTTGATGATGGATACGACCTTGCCGGCCTGCTCTTCGGTGATCGGAGCGCCGCCCTTGCTGACCATGTTCCGGACTACCTGGAGCTGCTCGGCTTCAGGGGCTCCGTTGGCGATGCCCGGGCAAAGGCTCCTCGCCCGGGCGACCACTCCCGGGTGTGCAAGCTCGGGGCTCACCACGGCCAGTTCTTTCATCAGGGATTCCCGCTTTTCGACGCTCGGCATGGTGGCCGCGGGGGCGGCAGGTGCCCCGGCGCAGCCAGACAACGCGGCAATGAGCAGGAAGGGCGCGATGAGCTTCTTCAAAGGAGTTCTCCAAGATGGGTTCGGGGTTCTTCGTCTGCCTTGAAACATGCGTAGACAAACCGGGTGCGGGGTGCCGGCCGTTTAGCTTTCGCCAAGGTCGGCGGCATACACTCGAAGTGACCGGCGGCGGACGGATCAGAAGGTTCCCCCCATTACTTTCTGGTCCACCCAGTCCGCCGTCGGTCCTATCGCAGGGACGCGGATCCCGCGTTACCCGAGCGCCGCAGCAGGATTGGCCGCTGACGAGAGAAACCCCGAAATGTGCTTCGCTTCCTGACGGATCGAGGCGATCATCCGGGCGTTGGTCACCTCGTCGACACCCATCTCCCGGTTCCGCCGGGCCAGCACTGCAAGCCGGTCGGCGAGCTCGTTGAGCGGGTGGCCGTTGTGGCCGCGCACCCATTCGTAGGAGATGTTCACGCCGCGGGCTGAGCCCAGGATGCGCTTGCATTCGGCGACCGAATCGGTGTCATCGAACGGCTGAAGAGCCCCGGTGGACACGCGGTCCAGGACCTCCAGGGCGGCCCTGGAGTCGGTAAGGACTTTCAGGTCCCCGACGCCTTCGCGCAGCACAGGGTGGTGACCCAAAGTGGACTGCAGCCCGCGACGGATGGCGGCCAGTTCCCCGGCACGGATTCCCCCGTGCGCGCTGACGGCCGTGTAGGCGCCCAGGATCGGGTCGGCCCCGTTCGCGTAGGCGAGGACGTAGCCGCAGCCATTGACAGTCTTGCCGCGGCCCCGTGAGGAGTCGCACGCCAGGACCAGTCCGGAGACGAGGCCGCGTTCGACTTCGGCGACGGCTTCGCGTGCCGCGGCCAGGGCCCCCGGAGGTGCCGTCAAATCGGTGACCGGAAGGACAGTCTTCGCGCGCAGCAGTTCGGCGGTGGCCCAGTCGCCGGTGAAGACCTGGGCCGGGGCTTCCCCTGTGCGCTTGCTGATCTTCGTGACCGCCTGGGTGATCTGGGCTGCCAGCTCACGGTTGGAGGGGTTGTTGGGTTCGCCCTTGCCGGGGCCGGCGACGATGAAGTCTTTACCGTCCACCAAGGTGTGAACAGCCCACCGGCACAGGTTCGGCTGGCGGTCCACCAGGACGGTGACACCGTGGCGGTCGCTCACGGATTTGAGGGCGGGGACAAACCGTGCGACCGGCGGTGCCGGCAGCGGGACGGCGGTCATCGGGTTCCTCCGGCGATGTCTTCAAGGGTGATCGGTTTCAGACGCGACTGGATGTGTTCCTGCTGCTCGGGCAGGGACGCGATGAAAGCCATCATCTCGGACTGGCTGCCGAATTCCTGGCTGTGCTGGAGTTCGTGCATGGCATGGAAGATCCGGTTCTCCGTGCTGGGCATGGCGGCGAAGACGTCCTCGGCCCTGTTGATCAGGTCAGCGTCAGGGTAGGTGACGCCGATTTCGATCATAAACATGCCCGTGGGCTCGTACGGGTCAGTCCCGCGCAGGACGCGTCCCCAGGTTTCGGCCCGGCGTGCCCATTCGGCGGCCGAGACCCCCGTGGGTCGCTGTTGCTTGACGGTTTCTTCATGCCAGTACGGGTAGTAGTCGCCAAGCTCCATTTCGTCCAGTTCGGCCGCAAAAGCGGGATGTTTGGGAAGCATCAGAGCGTAGAGCTCACCGGTGTCAGGATCGTCGGAGACGGCAACTTTGACCATGTTCAGGGCGCAGCCGTGCTCGCCGGACAGAATCTGCCCGACGTGCACGGAGTGGGCCTGGACCGCGTCGAAGATGACCGACTCCGGCCGGGGCGTCCCTGCCAGGTCGGCGGCATCCAAAGCCTGCGCGGCGAACTCGGCAATCTGCTCGATTTCGATCCGGTCCCGGATCGGCTCCATCGTTTCGCGCAGGCGGGCCGCGAGGTCCAGCAGGTCAGTGCCCGGAGCCAGCCGGTAGCCGTGCGGGACGTTCAAAGTCAGATCAGTCATTGTCTTTGACCTCCACCAGGTTTGCCCACTCCGGAACGTTGTCGATCCAGGTCTTTGAGCGGACGTTGATGAGCAGGACGATCACCGGAACGGACGGGCGTTCCTCCGGCCAGCCGGTTTCACCGTCGGTCGCGATCACAATGGCCGAAGGCTTCTTCGGCAGGGACAGGGCATGTTCGATGGCCTCGCCCATGTCGGTGCCGCCCCGGCCCGCGATTTCGATAATG
Source organism: Arthrobacter sp. UYCo732 (assembly GCF_040547265.1). Classification (NCBI taxonomy): domain Bacteria; kingdom Bacillati; phylum Actinomycetota; class Actinomycetes; order Micrococcales; family Micrococcaceae; genus Arthrobacter; species Arthrobacter sp. UYCo732. The sequence goes on along the minus strand of NZ_JBEPPJ010000002.1, from coordinate 440,595 downwards.
GAGTCCTTGCCGCCGAACTTGGTCGACTGGTGGACCATGGTGTCGATGTCCGAGACGACCAGATCGTCGCCGCGGATGGACAGCTTCCGGGCAATGGCCAGGACTTCGTTGGTAGCCATGGCCAGGTCGTGGTCGCTGACAGAGCCTGAGGTGTCGCGGTAGAAGTGGATCGACGGCGTCGGCTTGATGTAGCCCGGGGCGATCACCCGGCCGATGATGCGGCCCTTGCCGTCGGACATGGTTTCGTTCATCCGGCGGCGGTTACGGCGGGTGTAGCTGGCGTCATGGTAGCCGGCCTTGTGCGCAACGGCGCGGCGGACAAACGATGCCAGAACCCGCTCCCACGGAGTCGTTGACGGAGTGAGGATCTCGTCGATGATCTGGGCGATACCGCCGGGGACCGAGCCGATGCCGTGCTGTTCCTGGTGCTGGCGGGCAGCGGATGCCGTCGCGATGCGGACCAGGTTCTTTTCGATCGCGGTCGCCGCTTCGGCCTTGCCGCCCATCGTCTCGTCGTCACCGAGTTCGTGACCGCCCTTACGACCGCCAGCACCGGACCCGCAGCCCTTCATCGGGGTCGGCTGACCCTGGCCGGGCTGACCGGAACCCGGCTGAGGCTGACCCTTGCCAGGGCTCCCCTGGCCTGGCTGACCCTGGCCGGGCTGCTGGCCCTGCTGAGGTTTGGGCTTGCCGCCCTGCTTTTTCCGCAGAACGTCCATGTAGTGCATCGGCGTCTGGTAGTCAGGCTCACCGATCTGCCCGGCGAACACACCATGCTTGGCGAGGGCGTTGCACCCGGCGTCCCGCAGGTCGTCATTGATGGCCATGTCACCGGCCACATTCCACGCGTCCAGCTCGGTCTCAGAGACACCGGCCAGCTCTGCGAGCATGGAATGCTCTGCCAGCAGGTGGGAGCACTCGTGAAGCAGCGCCTCGGCACCGAACTGGGCACCCATCGGGATGACCTTATCGAAGTTGATGTAGCAGCGGTGGCCGTCGTCCACACCGAACGTGTCTACAGCTTCGGAGTTGACCGGGCGGAGCGAAAACATCAGGGAGCCCATGTAGGGCATGATCTGCAAAGCGGTGGCACGCCACGCTTGAAAGTGCAGCATCTGTTCATCGTTGGGAGCGGCGAGGTTTCTCATGCCCCTCATGTGTGCGGCATCGGGTGGGCGTCTCTTCACCCGGCGACCGGCCGTGGCCCATTCGGTTTGGCCAGGCGGACGGGATGCGCCCCTATTTCTGCCAGCGCATTTCCGGGCCCCTGACCGGCTTGTGGTTCGTCGACGCGTCGCCTCTGAACACCACCACGCAGGAGCGGATGTCCTCGGCGGCCTTCCAGCCGAACCGGTAATCCACTCCGCCGAGGTAGCCGTGGTCGAGCCAGAAATGGTGCTTCAGTTCAATGTCGGGTATGGCCAGGACCGACGTGATGGTTTTCTTCATGGGCTGCAGCTTCCGTAAAGGACCCCGCCCCCGCCGGTGGGTTATGACAGCCGGTGGCAGGGGCGGGGTGGTCAGGGGGTCTTAGTCGGTTGTGGGTGCTCCGGCGAGCATGACATCGAGGGGGACGTCGCGGCCGGTCAGTTTCTGGACGTCGTCGCCGAGCCAGCGCTTGTTCTTGGGTCCGGCGCCGAAGCTCTCAAAAACACCGTCCACGGCGTAGAGCTTCGCTTCGAGCTTGCGGGCCCTGGACACCATCAGCAAGCCCGCCCCGCGTGAGCTGGGCTGGGAGAACACTGCGTGCAGGGCGCCGGCACCGAAGCGGAGGGCGCGGAGGTCCACCTCCACCATTTCCTTGCCGTCGGTGAGCCGGACTTTCTTGCCTTCTTTGAGCTTGAACGGGGAGGACACCGAAGCGGAGAACTCCCGGGAGTCAGAGTTCATCGGCACAATCCGGCACGCCTGGCCATCGATCGTGTGCATTTCGAGCAGGCCGGGGTCCATGGTCCGCAGCCCGTTGGCTTTGGCTGAGAAACCTTCCAGCATGGAGTACACGAAGCAGTCGTTGGAGATCCCGCCCCATGCGGCCTGCTCCATGATCTTGCGTTCGGTTTCCTCCAGGGACTTCACTGCAGCCTCGTACTTGAGGGCGGTGGGCCGCTGGCCCTTTTCGGCGATGGTGATCAGGGACCGCATAGTGATGCCGAGGGAGGGGCCTTTGACGTTGAAGGCATCCGCCCAGTCCTCGAAGCTGGTCTCGGTCAGGTTGTCCTGCAACCAGTAACGGTAGCTGAGGGCTTCGGTCAGGATCGGCAGTTTCAGGGACACCGGCAGGCCGCGGCTGATCCGCATGCGCCGTCCCAGCGCCTTGAAATCGTTGGAGGGCATGTTGTCCGCCATGACCAGGATCTTCGCCCAGGTCTTGTTGTCGGGGACGACGGTGCAGGCCTGGGGTTCGATCAGGAGCTCGGCGAGCTTGTCCGGTGCGAGGTCCATGGCGGGAGCGTTGAGGGGCTGGTACTTGAGTCCCTTGCCGCGGGCGTAGATCATTCCGGTGGCCGGGAGGCCCAGGCCGGGGAAGTCTGAGCGGTCGCCGGGGCGTCCGTCGGTGGTGGCCTTGGAGCGGGCGTCAACACGGTACGCGGCGAGGATGTCTTTCGGGGACGTGGGGGCGATTGCAGTGGCTGTCATGCTCAGTATGTGTGCGGCGCCGGCCACCCCGCTCACCGGAAAGCACCCGGATCCCGGCCCGATACCGCTCTACCGGCCACTCCCACCGAACGACCATCACTCGACCAGTTGGTCGAGTGGGAAAACCCCCGGAATGGCGGGGAATATAGGGCCCCTACTACTACTACTCTACTTAAACGACCTTAAAAGATAGATATATATAAGGGGCCCTATTGTTCTCTCCCTAGAGGACCCCCTCCCTTCCTAGTTAATACACTTCCCTCTCATAGATGTCCTATCCTCCGCGGTCGTTTTGGTCGAGTGAGGGTGCATCGGGACCCAACTTCCGCGCCAACATTGGGATGCAGGGCCGTTGAGTCACCCTACCGGCGGTCGTTTTGCGGGCGATTGGGGGATCAAAAGTGGTGGAGCGGGCGCATTCCTGGAAAAGTGAGAGATGAGCTCTTTGAGCCTCGTGATAACCTGAGGAAAGATTTTCCGCTTTAGAGACGATGGTTATCACGGCTCCGACGAAGCGTTGAAAACATTACTCGTCACCGATGGGTCTGGTTGGGCCCCCGCGTAGGAGTCCAGTGTTTGTGTGAGTTTCGTGTCCGAGAATGGACACAGGAGGAAATTCACGAATCATGGCACGCAGACACACCCCCGAGCAGGTCATCGCCAAGGTCCGGCAGGGCCAGAAGATGCTCAACGACGGCCACTCGATGGTCGAGGTCATCAAGGAGCTCCAGGTCACCGAGGCGACCTGGTACCGGTGGCTGAACCAGTACGGGTCCGAGAAGAACGCCGAGGCGTCCAAACGGACCAAGGAGCTGGAGAAGGAGAACGCCCGGCTCAAGCGGCTGCTGGCGGAGAAGGAACTGGCCATCGACATCCTCAACGAGGTGGCCAAGGACGCTCCTATAGATTGTCAAGTGCTGAGAATCGCCCCGTAGTCCTTTTTCAGGGCTTTGAAGACTTCACGGACCAGGTAGCGCTTGAGGCATCTGATGATCTCCGGCTTGGACAGTCCGTCCCTGGTCCGTTTGGCGGCGTAGTCCCGGGTTTTTGGGTCGTAGCGCAGGCGGACGATTACGGCGATGTGCAGTGCGCTGTTGGCGGCCCTGTTGCCGCCGCGATGCAGGCGGAAGCGGTTCGTTTTGCCGCTGCTTGCGGGGATTGGTGCTGTTCCGGTGAGTCTGGCGAATGCTGACTCTGAGCGGAGCCTGTCGGGGTTGTCGCCGACGGCAGTGATGAGAGCCGCGACCGTGTCGGGGCCAAGAGCAAAGACCGCGCTGGTTTCCGGTGCGGCTGCGGCCGTGAGCCGGGCCAGTGTCGTGTGCAGAGCTTTGGCTTCGGCTCCCAGCGACTCGATGCGCCGGGCCACCGATTTGAGTGCTGTCTTGGTCAGGGCAACGACGTCCTCAGGTGCTGAAGTGCCGGTCCTGAATCCAGCGCAGGTATGGACGAGCTTGGCCGCGGGAAGACCTCTGAGTTGGGCGCGTAGGGATTCAGGTGCAGTGACCATCAGCGCCCGCAGTGAATTCATGGCCGCTGTCTTGGCTTTGATGGCACCGAGTCTGGCGACTCGGACTGCGCGGATGGCTTCGACCGGGCCGTCTCCGTATTTGGGTGCCGTGGAGGCGTTGCCTGCCAGCACGGTGTGCGCGGCGGTCCGCGCGTCCTGCGGGTCGGATTTTCCCGCCAGCCGGCGTGATCGTCTGTCCGGGCACGGGACTTCCTGCACGTTAATCCCGTGTGAACTGAGGTCCCGGGCCAGGCCCGCTCCGTAGGATCCCGTCCCCTCTATGCCCACACTTTGGATTGTGCCGAACCCGGACAGCCAGCGGCGCAGGGCGTCGTAGCCGGCTTGGGTGGCCTGGAACTCCTTGTCTCCCAGCTCCCTGCCGTTGAGATCGATGACGGCAGCGTGGTGGGTGGAGGAATGGGTATCGACTCCTCCGATAACATTCTTTGGTCTTGTCATGATCGGCGCCGTCCTTTGTGGAAGATCACCCGGGGGGCCCCATGGCGGCAGACACTCCAGTGATGGGAATCCTGGAAGTGGTTCATGCTCCTATCAGGTCATGCCGTTTGTCCCTCGGGTCATGTCGGATATTGTCGTGCCGGCTTGAACGCCCGGCATGTCGGCGAAGTCAGGCACCGGCAGGGTCAGGAAAATTCAGAGTCAGAGCGTTCTGGCCAACGAGTCAATATTGAGCCAAAGTGTGGGTCTCTCGACAGGTCCTTAGAAGGACACCTCCTCCTCCCTCATCGCGTGCTGCCGGGTGTTCAAGCCGGTAAGAACATCATCACTGGAAAATTTTGAGCCCCGAACCCCGCCGCCGTGCCGTGCGTATGGCGGTGGAGAAATTCGGGGCATCCGAACGCTTCGCCTGCAAGGTCCTCGGCCAGAACCGGTCCGCGTTCCGCAAGAAGAAACCCGACAGGAGCTTTGAGGAGATGCGGCTCCGTGCAGCCTTGCGCACCGTCGCCGGGCAGCACCCCGCTTGGGGCTGGCGGAAGGTGCGCTGGCACCTGCTGGCCCAGCCAGAGTGGGACGGCGTGGCGCTGAACAGGAAGCGGATCCGACGGCTCTGGCGCGACGAAGGACTCACCTGCAAGCCCAGGGCGAGGAAGAAGCGCCGCACGGGGCCCGGCGCCGGGGAACAGAAGCGCCTAACCGCCCAGTACCCGATGCACGTGGTCAGCTTCGACTTCCAGTCGGACGTGACCTCCTGCGGCCGGCACATCCGGTTCTTCAACGTCATCGACGAATACACCCGCACGGCGCTGGCCATCATCCCGCGCCGGTCGTTCAAGGCCTCCGACGTGGTCGCGGTGCTGGAGAACATCATCGCCGAAACCGGCACCGCCCCGACCTACGTCCGGTGTGACAACGGGCCGGAATTCACCGCCGCCACACTGATCGACTGGTGCAACACCGCCGGCGTGGATACCGCCTTCATCGACCCGGGATCACCCTGGCAGAACGGCTTCATCGAATCCTTCAACGCCCAATTCAGAAGGGAACAACTCTCCGGAGAAATCATGGACACCATGGCCGAAGCCAAGTATTTGGCCGAGGAATGGAAAGCTATCTACAATCATGAACGGCCCCACGGATCCCTGAACGGCATGACGCCGAAACGCTACTGGGAAACCTGGACGCAAGAAAACCAATTAGCTATCGCATAGGCGCTGGACTGCTAACGGGGGCCCAACCAGGTCGACGTCTCCGGAAAACTTCCTGCCCGGTGAGGCTCTTCCGCTTTTTTCTCGTTTTGAGCCTAGACAGCCAATCGCCACTGCGTCCTCCCAGCGGCGGCGAGGAGGAGAACCTCGAGGGGGCGGTGACGCCCACCAGCTGCTCCGCACACATGAGAGGCATGACCTCCCTTGGAATTGATCTCGCAGACCTTGGCTTCGCGCCCGTTCTTGATGCGCCCGAACAAACCCCGGCCGAACCCGTCGACGACGGACGCACCCTCGTTGTCGGCTCCACCCTGGCCAAGGCGCTGTACAGCGTCTGGTCCGGCTCCCCGATCACAATCGTCGACTCCCCTCCCGGCGCCGGAAAGACGACCCTGGTCGCCCAGGCCGTGGCGTACTTCCGTGAACGCTCCAACCTGAAGATTGTGGTCGCGTGCGCTACCCGCCGTGCCGCCTACGACATTGCCGAGCGGATCGCCGCCGAGCTGGGCCCGGACCGGGACGGCAACCCGCAGGTCGCCCTGTCGGTGAGCAACATGGAACCGCCCATCGGTGTTTCCCGAGGCGGTGCCGCCACCGGCGGCAGGAACATCCCGGTTGTCCGCACCATCGCCTCCTGCAAGACAACCAACCGGCCGACCTGCGACCTGATGATCATCGACGAGGCGTACCAGGCGACGTTCGCCGATGTTTCCAGCGCATCCGACGAGGCACAGCAGATCCTCATGGTCGGTGACCCCGGCCAGATCGGCCCGGTCGTGACCGCCGACGTATCGGCGTTCCGCGGCCGCGAAACGGCACCGCACATGCGGGCACCGGAAGTATTCGCCCGGATGGCCAACGCGGAAATCCATTCACTGGACACCACCTACCGGCTCGGCCAGGAAACCGTCGACGCCATCGCGCCCCTCTACGACTTCGCCTTCACGTCCTCCCGCCCTGACCGATACCTTACCGACGCGGACGGCGACCGGGTCTCCGAAATCGTGCCTTTCAAGGTGGCTGAGGCGCCGACCTTCGATCACCTGGACACACTGATCGAGGTCGCCAACTACGCTGCAGGTCTGATCGGCGTCGAGTTGGTCGAGTTCGACACTGATGACCAGCCGTTCACCCGCCAGCTTGTCGCCGCCGACATTGCCATCGTGGTCGCCCACAACGCTCAGGCATCCGGCATCACCGCGATCCTCCGCTCCCTCAAAGCCGATGGCATCTACGTCGGCACCGCTGACAAGATGCAGGGTGGACAGTGGCACGCCGTGGTCGCGATGGACCCTTTCATCGGCTACACCTCGGCAGGCTCCCACCAGCTCTCCCCCGGCCGCCTGTGCGTCATGGCTTCCAGGCACATGACATTCATGACATGGGTCTATTCGGATGGCTGGGAGGAAGCCTTGATGGACCCCGACATCGATCAGAACGAAGCCAAACTCGGTCGTCGCGTCCGCATCGCACTGACGGCCGGATGAGCACGGCCCAGCCCGTGAAGCACCTGTGGGAAGTCGAGCACCCGTACCGGTGCGAGTTCGGCAACTTCTACGAACGAGGCCTTCACTCCCACTACGATTCCTGGGCGGAGTTCTCCCGGCCGGTCGAATACGACAGGTCCGGTCCGCAGCTGAGGCAGACGGGCACTTTGCTCTACAGCGGCGACCCGGACCTGAACTGCCTCTACCGTTGGGACTGGCAGGCGCTGCACCTGACCGACCCGGGCCTGTTCCCGGAGACTTATCACCGGCTGTCCCTGTTCTTCATCATGCAGGGCAAGGCGTACAACCAGTCCGTCGAAATCGCCGTCGCCGAAGCGGACGAGCCGGCCATCCGGGCCTGGATCGCCGAACGGGCTGCGACGATGAGGTCCATATGGGATCCGTTCTTGCAGTAGCGCTGTGAAGCAGCGAAGACCCCGCCGTTCAGAACGGCGGGGTCTTCTACTGTCGGTTGGTGCTGCGTTTAGTGCCCGGTGGGTTGGTCGAAGCGCTGGCCTGCCGGGTTGGACGGGAGGATCATCATGACCAGGACGGCGATGCTGCCCAGGAAGGGGACCAGGTGCAGCAGGAGCAGCCAACCACTGAAGTTCCCGTCATGCAGGCGGCGGACCGACACGGCCAGGGACGGCACAATGGTTGCCAGTACCCAAACGAGAGCAAGGACGATGCCGAAGATGGCGATCGGGCCGTACGACGGAGCGGACGAGGATCCGCTCGTGCCGGCGCCGATAATGATGTTCAGGACGATGCCGATGATGCCGGACACCAGCGTCCACCACCAGTATTCACTGCGGCTGGCACGGCCAGAGAACGCCGTGTACTTTTTAAAGAAACGCTTCACAGCCACCGGCAGAGGTGCGCCGTAGTACGGTGCCCAGAGCGGCGGTTCACCACCCTGGAAGTTCTGCTGCGTCGCTGACGGTTGTGGGTATTGCGGATAGCTCATGGTTCCCCCAATGTTTTGGTGTGTTGATACGGACTTATCGTATGTCGACGCGACCGAAGACACGGTCTCGGTGGCGAAAATCCACCAAATACCTCAACCGAGAGCGGACACGCGAAAGGGCGGCATCGAGCGATGCGACCCTTTCAGATAATCAGCTCCCGTCCGGCCGGACCATGCCGTCGTCGCCCCGGAACTCCGGTACGGCAGCGGCTGCCTGGGTCCGTTCAGCTTCCCGACGCTGGGCCCGGTGGGTTTCGAGTTGCCGGCGCCCAGCGGCGACAATGCCCCGGGATACAACAGCAGGGTTCCACGCTTCGGCGGCGGCAAGCTTCCCCTCATCGGTTCCCGCGGTGCGGCGCTTGATCTGCCAGATGGCGGTCAGGCCGACGGCGGTCCAGAGCAGCAGTTCCAGGATTCCGGGGAGGAAGGAAAGCCAGTCGACCAGGAAGGAGACCAGCACGATGCCGGCGACCGCGGCCAGCCCGACGAGCAGGAGCTTGGTGTCGAACGTTCCGCTGCCCTGGCCGGTCACCGCTGTGCGGTATGCGGCGGCAGGTGCTCCATCCGCTGCTGCGGGGTATCCGGATCCCGCGTACGGCGAAGGGTCACCGGCTTCAGTGGCGCCGGGGGCGTAGTCCGGCTGCGCAGGGGCGGCGAAGGTGCTGTACTGGTTCGGGTATCCGCCGGCGGCCGCGGCCAACCGCCGCTTGCGCAGCAGGATGGCGGCGACCAGGGCGATGCCCGCGAGGATCATCAGGATGACCATGATGATGGTCATGGTGTTGGCGTAGCTGGTGCAGCGGCCGCCGGAGAAGAAGTTGACCATGGACTGGCCTGTGGTCGTTCCCCCGGTCATGCTGACAATCGCTGACGGGCACAGCGAGTAGCCCGATTCGCTGTACGGGATGAGCCCGACGATGAGCCCCGCAGCGAAAAGTCCTCCGGCTGCGACGAAGCTGGAAATTCTGCCGATGAGCCGGCCGGTCTGCTGTGCCATGTTTCCCCCAATGATGCCGCCCCCATTGGGCGTCGAGGAACATCGTATCGGCGTTTATCCAGCAAAGGGAGAAAGTAACCCCAGTTCAAACGCTAATGACACAAGAAAGGGGCAACACCGAAGTGCCGCCCCTTTTTGTGTGTGAACTATTTGACGAGGGTCAGTACCGGGCGGCGGAACCGGATCATGGCGCCGGGCTGGAGCAGGAAGACTGTGGGGAGCGCCAGAAGGGTCAGCAGCGACAGGCCGTTGAAGGTCGGCTGGCTGACACCGATGGCAAGTGCGGCGGCGAGGATCAGGATTTGGAGTGCTTTGCGGGTTCTCATGCCTTGCATGTGTGCGGCGCTTCACACTCCGGTCACCGGTGCGGCAACCGGAAAATCATCCCATCAACTGGTACGGCGTATTTCGATCCGCTCCCCCGCGGTGGAAGCCAAGCGTGCCGTCCCCGCCACAGTGCACCCGGCGGTGAGTATCAGGGCTGCCAGCCAGAGGATCAGCAGCGGAAGGTCGTGGACAGCCATCTGAGGCAATCTGCGTCCGGGAACGGCGATGACGCCGATGAAGGCGCCGAGGACGCCGAAATAGCTACCCATCATGAACGCCTTATGGGACGGGATGCTGCCTCGTATCGCTGCCACCAGCCCCATCGTCACGGTGAGAAGGGTCAGCACCGACAGGGCATGCAGCCAGGAGAATCCGCCGTTGAGGGTTCGCACCCAGAACGAGGTGATCGCCACGATGTAGATCGCGGCCACCCAGATCCGGCCGATCACCCGGTGCAGTGGTCCGCCCTTCTTCCGCAACAGCTGGAAGGCGCCGAAAAGCAACGTGTACCCGGCAGCCACCGCGTGAACGGCGATCAGAGCCTCGTTCGCCACCGTCGACCTAGCTGTAGTCGTGGCGGAGGACGGCACGCAGCTGGGCGTTGCGGGTACTGACCCGGCTCGTCTTCCCTACCTTGTGGTGCCGGTTGTTCTGGTTCGCATGGACACCCCCGGCTCCGGCACCGGCGAGCTGAACACGGGGACGGTTCGGCTCGGTGACGTGCGTGTAGCCGTGACGGGAGTTCTTCAATTCGGGCATGGTATTCCCTCTCAGGATCATGGGAAGACGTTCGCTTCCACACTACTGATGTGTACGGCAGATCCTCCTGCCGTCGCCGGACCCTTAAGCCGCTGAGCGTTCGGCAATCCTGCGGGCGAGCTCGGAGTCCGCTGCCCCAATTCGTTCGGTGACTTCGCGGGCCCAGGCATCAGTTTCGAAGTCGAAGAGGGATCCGCCGGCGTCGCGGACGGCGATGGCCAAGTCCCCGTAGCGTGCGCCAAGGATTTCCCGGCGGCCGGTGATGGCCTGCAAGCCGGCGCGGAAGGTGGCGACATCGTGGGCAAGCTGGCCCGTCAGGGCGCTGCGGTCAACGTTCCGGACGAAGGTGCGCACCAGGTCGGATCCGAGCGCAAAGTTGTCTTTGGCGTACGCGAGGCGGTCCAGTGAGATGGCGAAGCGTGCTTCTGGGTCTGTTCTGAGGGCTTCGACGATGGCGGGCAGGGATTCGGTAGCAGTGGCGGTCATGGTTTCCATGTGTGCGGCGCCGGCACGGCATCTCCCCTCCCGGTGAGGGTGGGGCCCTGCTCCCTACACATAGGGGACATGACAGCCTCAAAATTTCTCAAGACGAGAGTCCCCCGGCCAGCGATTGCTTCCGTCTTGGCGTTGCTGGCACTGGGGCTGGCGGGCTGCGACAACGAACACCGGCTTCCTGCAGGAGATCCTTCCGAGTACCTGACACAGGGCTGGCTCAAGACCGACAGGGGCTACGCCTGGTGCCTGTTCTCCTCGGTGCACGGCGGCTCCAGCGTCAACTGCGACTGGTCTACCCTTACCAACGAGGAGCCCGGAAAGTATACGGACATCACCAAGTGACGGCACTTCTCCGGCCAGTCCTTTTCCTCGACGTCGACGGCCCAATTGTCACCATTGTCGACCCCGCCAACGACTACTCTGACCCGCGCGTTGCTTGGACCAGGAACGACAGCACGGGCGTCCGGTACAACCTCGAGGTTGTCGGCTGGATCCACGAACTTGCCGGGCTGGCCGAAATACGCTGGCTCACCGCGTGGGAGAAGTCCGCAGCAGCGGAGCTGGCGCCCGCGTTGGGGCTTCCCGAATTCGAGGTGATCCCGTTCGAGGAGCACAGGTTCAAGGAGTTGGACTGGAAGCACTCAGCGGTCCTGGCCCAGCTCATCGACGAACCCACCAGGCCAGTAGCGTGGCTCGATGACGAGCCGGAGTACCGTGACGCCTACGATCAGCTGGTCCCGCACGCACTCGCGAACAAAGTACCGTTCTTCATCGTCCGTCCCACCCTCTCGGACGGCCTCACCGAGGCTCACATGATCCGCCTGAGAACCTTTCTCGGCAGGGGCAGCTGAAAGTTCCGACGCTTCCGGGGAGCCTGGCTGCATCTTCCGTACACATAGCGGCTATGAAAACCGCAACGTATGAGCGCCCTGTAAAGGCCACCATGATTGTCCGTCTCGAAAACGGGGAGGAATTCGAAGCGACCCCGGACGACTACTTGAAGTTCGGCTACGCCAACAGGGACACGGTCCTTGCTGATTGGCGGGCTTTCGTCGAGGACGCCACCGGGGTCGACCTGCTCACCGAAGGCTCCGAGCTGAACCCGCTCTGGGTGGCACTCCACCAGGCTCTGAACAACGCCGCTGCCCTGGCCGATGGCTCGCTGGCATCAACTCAGTCAGAAATCATCGCGCTAGCGGGGGATGCCCGCGCATACCGCACCGCGGCTAAGGACTTCTAAGCCCCGCATCAGCTCACGGCATGAACTTATGAGGGGGCGACGGTGAGGTCGGTGACCTTGTCCGTTTCGGCATTTTTACGCAGGACGTCGATGCCTCGGAGGACGCTGGTCTTGGTTTTGTAATTCTGGGACGTTGCGACGATGTCCCCGTTGGACGCCTTCAGGCGGAAGCGGAAGCCGCCCTCGTCGTCAGCGAAAACCTCATATTTGCCAGCCATTGCTTGTCCCCTTCGTCGACCCCGGCCCGACGGCCGCTACGCCACAGACTATCCGCTGGCTCCGGCAGTGTGTGTCTTTACCGCGACGCGGGGCACCCCTCGCCTATGGTCTTGCTATGTGTTTGGGGACTGACGGTGAACTGGAAGGGCAGATCTCGATTGACGAGCTGCTCATCGCGATGGGAGAACAACCTGTCGAGCCTCTGGTCCTGACGACGGCCCCGGCCGATGCATCAACCCTTTTTGATGGTCCGCAGGCGCCGCCGGGGCGCTAACCCGGTGACCCGGACCCCATGGTCCGCACACATGGCAGGAGTATCTGTTCCTTAGCAGGAAGCCCCCATGCTTTCCATCATCCCCTTCCGCTACCTGGCCCTGTTCACAGGGGTCGTCGTCGCCATCCTCCTCGTCCTGGCCTTCAACGTCGGGCGGGCCACGGCAACACCGGCCCCTCCTTCCGAGGTCAGCGCCGATGCAGGGTTCGCCCGCGACATGCAGACGCACCACACGCAGGCGGTGGAAATGTCCATGCTGATCCTGGAACGGTCAACAGACCCTGACATCCGTTCCCTGGCGTACGACCTGGCCCTGACCCAACAGCAGCAGAACGGACAGATGTTCGCCTGGCTGCGGGGATGGGGCCTGCAGCAGACGTCTTCCGGTGATTCCATGGCGTGGATGCACGCCAGCGGCCACGACACGCACGACGTCGCGAACACCCAGCAGAAAACCACCGAACCCATGCCGGGCCTGGCCTCGGCCGACGACATGGACCGGCTCCGCAAAGCCACCGGGCAGGACGCCGACACGATCTTCCTGACCCTGATGATCAGTCACCACCAGGGCGGTATTGCCATGGCCGAGGCCGCTCAGCAGCGGGCCACGACCGAAACCGTCCGGACCTTCACCACGAAGATGATTGCCGCGCAGACTGCGGAAATCACCGCCATGCAGAAGATGCTCGCCGGATAGACCATCCCCTCCCATGCCGCCGCCCGGCGGCAAACGAAAGGCACCATGACATCCACACCACGCTCCAGCCGGACATTCCGGGCCCTGGGGACAGGCATTGCCCTGCTCGCCCTTGCCGGGACCGTTTCCTGCGGCACCCCTGCGCCGGCCAGCACGCCACCGGTCCCCGCAGCCCCGCAGGCTTCCGCCGCCCAGATCGAGGGAGTGAAGTTCTACAGCAACCTGACCAGCGAGCATGTCACCACCCCAGTCACCTACGACCAGTCCCCCGGTGTCGGCGGCAATCACAGCGCCCGATGGACCAGCTGCGGCATCTACACAACCCCGGTCCAGGAAATGCAGGCCGTTCACTCCATGGAACACGGAGCCGTCTGGCTGACGTACCGCCCGGACCTGCCCGCGGACCAGATCAAAACCCTGGCCGGCCTGGTCGGAAAAAACCCGTACATCCTGCTCAGCCCCTACCCGGACCAGGCAAGCCCGATCACCGCCACGGCCTGGGGTGTCCAGCTGACCCTCGACAGCGCCTCCGACACCCGGCTGCCGGCCTTCCTGCACACCTATGTCCAGGGTGAGCAGACCCCCGAGCCCGGGGCTCCGTGCACCGGCGGGGTCATGAACTAGCCTCGGCGAATCCACGAGCGCCACCGTCCACCCGGGCGGGGGCGCTTTTCGCACTTCGGGCGCCGGCGCGAAGACCGGCACGAGCCACTCCGCACACATCACGACCATGAGCAACAACCCAGCCCCCGCACCCTTCGCCCTGAAACGTCCCTGCGGTAACTGCCCGTTCCGTAACGACCGGCAACCCTTCCTGAGCCGCGACCGCGCACAGGACATCGCCGACTCCCTTGAAGCCGACGCCTCCTTCCACTGCCACCAGACGCTCTCCTATGAATCCGAGGACGGCTCCGCGGAGCTCACGGCAACGTCCAAGCATTGCGCAGGGGCGATGATCACGATGGAGCGTGAAGGTAAGGCCAACCAGATGATGCGGATCGGAGGACGGATGGGGCTGTACAACCGTGACGAACTGGATATGGACGCTTCTGTCTTCCCGACCCTGGCGGATTGGGTGGAAGCGCACGGCTGAGACGCCGCTCTCCTAAGTGGCGGGACGTAACGCGCCCCCTTCTCCTATCCTGCGCCTGTATGGTGGTCAGAACTACGCCAATCCACGGGGGCATGGGTGGAGCCTCCGGAGAACTACCAGGGGGAACCCGCCATGATGTCTGCCGCCGAAGCGCCGGTTTCGCCGGTCTTCGGCTTACCGAGAGTTCCCCGGACGGTCGTCTCCCGTCCACGCCTCACTGAACTGATCGCCGGCCTCGTGCAGGATCATGACCTTGTCATCGTGCGCGCGCCGTCCGGCGCCGGCAAGACCGTGGCCCTGGCCGACTGGGCCTCTTCCGGCGCAACGCCCGGTTACATCTCCTGGGTCTCCTTGGACGAGAGGTACACCGACCGGATTACTTTCTGGCGCGAGTTGATCATAGGGACGTCCCAGCGGGTCGATGAGCAGGTCCGCCAGCTCATCGTCGAATGCGCTGACGCGATCATGGCCGGAGCTGACATTCGGACCGTGCTGCGCCGCTTCGTGCCCTACATTCCCGAAACCACTGTCGTCGTGGACAGGGTTGACCTGGTGAAGGACCGGGATCTTTTCGAGGACATGGTCTGGATGCTGCATGCCTGCCCTTAGATTAAAGCTGTGGCGGCCGCACGGGGCAGGTCGTTCCTGGAATCGTCTTCGGTGGCTTCTAAGCTCGATACTGTGCTCGTCGGCAATGAGCCTCTCCAGCTGAGCATTGAAGAGACGGCCGATTTGCTTTCCCTCCGAGGCATCTCGATGGATCCTGCCGAGCTGCACGCCGCAACCGCCGGCCATCCGCTGCTGACCCGAGCCACAATGACGGTCTATGGTCAGGCCGGGACGGGGAGTATCTGCGCGTCCGTCAACACCGCGGTTGAGGACTTCCTGCAGATGTCCTTGGCGCAGTCCACACTGGGGCATGCCGTCAAGGATTTTATGATCCGAACCTCCATCCCCGAATCCTTCACCCTTGAGCTGGCCGCACAGATGAGCGGCGCCAACAACGTCACGGCAATCCTGGATGACCTGGAGGATAAGGGTCTCGGCATGTGGTTTGACATCGCCGGCCACCGCCGATTTGAGTACACCACAGTGGTCAGGACCCTGCTGCTGCGGTCAGTAAAGTCCATTGACCCGAGGGTTACTGACCGGCTGACTCGAATCGTGATCGAGCACGACCTTGCCGTCGGCAATACGATCAACGCACTGCGGCAGGCAGTTACCCTGGGCGACCTGAACCTTGCCTCGCAGATTGCCTGCGACCACCACATCACCCTCCTTGTCTCCCAGACCCAGGCGGTGCGAATCATCTTGGAGACGCTGCCGATTTCACGGCTTCGTAAGTACCCCGTGCTGGTCATGGCGTTGGCCCTCGGCCACAGCGCACTGCCCTCAGGCCGGGTGAAGTCATTGGAGTACTTCGGCCTGGCAATTGTCTTCGCCGGCATGTACAGGTCCTCGATGGATCCCGGTCAACGCATCTGGATGCTCACACTGGAGAGTACGGCGATGCGCTTCATCGGCAAGCTTGACGGCGCCCTGAAATTCGCGAACCGTGCCGTCCAAAGCTTCGAAGAGAGCCCCTGGGATCTGCAGGAGCGACTGGCGGCACTGGAGCCGACACTCTACGACCAGGCCGCCATCGCCCACATCCATGCCCACCAGTTCGAACGGGCAGAAGAGCTCCTGTTGAAGGCGCTGGATGCCAGCCGGCGGGCCGGCTCCGGACCATCGGCGCTCCTGACGAGGGGGCTGCTTGCCTTCACCCTGGGATTGGCGGGTAAGTCCATTGAGGCCAGAGTGCATCTCAAGGTGCTCGAGAGTACCCGGTGGCCGCCAGGGATGCTGGACGGCTACTGGGCGACAACGTTCCGGCTGGCGCAGGTCCGTGAAGCCTTGGACCGCCAGAGCTTCGAGGAAGCCTCTGCCTACCTGGACCTCATCAATGACGAGATGCAGGTCTCGGAATTCTGGCCCTCCATCGTCACGTTCAGATCCATGCTCGACCTACACCTCAAGGGGCAGGTACTTGGCCCGGCAACGCTGGAAGCCAAAATCCGCCAGGCCAACCGGTGGCCGCTGAATCCCGCAGGGCAGATCGATTTGGACTGCCTGCGCGCCAACTCCTACCTGGCCGCCGGACAGTCCCTGAAGGCTGCGGCTGCCCTTACGAAGCACTCCCGGAACGAACCCCGGGTGCAGCTGACCCGGGCCCGGATCGCGCTGTACTCGGATGACCCGACCAGGACTTTGCTGTTGACCGGCAAAATGGATGGTGTCGGTCCTCGCGTCGAAGTGCACCGGCTGCTGCTGCGCGCCGCCGCCATGGAACGGCTCAACGACCCTGCCGGGGCACGTGACAACGCCCAGGCCGCAGCTTCCTTCATGAAGGAGTACGGGCTGACTATGACGGCCGCGCTCCTGCCAGGGAACGACATTGCTGTGGTGGCCGGCCACGTCCACACGACCGAGCCCGGCATCCTGGCACCGGTGTCGCTGATACCGGCGAGAGCCCAGACGGCGTCCCTGTCCCCCCGGGAGCTGGTGGTCCTGAACTCGTTCGCCACGCACGGGGCCGCGAACGATGTGGCCGTCGCGCTGAACGTTTCCGTCAACACCGTCAAATCCCAGCGGCGGTCGATCCTGAAGAAACTGGGGGCCCACTCTTTGGAGGAGGCCCTGGCCGTGGCCCGCCGCCAGCGAATCCTGGAGGACTAGGCCGCCAGCCGTTTCCGAGCCGCGCCGAGCGGGCCCGGGCTGGTTTCCACACCGTGCGCGCGGCAGGCGGAGCATGCGGCGGCGTAAGCGGTCTCGATGGCCTTAGCGGGAGCCATCGGTGAGGCCGTCACCGGTCTTGCCCCGGCCGGTGGATTCCACATTGATACCGCGGATGCTCAGCAGCTCCTGGGGTTCGATCCAGTAGGTTGCCGGGTTCTTGGAGAGCATCGCCGGCAGATGCTGCCGGGTGTGATGGCCGCACAGAATGATGTCCATTTCGGCGCCTTCACCGCCGTCGGCGTCGGCAATCCTGAACGTGAAAATCGACTGGGCAGCCTGAGGGCAGCGGTCGCAGATGTCCAGCCGGTGAAGGGTGCGCTCTTCGGACTGGGTTTTCAGGTGTTCGTTCAGCTCAACGGCCAGCTTGCTCAGCGGCTTCGTCAACGTATCAGTAGTCATGAAGCCCATGTGTACGGCAGCGCTGCCGGCTCTCACCCGGCCGCGTGCCTCAACCGGGTAGCCTCGACCGCCCAGTTGGTGCCGAAGGCGGCGATGACGGCCACCCCGGTCAGTCCGGCAGTAAACGGTGTCACCACGGCCCCGACCACGAGCAACGCCGTCACGACGGAAAGCCAGGACACGGCCGTCCCGGCCTGGGATGCAAGCCCGTTGACGACGGCTCCGACCAGGTACCGCAGCAGCAGCCAGAGCCCGAAAAGGGCGACGCCGAGGCCGACGACGTAGGCGTCCATGTTCGCGTTGGTGGCGCGTTCGATGGCGTCCACAATCGGGTCAGGCTGTGGGTCCAGGCCGGTCCAGAGCCGGATACAGAACATGGCAAAAGTGAAGAAGGTGACGGCGTTGATTCCGGACCGGAGATCGGGTGCCGGCGGCAATGACGTGCTCATGCGGTGGTTGCCTCTTTCGTTCGATCCGGTTCGTTCCCGCGCCGGAGCAGGTTGGTGATGGCGTCGATGGCTGTCTGGCTGTCGCACCCCTTGGCGCCCCAGCGGTCAGGGTGATCGTAGTTTTCGCTGCCGGCGCGGATCGCGGCGACAGCGGCGGCCAGGGTGTGGGAGACGACCTCGTCGGCGACGTGCTGGGCGTGCCGGACGGCCCAGTAGGCGAAGGAGTCCTCCGGGTAGGTCAGTCCGCAAATGCAGCCGGGCACCCCGGCGGTGATCTTGTCCTGGTGGCCGAGCACAACGTCGCAGCTGGTTGCTCTCAGCGGCAATGGTTCGGCGGCCGTGGCCGGTGGCTCTTGAACCGCTGCCGCACCTCGCAAGGAGGCAAGGTGCGCCGTGAATCCGCCGCGGCTCATCGCAGGGTCCTGACGGTGACCTGGTAGCCGAGCCTGGTGAAGGCCGAGATCGCGGCTTCGATGTCCTGCTGGTCCAGGACATTGACTGCGGATTCGAAGTCTCCGGGGTCCACGCATTGCTCCGGCGACCCGGGCCTGGGCCCGCCGTGAAGCAACCGGAGAACCCGCCCCTTGAAGCTGACTTCGGCGCTCTTGGGCGGCGGCGGCCAGGCGAGCTCGACGATGCGTTGTTTCTGGATCAGGTAGTAGCTGTGATTCTGTCCGGGGGTCATACCGGTATACATGCGTTGACGGTCCCTCCGGGCATTAGTCAGTCTTTCCTCGCCAGTTCCTTCTTGTCCTGCTCGTGGAGTTCCTCACAGGCTGACCTGACAGCGTCCCGGTAACCGGTGTCGACGGCATTCCGGGAGCCTTGGGTGATCAGCTCGGCGGTGATTGCGGGCAGGAAGGAAGCTACGGTGTCGATGACAGGGCGCACGCTGTGCCCGCGGCCGAAGGCGACGTGCTGGACGGCACGCATGACGTCGACGCCACACTCGAGGTGCAGGTGGTCGGCGTAGGCGTCCATGCCGGTGCCCTCGGCGCGGTCAGCCAGGTCATGGATGTGCAGCACGATGGTGTCGGTGTCCCGCAGTTCCTCACGGATCTCCACCGAATCGCGGAGGGTCCACGTGTCCATGGTGTCGGAGATCCGGCCCAGTCCTGGCAACATCCGGTCCCAGGCTGCTTCGCGGATCTTCCAGTCAGCTTCGGTGACACCCTCAGGGTAGGCATCGGTGTTGTCCCAGTAGCCGAATTCTTCGACACCGGACAGCTCCTTAAAGGCGTCCATCAGGACATGGTTTTCTGCGCGGGCAATGACCATGATGCGTCCAGTGCCGGGGTCGGTGCCGATGCTGAGCTCGAACCGGTTCAGGTCGTGGTCATAGTCGTAGGCACTCATCTTGGACTGGGCTTCGGACCACGTGGCGTAGGCGGCCGCGGCGGCGCCGGCAGGGATGGGCTCGCCTGCCAGCCAGCGGCTGTCCACGAATTTGGCTGTCTCGACGGCCAGCAGCTTGAGATCTTCCTGGTCCCGAAGCGGGTCGATGACGCTGCGAACCTGATACTTGAAGGTGGCGAGATCGGTGCCTTCGGTGAGACGGAAGCCGTGGTAGATCTTGGTGCTCATGGATGGGTCCTTCGGATTCTGGGACAGGTGGCTATGAGCAACATGTGTGCGGAGGGCGCCGTGGAGCTCTCCGGCGTCAGGCGGCGATGGGGTGCCTCCGGATCTCGGCCAGGTGGCTGCGGACCAGCGCGTCGACAGCTTCGAAGCGGGTATGCCCGTGCTGGGTGATACCAGCGGCGGTGCGGTCCGGAAGCCACGCGCGCAGGCTGCTGGTGGCAGATTTCAGGGTGCCGGCGACGGTGCCGATGCGTTCGCGGTTCAGGTAGACCTCATAGCTGGTGATGGAGCCATGCTCGCCGGGTGTCTTGCTGACCGGCCCGAGTTCCGCGACGTAAGCGCGATGCCACGCCGGCCTATTCAGGCGGCCGGGGCTGACGGGGATGAACTTGGTGGCGGACACAGGGGGCTCCTTCGGGGATCTGGTGGTCCGCATGTGTGCGGCAACCAGGAGTCCACTCACCGCAGGGCGTGCGCATGCACCCTGACGTGGTAACCCAGCTCCGTGAAAGCCATCGTGGCAGCCTCAATGTCCTGCGCCTCGATCAGCTGCACGGCAGCGGACAGTGCATCCGGATTCACGGTTCCCTCGGGGCTACCCGGCGCCGGCCCGTCGAAGAGCAGGCCCTGGAGGCGGGCACGGATCCAACTGCTTCCCGTGCGTGCCGGCCTGGGCCAGGAGGCCTCGAAAGCCAGCCCGTAACTGGGCAGGAAGTAGCGGTGATTCGTACAGGGGGTCATACCTATAAACATGCGCTGATAAAGCGTCCGGAAGGTTACATCCGGGGCATGTCCGGCAGTGATTTTGGCGACACTTTGCGGCCTACAGCAGGACACGCCCTGTAGCCCACGCCTGGGCGGCGGCGAGGTCTATCCGGGTGGCGACGGGCCCTTCCTGAAAGAACCGCATGTACTCGGCGTCCGAGTCCTCCGCGTGCAGTGCCCACTCGCTGACGATCTGCTCGTAGGCGTCCACAATCCGTGCGTCATCGGGGGTAGAGCCGAGTGTTTCGGCCAGCGTCTGAAGGATGTCATCGCGCGTGTAGCGGACCACGTCGTCGGGGTAGTGCGGCATAGCTGTCCTCCATTTCTGTGCCCACTCGGCACGTGGATCAGATGGTAGCGGCAGCGGGTGAATTCCAGGGAAACTGCGAAACAGCGGTGCCGGCCGGGATGTGGACATGCGAACGGTAATCGTAAGCGTCCTTGGGCCGTTTCCAAATGTTGGTGTGCCCGATGGTGACTCCGTCCCCCACGGCGTCCTCAATGGCCTGGCGGGCTTCGTCGAGCGTCTGGTGTGTCACGAATTCCGCGGCGCGGTTCTGGACCCGGGTGGCGTAATCCGGCGAGGTGGCGGGCCGGGGAGGCCGAACAAGTTTGGGGGCGGCAGCATCAATGAGCACCCACGCCTCCCGGTCTTCGTCCATGACCAGGGTCTCGTAGGATCCGGTCATGACTTCCCACACGGCTGCGGTCGGGAGGGTGTCCTCACTGCCAGGTTCCACCCATTCGTTCGGGGCGGACTTCTCGTGGATTGCGCTCAGGTAGTAGGCCGGGCAGACGAGCGAGTCGATGGCGACTGCATCGAGCTCCGCTTCGGAGCGGACAATACGGTAGGGGTTCACGCCAAATCACCAACCAGACGGGCCTTCTGGGAGTCAAACTCCTGCTCCGACAGCGCCCCAACACTGCGGTATTTGGTGAGCAGATCCAGGGCAGAAGCGACGGTGAGGTTTTGGGAAGGGTCAGCGGCAAGGTCCGCGACCTTCAATGCGTTTACGCGTCGTGCCGCGGTACGGGCCTTGATGACACGGGGTCGAAGGACGAAGGCGAGCACGATTCCAGTTACGGCGCCGGCAGACATTCCAATGAGGTAGATGAATTGCGTTTCAGTCACGTTCTTGTCCTTTTTGTTGGTTCTGCGCTGACTATTTACCAGGGCAGCTGGGATTTGAGCGTCCCTTTGGGGATGTTGTGAAGCACGACGTACTGGCTGCTGACCGGGTCCAGCTGCAGGATGGCCAGGTCTTCCTGGGCGACGCCGCTGTGGAGCTGACCCGTGATGGCGGACTTGGCGTAGCCGAACCCGATGTGGGCCTTCCGGCGCGGGGATCGCGACGGCACGACGGTGATGAAGGCTCCCTGCTTGGGCAGCGGGTCCTTCTTCGCAGCGGCATCCCACAGTACCCAGACCTCAGGCTTGTCGTCCGGGCAGTGCATGGTCAGGATCGTCCAGGCCTCCCGGTTGTCCCACTCTTTGGGTGACTCGAACGTCGTGAACAGGTCCGACCACGCCTTGCGGTAGGCCAGGCCGGGTTGCCGTACCGGGCAGACGATCGTGCTGATCGTCAGGGCAGCGAGTTCCTCGGGGGTCGTGATGATGCGAAACGGTTCCATACGCCCTATGTGTGCGTCGGGGGCCGGAACGCTCACCACTCAGGCGCGGTTGTAGCTGGCCAGCAGCTCCGTCAGGGCAGTGAGGGTGTCTGCGGCCATTTCAGGAGTCAGGTCGTCGGGGCTGAAGCTGACGAGCGGGCCGATCTTCTCGATGAGGCCGGCGTTCTCCTGCCCCTCCATACGGAGGTGGGTTTCCTCGACCCGTGCGGTGGATCCGCCGACGGTCACCTCGAGGGAGAACTGCCGTTCGATGGTTTGGTCAGGGTCGCCGTCCGCGTCGCCGTCGGCGCCGACGATTTCGGTGTTCCCGGCCCATGTCGGCTGGTCCGGCCAGTCCTGGAAAATGCTCACGGTCGATCGTACCCGGGCGTCCTGCGTAACGCGTGAGGGGTCGGTCAGTGATTCGAGTTCCTGGACGGCTTCGGTTACGGAGTCAGGTCCCCAGTCGAAGGAGGTGGTCCACTCCACGGCCTTCCAGACACCGCGCAACCGTTCGACACGGTCCATGACGGAACTGTCGAGTCGCTCCAGGTCAGCGTGGAGGGCTTCGGTTTCCGCCGCGGCGCCGTCGTGGCCCCAGTCACGGAGGGTCGTTGCCATCATGGCCATCTGTTCCTGCCGTTCAAACACGCCGTTGAGGTCGTAGGCCATGCACAGGTAGTCGAAGGCGCCGCCGCTCATGTCCGGTTGCTTGTGGGGAGGGCGAAGCCGAAGCGTGTGTTGAATTCGGAGGCGAGGAGGACATCCTGATCGACAGGCTTCCCGTCCTCGCCGAGGCGTTCAATGAGGACGGAGCCGGAGAACTGGATCCAGATGCTGCGGTCGGAGCCGCCGCGGTTGTACATGTCGTCGGTCTGGACGTAGTCGCCCTGGAGGCGGGCGGCGTCGGCCGGGACCTTCAGGACGCTCGCACGGTAGATTCCCGTCCCGACGCTGAAGACAGCGGGAGCGCTCATGCCACGAGCCGTCCGGTGACAGTGTCGATGACGGGGATGTGCACGACATGCGGTTCGTACGTGGGGCGGCGGGTCAGGCCCAGGCGGGTACGGGCGGTGTTTGCGACCAGGTCATTGGCGTCATCGATGAGCTGCCACAGTGCCTGGCTCTCGGTGGCAGGGTCCTGGGCAAGGTTGAGGCGGACGTTGACGTCGGGGCCTGCTGCCGGGTCCGCACCGGTGGTAAGTGTTTCCATGGTCCTGATGTGTGCGGAAGCCACGGCGGCTGTCACCAGGCCAATGGAGGCCGGCGCCGGCCGGACCCCACTGGCCGCAACCCGGCGGCCTAGATTGGCGCTGGCTCCTCGGCCGGCGCGATACTCCTCAGCCTTTGGGCCTCCGACAGCAGACGGGCCATCGGGGTGTAGTTCTCAGCGATCGAGGGGAGTTTCTCCGGGGCTCCCAGTGCTTCGGAAGTCTCTTCGGCGGACATGTCCAGGGGCCGGGGGCGGGTGATCCGGCCGGACTTGCGGACCTTCTTCACGATGGCACGAACGACCAGGAGGCCTGTCCCGACCGGGATGACGACAAAGAGGAAGGTGTACCAAACGGTCTTTTCGAGAGTGGACACCAGGTACCACGTGGGTGAAAAGGCAAAGAAGAGAACGGCAAGACCGCCGCCCCAGAGTGCGTTGACGTAGACCAGGTGCTTCCTGTTTGCCTGTGCCTGTTCGTTGGCTTCCACCCAACCGTGGCGCGCCACGACTTCCCGTGGTGTGGGCTTGTCGAGCTGCTCCAGCATGTAGGGCAGCCAGCCGATCAGGACACCGGTGAGGATCATCCCGATCGTCGTAGGAGCCCCCGGGTTGCCGATGAAAACCCTGGAAAGGTTGACCAAAACCGCGGTGAGCAAGTTGTCTACAGGCTGGTCGTACGCTTCGGTGATCCCGGGAGGCAGATAGGTGACGAGGTCGACAGCGGGGTCCCAGAAAGGTTTCACGGCCGCCAAATCAGAGTCTTTGGACAGTACGAAGAGGAACAGCAGGGGCAGCGCCACGAGTGCGCTTCTAAGCCACACGTAGAGGATGAGAAACAGGTAGGTGATCAATGCGACGAAGAAAAGAATGATGAGGACGAAGACGACCCAGAACATGGCCCCAACACCTGTACCTCCGACGAATTTGACGCCGCGGCCGAATTGGTTGGCCCACGACACCAGGTGGCCGGGCAGAAGGATCCCGGAGGCAACCAGCAGGAATGTGATGGCCAGAACCGCCGCCACGATAATGAACCGTCTGGGCTTCCGGAGCAGCCACAGCAGCGGCCTGGCGATGACGCGCCCGATCTTTTTGTCGACGTGGAAGAAGATGCCGTCCCATGCCCGCAGGGATTCCCGCGCCGGGGCGCCCATGAACCGAAGCACGGACAGAGGAAGGCTGCTCGTACGACGGCGGCCGAACAGCGCGGTGAAGACCCCGATGATCGGTGAGACGGCGAGCCAGACTGCGGCGGGCCCGAACATCAAGAGCTCAATCGGCAGGTCTCCAGTTTTGAGGCTTGCAACCATCGAGGCCGCGATGATTACAAGAAGGGAGACGGCGGCGATCATTCCGGCGCTTGAAACGATGAAGATCAGCGCGGCCAGGTATTGGACGGCGCGGAAGCGGGCTG
Source organism: Arthrobacter sp. UYCo732 (assembly GCF_040547265.1). Classification (NCBI taxonomy): domain Bacteria; kingdom Bacillati; phylum Actinomycetota; class Actinomycetes; order Micrococcales; family Micrococcaceae; genus Arthrobacter; species Arthrobacter sp. UYCo732. The sequence goes on along the minus strand of NZ_JBEPPJ010000002.1, from coordinate 416,019 downwards.
CTGCTCGGAGCGCAAGGACGCCATTGAGAATCCAGGTCCAGACTTTGGCGCCCCCGATCCAGCTGGGTTCAGGGCTGTCACGTGCTATTTGCCGGCGGCCTGAGGCCACCGATTCTGAGTAGTAAATTTCAATCTCCCCCAAGTCGAATTTGAATCTTGCGCGCTCCGTGTTTGAACAGTTTTTGTATCGGATGCAGCCCGTGATTCCGGACTCCCGGCATCATGCTATCCAACCGGGCTACCGATATTGCGGTTAGCGGATCATCCTTCCAGTGGTCGGATCGAATTTTGGTAATCCCGGGATCCGGATAGAAGGGCGCGGGCGCGAGTCCAGGCCGAGGCGTTCACGGGCGGCGTTGGCGACCATGTCGTTCCGGTCATCGACCAGGGTTGTGACGAGGGCGGTAGGCGTGGACTGGTTTTTGGCGACCCCGAGGCGTGCCATGAAGTCGTCCTGGTCTATGGCCAGCTGCGCCAGTGTTTCTACGGAGGCGCTGGGGTTGGCGGCCACGTACTCGCGGCACCATCCGGCATCGGAGTCGCAATCGCCGCGATTTCCGGGAAGATCGATGAGCTCGTGGAGACGCTCGGGTGAGGTTTCGGGGTTCTGTGCTTCCGCACGAAAAGCTGTCATGCCACTGATGTGTGCGGCGGCACCTGTCGGGATCATCAGGGTGGCCTGTTGCCCTGCTTCTCGGTAGTGTGTGGCCCAGCGGCCATCTGGCCGGATTCACCGAAGCGGAGGGGCGCGCATGGCAGGAAAATTTGAGGTGTACAAGGACAAGTCCGGCGGTTACAGGTTCCGGCTCAAGGCCGGAAACGGCGAAACGATCGCTTCCTCGGAGAGCTACAAGTCCAAGGCCAGCGCCCTGAACGGGATCGAATCCGTGAAGAAGAACGCAGGCTCCGACGTCGTGGATCTCACCGAAGAATCCTGACTGCAGTAAGGCCGAAGGCCCGGCCGTCCCAGTGCGGGGTGGACGGGCCTTCGCGTGTCAGGCTCTGGGGATGTGACGGCCCTGATGCTTGCGGATCACGATCCGGTGGTCGGGCATCGGCGGCGTGTACGAGCCCCGACGCAGCGCCGCGAACGAGTGGCTTCCAAGCTTCCGCTTCGGGACCGGCTGCAGCCTGCTCATCAGCTCGACGAACAGCTCCGCTGACTCTTCAGCCTCCAGATGCCCGGCGTACTGCTCTCCGGTGACGTCGTTGATGACGGCGTACCAGACGGCGCGGGACGGGTGGCGGTCCAACGAGGTGTCCCGGCGAAGGTCCCGTTTCAGCATGAAGCCCATGAACCCGTCGTCGACGTTCCCCCGCCGCAGCTCACGCAGTGCCTTGCGGCGAGCGTGTTTGGCGCGGCTGGCAGCCACACGGTGGTCCGCTGTCCCGAGCGTCAGGGACGCGGTGTCGTAGCGGAAACGGAAGTAGAAGAACTGGCGGCCGATCCGCCCGGTGGCCTGGACCGGGACACTGCCGTCGAAACCAGTGTCGAAACGGATCTTCTGATGGGCGTACCGTTCGGTCAGCACTGCGATCAGCTCCTCCTGATCGGAGTGGACATTGCGGTACAGCGGTGCGGGCATCGACTAGTCTCCGACGTGATTCAGGTCGGAGAGTTCAGCGTCGAAGCGTTCCAGCCAGCTGCACTGGACCTCGGCCAGGCCGGTGTCCTCGCCCTCTTCTTCGTCGATCGGGCCGAGTACGACGGCGTCCCCGTTGATGTAATCGTCGGCGCGGATGGATTCGGCCCAGTTGCACAGAACGGTGGCTCGGAAGTTGGTCGGAAGGTTCTCGAGCTTGCCGTTCTCGTTCAGGTACATGTTCATCGAGTAGTCGCGGAGTCCCACCAACTGGAAATCCCCGCCGACCAGGCCGGACAACTCCTGCCCGGGGTCGATGTCGGCGAAGCGGATCGGCTGGGTGTTGTCGGCCGGGATGATGGCTGCCTTCATGGCGACTCCTTGGGTGAGGGGTGTTTCTTCCTGTACCTCATGTGTGCGGCGGCGTGAACCGCCCTCCCCCGGGCTTGGGCCCTTTAGCCGTGCGGAGAACGGTAAGGATCCAGAACGAGCCGAAGCCTTCCCTGTTTGATGGCCTGGGAGAGTTCGTGCGGTGGAAGGCTGGCCGCGAGGTGGCCGCCGCGGCTCTGGTTGCCGGCCCAGACGGCCAGCAGGGCATGGTTCAGGGAAGCATGGTCTCCCCGCTTCTTGGCCAGGGTGGCGGCACGGAGTTCCAGGTTGCCTGCGATGCGCCCGTAGAGCCATTCGGTGAAGGTCAGTGGTGCGACACCGTCAACGGCGATCTTGGCCCGGTACGTGCGGAACTTACTGATCATGAGGCGACCTGGACTTTCTGCAGGGCGGGGGCGAACGCGACGAAGCGCGGGGCGCCGCCGGTGAACAGTTTGGTGATGAGCTGGGCTACCTGGACGGGGCTGAGCGGCGGGTCGCTCGGGTGCAGGGGTCCCCCGAGCCAGGCTCGCGCGGCGGCCAACAGAACCTGTCAGAATTGATGAGTGCCTCTGCGCGCTTACGGAGCGTGGCGCAGTCGTGCAGGGCGTCCCCGTCGACGGGGAACCCTTCCGGGTGGCTGTCGATGACGGTGGTGTTGTTCTCGCGGACGGTGATGTAGACCGGGGTTCGTTTCATGCGCGTCATGTGTGCGGCATCAGCCGGCGCCCTGCACGTCTGACCGGCGCGCCCCTATTCCGTGGACGCGGCTCGTTCTACTTCTCTGCTTCGATCTTCGTGACCGACGTCGGAGGCTCGCAGTTCAGCGGGGTCTTGTTCCTGAGGTCGTCGCTCGATGGATCATCGCACTTCAGTCTCTGGCCGTCTTTCTCAATGACGATCTTGTTGGGGCCAGTCAGGCTGACATCCTTAGCAACGACCTTGACTTCGTAGGTGCTCTCCACGGACTGATTGCTACGTGTCCATTGCACCCTGAGCAGCTACTCGATGCGTTCCCACGGCCCCGGTTCCATGACGGAACGGCGCACGATGCCGTAGTCGCCGGAGTCGCCGGAGTCGCGAAGGACCGGGAGGGCTTTCAGGGCCTCACGGGCGTTCTCCAGGTTGCCGCCGTGCTCCACAATGTCGCGGGGCCGCGGGAGGAACTGGACACCGTATTCGAAATACGGCTCCTCGTGCGGCTGGAACTCCTCACGGAATTCCTCCCCGTTGAGCACGTTGAACTCACCGGTCGGCTGTCCCTTCCCGCCCAGGACCTCGATAAGGTACGTGTCCTCCGGCTGGGAGAACCGGCGGACGTAGTCGGGCGACGGCAGCTCGAAGGTACCGTCGGGTCGGGGGTAGTTGTCGTAGGTCCGGCCGTAATAGTGGACGGATTCGGGGGTGTCGAGGCGGGTGATGCGGTGTTGTAGTGGCTGTTTGTGCGTGTAGGTTTCGCTGAGAGTTGTCATGCGGTTCATGTGTGCGGAAGTCCGATTCGCCATGCTCGCCGTTAAAATGCAGCATGGGAACCACTGAGCGCCGGGCCAGATCCTTCATGGCGTCGCTGCAGAACGCCGGATACCGCGTGCTGTGGAAGCCGACGAAAGCCACTATCCCGTGGGCGACCACAGCTGCGCTTGCTGCAACTGCCGTGGACCCTCTGATGGTCAGCTTCAGGGCATTGGGAGGGGTTCCCGTCCGGCCTGTCTTGGCACCGCATGGATGGGACCTCCAGGCCGACGATCTACTCATCGAGTTCGATGAGGACCTGCATTTCAACCGCTACCGCAGCCTCTCCCTGGCGACCCCTGGATTCCCTCGCCTCCCGTGGACCCACGCCTACAGCCGCTACACGCTGGAGACGGAGGATAGGTGCCTAAGCGCGGGAAAGCACGGCGGGAAATGGGCTAACCCGTCATCGAATCGGATGTTCGGTGGATCCGACGCTGAGGGAATCCTTGGCCCGCTCGGGTCTTCCCGGTGGAAGCAGCGGGCAATGTACGACGCGCTCAAGGATGCCTACGCGCTGCACTCGCCCGGCGTAGCGCTTGCCCGGGTGTCCATCCACGACGAGATCGGCGGTCTGAACGTCAACCGGGCGACCAAGCGTGGTGTCCTCCTGGATCCGGCAGCGCTCCGGGGATTCATTCAGTCCCGCACGGTGCCGGCGGCCGCCGGTTCATAGGTCCGGGCGGCACTTCCCCGTGCCCAGGATGGCCAGCCCGGCCAGGTCCCCGGCACCGAAGTCAGTGGATTCTTCGGTCATGGTGGCGGCCATCAGCTGGGTTGAGTCGGGGACGTGGTCCAGGCCTATGACGTGGGCGAGTTCGTGCTGGACGACGGCTTTGAGCCTGTCCTGCCCATGGTAGCCGCGGCCAATTTTGGCCAGCGCGGCGGCGTTGAGCCGGACCTGTCCGGTCACGTAGGTGGGGTTCTTGCCGCTGACGGTGACGGAGATGCTGCCGCCCAGTCCGAGGGTGGTTGATCCTGCTCCCAGATTGTCGCGGAACTGCGGCTGTTCGGCGGTGGTCTCCCAGGCGAAGAGGACCGGCGCCCAGCGGTCGCCGTAGCGGTTTTCCTGTTTGGCGGCGCGGTTCTGGGAGGGACCTTCGGAAGTGAATCCGTCGTTGACGAAAACGAACCCGGTGGCGCGTGACACCTCGGCGACGGCGTCGGCGATGGCCTGCTCGCCTCCGGCCGGGGCGCGGTCTGGCCGGACAACGTAGTGGATGGGCCGGCACGGGTCGTACGAGACGAATGCCTGGTCGGTGCCGGCGCTCAGGAACGCATAGGAGCTGCTGTTCCCCGCCGCCGGCGCGGGAACCCCGAGCGGCTGATCGGAGTCGGCTCCGGGCGGGGGCGCCCCGCCGTTCGAGGTGGACGGCGGCCACCCGCCGGCGAGGATCTCCGGCAAGGGGTTCCTGATGCCGTAGGAGGCGCCCCAGCCTTCGATGTCGGAGGCCATGCCGGGGGCAAAGTGGGTGAGGGCGTTCCAGCCGGCGACACTGAGGATCGCTGCCAGGGCGAGGAACTTGACGAAGCTCCACACCCCGCTGACGATGTCGCGGACCGTGCTCCCCAGGGCACGGAAGAACCGCTTGATCGGAGAGGGGTAGCGGACAGAGGGAGGCACAAAGGCCTGGTGAGGTAAATGCGGCTTCGTTTCCCAGTCGTAGGTTACCGGCGCCAGTCCCCCGCGCCAGCCGGTGTCCTGCGGCGGATTTCCGGCTGCGTCGTCAACAGCCCATTGCGGGACCCGTCCCGAAGGCGAGCTGCGGGGCGCTGTGCTGTCCGGTGCGGGCCTCGGAGGCTCTGGCGGCGGCAGTTCCTGGCCCGACGGTTCCGGGACCGGCTGCTGGGTGCGTGCGGCCTCTTCGCGGCGGCGCACTTCCCGCCGGGTCAGGGGCGGATCGGTGAGATCGACGGATTGCCCGTCCATCAGCCTTCGTCGTCCGATGAGTCATCGGTGTACGGGAACCCGAGTTGCCGGACAGCGTCCAGTGCAGCCTTGACCCCTGCCTCGTAGGTGTCGGGGCGGCCGGCACGCGGTTGTCCCAACAGCCCGTAGATGGCGGCGGCGTACTGCCGGTGGATCACACCTCGCGCGTCAGCGAGATCCTGCTCAGCGAGTTTCCGCAGCTCGTGCGGAGTCTGGTGGGCGGACTTACAGAAGGTCAGGAGGTAGCGATGGTGGTCTTCTTTGTCGATGAGCGTGAATTCGAGGTAGTTCTCGGCCTCCGGGTTCATCTCGAAGGCCGCCTTGATGACGGGCAGGAAACTGTCGGCGATAAATTCCGGTGTCAGCGTCCGAACACCTTCGGGACCCAGGGCAATGATGTCCAGGTCCTCGCCGCTAGGCTCCACCCGCAAGTCCGCCGCAGTGACGTCATCCACGGTCTGTCGCTTCGCGTTGTCGACGCGGAAGATGACCTGGTCCCGGTACTTCTCATCATTGGTGGCCAGCTGGGCGCCGGGGTAGGCGGAGTCAAGCAGGGCACCGAGGGTCAATAGGACGCTGGACGGCAACGGGGTGGCGATCCTGATGTCAACCGTGGTGGTTTCGGACGTGTGTGCACTCATGCCATTTATGTGTGCGGCAGGAGGTCCGTGGCTCCACGTGGAGTGAAGGATGTCTCCCGCAGCCCCGGGGGTTTACGCTGGCGGTGCTGCGGGCAGAAGGCTATCTAGCCGCGGACGCAGCTGCCACGGCCCGAACCGATGCAGGAGCGAAGGCGTTGACCAACTCATCGGTTTTGTCCAGGTCTGCAAGGGTTTTGCTCAGCGCTGCGCTGGAGTGCTTGCCTACTCCCCCGGTCATATCGGCCGATCCCCACACGATGAGGTCTGTCTTCACCGCAGCGATCGCGTCCTTCCACTGTGAGAGCTCTTGTGGTTCGTTGTCGGCGCTGCCGGCGTAAGCTGCCTTGGCGGCTTTGTAGGCGCCGGAGATGACTCCCATGTCGTCCCTCTCCAGGTGGGTCAAGTCCCAGCATTCCTTCGCAGGGCATGCCTCCAGCGTTGGTGGCGTTCTCCGCGACGACTCGCTTGAACCCGGCACGATAGTTGTCGTTTGCCGTCTGGAGGGCTGTACCTGCTACGGCTGCGGGTGAAACGGACGGCGGAGGGGACGCATGGCTGCAGGACGTGATGAGAGCAACGGAGATCAGGGCCGCCCCGCGAGAAAGATCTTGGGGCGGAAAATGTACGGGTTCGATGACACGTCTTTGATTGTAGGGTGCTGCCCGGATGACGCAGTTCCAAAGAAACGATGCTCAGTCCCGCGTTTCTTCCAGCCAGACCCGGTGAGCTAACCCTCCACGTTTCGCCGACTTTGCGGCAGCCGACTCGATTACCTCCAGCAAGTCGTACCCGGTGTCGGCGGCCAGCGCCTTGAGGACCTCCAGTAGATCAGCGAGCTCGCTCAGCCGGTCATCAGGTTCTACCGCTCCGCGCAGCTCATCAGATTCTTCTGCCAGTTTGGCGTGCAGGGCGGCCCGGTACTCTTCTGGTTTCAGGGTGCGAGTTACCGCGGTGCCACCGTTGGCCTCGATGATGGCAGGGATGAGATCCCGCACCAACTTCTGATGCTTGACGGCGTCGCTCACGCGGTCTTCTTCCACGCCTTTTTGGCTGCGGGTGAAGGCTTCATGACCGGGAACAGCGAGTGGACGTCGGAGATCCCGGTGATCTCGGAAAGACGGACGGCCAGGTGCGCAGCCGCAGCGGCGTCCTCTCCGGCGTCGTGGTGTTGCAGGGGAGGTAGTTCGAGGTGTTCGACGAGCATGTTGAGCCGGTAGGACTCCTGGCCGGGAAGGTGGAGCTGGGCGGCGCGCTGGGTGCAGTAGAACGTGAACGCAGGCGGCACAACGCCGATGGCTTCGGAGGTCTGGCGGATCATGGACCGTTCGGCGACGACGTTGTGGGCGACCAGGGGCAGGTCACCGGTGAAGGCTTCCAGCCGGGGCAGCATGAGCTCCCAGCCGTCGGCGCCGTCGATCATGCGGCGGGTGATGCCGTGGACGTCGATCTGGCGTTGCCCGAAGTGCTGCTGGCCGACCGGGGGCATCACGTAATGCGTGTGGGTTTTGCCGAGGATGCCGTCGCGGACTTTCACGAGCCCAATCTGGCAGACGGAGGAGTGCTTCGGGTTAGCGAGCTCGAAGTCGATCGCGACGAAGTCGAGTCCGGGGATCACAGGCCCGCCGCTGCTTCGAGGTCCGCAAGCTTCTCGGGCTCATCATCGAGGACGGCCTGGACCATGCCAGCGGTCAGCACCGGAGCGTCCTCTCCGTGGCGGTCGCCGATGCGGACTGCGAATTCACGCAGGCGTGCGATGACGTCGGCTGATTCGAGAAGCTGGTCATTGGTGAGGACAGGCGACGCCATGGCAGGTGATCCTTTTGCTTGAAATTGGGTGCGGGCCCCGGGAGGTGGGTGAACGCTCCGGGGGCCCGTTGCACCCCATGTGTACGGCGAATTAGAAAAGCGTCACCAGGCCAAGGTCCCTACTGGTTGTGGACGAGGGGTGGCTCGAATCCTGGGTGGTATTCCCGCGTCTCGCCCTTCATAGCCGCTTTCACCTGTTCTGCCATCCAGTACGCAGGATAGTCAACGTACTCAGGAAGCGCGTAGCCGGTTCGGTGGAGCTCCTGGCCTGCCGCGAATTCCTCCGGAGTATCAGCTGTCTTCGGAAACCCGTGCAAATCTCGGCATTCCTTCGTGTTCCCGTCGCAAACGGAGTTGCTCCCATGGCATGTGCTGTCCAGCAATGCGCAGACGGTTACGACCTTGTTTTTGAGGTCAGCAGGAAAGGCGGGGGAAATGGCCATTGGAGCATCAATTGCGAAAGTGTCGCGGGTGACGAAGTCGTCTCCGCCGGCCGACTCCAAGACCGATCCTGCCTCGGCGGTAACACCAACCTTTATATGCGGATTTTCAGAGCGTGCGCGGGACCCGTCGCCGATCATCCAGACCCCAGCAAATTGGTTCCGCTGTGCGACGGGCATCTCGGGAATTGCGTTATGGAGGGCTACGGCACCGATGTCGAATCCGATGGCCACAATCCTTGTCTGGGGGCAGGCTGTCAGCTGTGCGTCCACCGTCTTGCTTACCTGGTCAGCGAGGGACTTAAGAGCATCGAAATATTCCGGGCCTGCGTAGGGAACGAACTTTCGGGGTTCCGTTGGGCCGCCGACGGGGATGAGCCGGACTTTGGTTGTGGCTGGCAGTTGTTTGATGAGCCCTTCTGCCGAAGCGCTGACCGTCGGGCCGAACCCTTCGATCGATCCTGAGTTGAGGGAATCAGCCGACCCACGTAGCCCGAGGATTGCCACGTCAGCTCTGCAGGTCTTGTCTTCTGACAGAACTGTTGCGCCTAGATTCGGGGTCTTCAAGGCCTCCACGACTCGCCCTGCTACCCAGCCGGCGGATGTCCCGTGGGCGTCGGGCGCATGATAGGCGCTGCCATGAGCGTCTGGGAGGTGACCGTTGCACACGAAGTCCAGCGGGTTGCAGTAGTGGAGGATCTTGCCCGAAAGCTTGACGTCGAATCGACCGAATTTGCCGTTGTTGGCTGCCAGCGTGCCAAGGGGGCCGTAGCTGACAGTCGCGAGCTTGGGATCCCCAGGACTGCTGCCATCTTCCCCGTAGTAGGAGCGAATTCCTCCGAAGGGGAAGGCGACAGGCACCCCCGCAATGTCTTCGGGCACAAGAGGGATCGGGACGTCTGTCGGGACACCGAGCAAGTTGGTGGTAGCGAGGTCTGTCGAATCCCGCATCGGATCTGCTATAAGCTCCACTGCGGCAACTGCCTGATACGTGCGCTTATCCATTTGGAGCAGTGCCTTATGGATCGTTTGCGCACCTTGGCTGTACCCCATGAGGACGATCTTGGTGTCCGGACACTTCTCGAGGAGTTCGCTGATGAGGAGGGTTGCCTTCACTACGCCCGAGTTGACCGAGTTGGTGTAAATCAGGTCCTGGTTGAGCTCTCTGAGCCTTTCCGGCGCAAATGCGTAGTCAGCCCTGACTGCCTCGTACGGCACGTGAATGAAGCGAACCTTGATCTCAGGAGAGAGGGTGGTCCGCAGTTTTTCTGCGGCCAGTGATACAGGTGTGCCAAAGCCTCGCAGGAAACTCCTACTCGGGTCGTAGTTCTGACCCTGCTGTGCACCTTCCGTGAGGCTTTCATATGATCCACGGGCGCCGATAACGACAACATCGGCCTCGCATTTGTCACTGGTCTTTTGGACGCCTCCTCGCCCAAGTGGCTCAGCGTCACCAGAGTCGACGACCACAGTGGCTCCCCCATCACTGAACTTCAGTTCACCGGGAACCGGGAGTTTTTCTGGGTATCCGAGTTTCGCGACTACATAGCGAGCAGGGGTGTCGTGCATTTTAGCGGGGTCCGAGTCCGACGAATAGATGCCTCTGTGGTTCTGCCATTGGAGGTTGTCAGGCCTCTTAGAGTAGTTGTGGCACACGTCATCCGTTGGGTGGCAGACCGAGATCACCTTGTCATCGGGAAGGCTTATCGTTCCGCTGGACCCGGCATGGACGCCACCAGTCGAGGCGATCTTCTTGTCTTCGCCAATCCACGGGCCCTCAAGGTACGACGTTACCGATTCGGTTGTTTTCCTTGCCGGATCCGAGATCAGCCAAAAGGATGCGACGTGCCCTGTGGTGGATTGGTCCAGCTGAGAAGCTGCGGTATGGGCTACCTCAGCCCCCTGTCCAAACCCCATCACGACCACTTTGGAATCCCTGCACGATGCCAGCTCGGCAAGTGTCTGGATGAGTGCCTTGGAGCCGCTCTCAATAGCTGTTCTGTAGGGGTCTGCATTGCGGAACGCTTCAGGACCAGAACTCGTCTGGTAGGTCAAGGGAAGATACTTCGCCCCGATTCCCTCAGGGAGCTGCTTTCGCAACGTCCGGGCGGCTTCCGTCACGATGTCTCCAAAGCCCCTGATACCACCCTGGTCCTGGTTCTCCCCGTCTCCCCGCACACCTACGATGACAACTGGCGCGCCACAGGCCGATGCCACGTCATGGACTAGATCTGGGTGGTCGACGGAAGAAGATGCCGGCGCGGCCTCATCGCCCGGCGGCGTGCACCCGGCAGCCCCAATAGCGACACATGCCGCCAGAACAGCAGATCCGTAGGATCGCAAGAGTGTCCTTTTCAAATTTCCCCATTAATCGTCAAGGGCACCCGTCGGCGCGCTTTGCTGAGCCCTGCCGGCTCCTTTCGAAGGATACCGTCGATTCCGGGCATTGTTTTGAGTCCGTCTGTAATGACTAAGCAGCCGCAGCTTTCGATTTCTGGCTGGCAGCCTCTTCCAGCGTGAGGATGAGGTGTTCTGCACGGGCAACGCCGCGGCCCCATGCCTACACGACCCTGTATAGGGAGGGGTGTTGTGGTTATTTGACGTTCTCCTTGGCGGACTTTTCGAGCTCCTGGACGAGGTACTCTGCGTTGGCGACGTCTGCGCGCCAAGCGGCTTGTTCGGCCAGAGTCTTTTCCCGGATCTTGACCGAAGCCGGGTCGGTGGCGGTGGATTCGGCGATTGCCAGCTGACGCTTGGTGGGTTCGTTGCTGTTCTGTCGGAGTACTGCGGCGACAACCTCGCGTGCGAGGGCATCGTCTGCCGAACCGCCCCGCTTCTGCAGGCACCTCAGGACGGCAGCTACCCGGTTGAGATCGGTTTGGAGATCCCTGTCCAAATTCGACCAGACGTCGACTCGACCGGACGCGGTCAACCGGATGAAGGAAGCCTTGATTTCGCGGCGGATCTGACCGCCCCGGATGTGGGCCCAGAAGAAGCCGGCCGTCATAGCCAGTCCGAGAACAAAACCGGCGCCGGTGAGGATGCGGTAATCGGGTTCAGCAACGAAGAAGACCCCGCCGCTGATGATGAGTCCGACGCCGATCAGGAAGACGACGACACTGACCAGTTTGTTGATCCAGGCAAGTGTCCTGCGCAGGTCGGGCCTGGTCAGCTCGTTCATTTCGTCAGCGGTCAGCCCGTTGTCGACCATCCGGACCGTGCTCGTTCCAAGAACCAGTGTGTAGTGCAGGTAGAGGGCGTCGAAGGTGACGCTGTAAGGGCGCGCGGCGGCGCTTTCGGTAGTCATGACCCTCATGTGTGAGGCGACCGGAGATTCGCTCCCCGGCCGCCTGGATGGTCACACGAACGCGCTGTCGTTTGCGGCGTCTTCCAGGTCCAGCATGATCTGGCCGGCCAGCATGTCATCGGCGCTGACCAACAGCGCGGGCACGGGTGCCAGCACCGGCGGGGTCCAGAAGTCGACGGTTAGGCCGTAGTGGTCCGAGGCCGGGTAGCCGTAGCGGGTAGTGTCAGTGAAGGAGCGCTGCATCGCGACCGGGCAGCCGGGCTTGCCGTACGCCCAGCCGTAGGTCCAGACGTAGTCGATGCGCCGGTCGGGGAGCATCTCAGGGAATTCAATGCCGACCCCGCGGGCGGTGGACTGTGCCCAGCGGTTACCGGCCGCAACCGTCGCTGCCTCCTCCGGATTCCCGACCGTGGCGAATGCTTCGGTCCAGAAGGTGTAGCCGCCGTTACTTCCGGCGCCGTGGCCGTTGAGGTACCGGTTCGTGTCACTGCCGGGCGCCGTGTTCAGGTCGCCGGCGAGGATCGCGACCGGGTTCTGGTCCTTGTACCGGGCCATGAGCATCCGGACCCTGCCGTCGATGGAGGTCATCTGGGTCAGGCGCGCCGCTTCCTGGTCGCCGCCCCAAGCGAGGTGGGCGGATACGACTATCAGGGTCTGGCCGGTGGCTGCCTGCAGGACCGCATAGTCGGCGCGGGTGACTCTCGCTTCCGGGGTGGCCAGGGCGATGGACCCGGATTCGAGCACCGGCAGGTATGACAGGATCGCGTTCCCGGACAGTGCCCCGTCGCGGGTGGCGTGCTGGGCGCGGGCCGAGACGACAGGGAGTCCTGTTTCCGCGGCGATCGTATCCAGCTGGACCGAGCCGCCATCGGTTTCAAACCGGACTTCCTGCAGGCACAGGACCGCCGGGAGCAGGGAGCCCAGCTCATCACAGGCGAGCCCGGTGCGGCGCTCGACTTCGTCGGGTGCGTGGTTGATGTTCAGGGTCGTGACCCTCAGCAGGTGCTCTGCAGGGATGCGGGATGCCACGGGGCTCATCTGGATTCTCCGTCAAGGTAGGTTTCGTGGGTGAAGGCCCACGGGGTGGGAGTGGTTTCCCAGCGGCGTGCCACTTTGCTGGCCTGGTCGGCGTCCCACGCAGCCCGGTATTCCTGGCCGGCGGCCCACAGGTCTTCGGTGTCTTTGTGCCTGACCGCCTCGGTGACCGGGATGCCGGCGCGGGACATGACGCCGAGCCGTTCAGGGGTGAGTCCGGCTTTGATGACATCGGCGTGGATGGCCAGGATGCTCTGTTCCCGGTTGATGAAAGTGTTGGCCCGGACGTGGACTGCTGCGGCATAGGGGCGCAGCTGGTCCGGGTGGTCGACGCCGAGTTTGTTCAGCCGGCCGATGGCTTTGGGGTCATCGGGGCGGAGGCGGCTGCCGGTGGCGGTGCCGAACAAGGCCATCTGGGCTCCGGTGGTGTGTTTCCGGGCGTTGGCGAGGGCCTTGGTATCGGTGGTGTGCAGGACCTGGCTGGCTGCCTTGAGGTCCGCGCCCGTGGTGTAGCCGGCGTCGTGGAGGGTCTTCATGTTGTCCAGGTCAAGGCGGAGGCCGGAAGAAAGGAAGGACCGGATCGTTTTGGGCGCAACCAGGGATTCGTCGAGCTCTTGCGCGGTGTACTTCTCACAGGCTTTGGAGCCGTAGGTGCGCAGGTGCGGGCCGGTGATGCCACGTGCGGCGAGCCCAACGATGAGCATGGGGCTCCGCTTGGTCTCCGGGAGGGCGTCACGCAGGTCCGCCAGATGTTCGAGCGAGTAGGCGTCGGCTTCGATGATGCCGCGGTCGCCGATTTTCATGTCGATAGCTCTCCGTGCCCGCGCAGACTTCGCTGCTTCCCCGAGCAGGTCCACGGTGGCGATGTACTTCTGCGCCCGGGTCGGGTCCTTGTCCGTGATGACCTGTTCGAGGTCTTCCAATGGGGCGTTCAGGTAGGCGTCTTTTTCCCAGCCGGACCACTGGTGCTCGTGGGTGGTGAGTTTGTCCAGGACTTCCAGCCGCTCCGGTCCGACGCCGTGGTCGATGAGGGACCCGGCACCGCGGAAGCGGTTGAGCTTCTCCCGGGAGAACTGGTTGACGGAGTCATAGCCCAGGGCGGCCAGGGCGTCGCACTGCTCCGGGGTGGGCCCGTAGACCGACCGGTCGATCCTGTACGGGGAGTCCGCGTTGTACATGGCATCGCAGCGCTGCAGGAACAGTTTCCGGCCGCCCTCCGTGGTGGTTTCGGCGATCCGGCGGCGGACGCCGGGGACAGCGCCGGGGCCGTCGTGGGTGGCCACGGCTGCGAGGATGGCTTCTTCGGTCAGGGTGTCTGCGCCGTCGGTGCCGAGACTTAGGGCAGGTTCTCCGTGCTCGGTGGCGGCGAACTGACCTCCGACGGGGATGCCTTTCGGCTGGCGGGTGATGGTTGTCATGGCTGCTTCCTTCTAGCGGGCGTCGCGGGCGGCTTTGCGGCGGGCCGCTTCGTCTTCCCGGAACTGGCGGGCTCGGTCGGTTTCGATTTCGGCGCGGCCCCAGTAGGCGACGTTGGCGTAATCGGCGTTGTTGCCCAGGTCTGTCCGGTTGTAGGCGTTAGTTATCGCCTCCACCCGCTCCTGGAGTTCCTCCGCTTCTTTCAGCTCCGCGTAGTCGCCCCGGTGGTTCAGGTTGGTGTGGTCGATCCGGTCGCTGTCGCTGACGCCTTGGACGCTGACATGGATGGACTGGCCGCCGGAGTATTTGTCGTTGGTGACCGAGTACTTCAGTCCGGCCGGCAGATAGTTGGCTTCGGTAGCCTTTTTGAGGTCAGCTCGGATGTCCTTGCAGATGTCCGTGGCGTTCCGGTAGCCGGTGTACTTCTGCCCGGTGGTCAGGGTTCCCTGCTCGTAGCCGGCCTGGTGGGTCGCCAGCGGCGGACGGTAGTCGCCTTTCAGGGTTCCGCCAGGGTGGGCTGCGGTGTCCGCGGCGGCGGCTTCGGCGACGATGGCCTTCCAGTCCTGGCCGGCGTGATGGGCGTCGCGGGCTTTGTTGAAGTAGCCGTAGGCTTCCTCAACCTGCAGGTTGGGCACGAGGTCGCTGAAGGATTCGGCCCGGTAGTCCATTTCTGCGTCAGAGAAGGCGATGACGGTCCGCTCGATCTCCCATTCAAGCTCGCTGGCCAGCCGCGGGTCTTGGAAGTGCGCCATGCGCAGCGACTCGGGGACGGGACGGTTGGCGGTGGCCGGTGCGCTGTGACGGCCCGTGGTGGCCGGAGCAAGGCTGAGGGAAGGCTCGGCGTGGGCGGTGGCGGCGAACTGGCCGCCGACGGGCACGCCTTTCGGCTGGCGGTTTATCGGGATAACGGTCATGCCTGGGATGTGTGCGGCAACCGTGAAACAGAGCAGGCCCCGGCAAAATTGCCGGGGCCTGCTGCATGGTGCCTACTGGGCGAATGCCTGGGCGATCCCGCTCAGGACGACTGCCGTGACGATCAAAGGAGCCGCCGTCAAGAAGACGGTGACGAAAGTGGTCGCCCGGTATCCCTTGCCGCGGATGCTGGTGAGCCACAGAATCCCGTAGACAATGTTGGCCACGACGTAGGGAATCACAGTGATGATGAACGAGAACCACAGAAACAGAAGCGTCCACGATTTCTGTGCAGTGCCGCCCATTCCCGGTTCGGTAGGAATCAGGACTGCCAGGAGATAGACGATAACGCCAACCATGCCTAGGGTATGGAAGACCATCAGGGTGGCTCGGAAGCCCTTCGCCCACTGCGGCAGCTCCATCCCACGGGTGACCATGGGCGGTGAAGGTGACGGGTAGTTCGGCGGAAGTGTCATGTGGTCCCCCTGCTTGATGACGCTGTCATTGGTACGCCGTTTATGACGGACCGATCTGCTGGTGGGGTGCGGTGGCACGCTTCAGGGCCGCGAGGCGGGCCTCCACTTCGGTCTGCTCACCGAGATCTTCCAGAGCCGCGAACTGGGCGTCCAGGCTGCTTGAGGCGAGCTCCTGCTGGCCGCGGACGGTGGCTTCTTCCCGGCGGATACGTTCTTCGAAACGTCCAATGGCGCTGGTCGGGTCCTGGGCATCCAGGCCCTTGAGTGCTTCGTGGACCTGGGACTGAGCGGCAGCGGTCCGGGACCGTGCGACGAGTTCGTTCCGCCTGGCAGTCAGCTCGTGGAGTTTGCCCTTCATGGAGTCCAGGCCGCCCTTGAGCTTGTCGACGACCTCGTTCTGCGCGGCCAGGCCCGGTGCGGCGTCCGTGACGAGCTTCTCCGCCGCGATCTGCCGCTGGATGGCCACCTTGGCAAGGTTGTCGAACTTCTGGGCGTCACCGTCATTTCCGACGCTGCGGTAGTCGTCGGCCTTCCGGGACGCGGCCAAGGCCTTGCGGCCCCATTCGTTCGCGTCCCCGATGTTGCGCTTCTGGTCCTCTTCGAGCATGCGGAGGTTCCCGATGGTCTGGGCGATCGCGCCCTCGGCCTCGGTGATGTTGTCGGAGTAGTCACGGACCATCTGGTCCAGCATCTTCTTCGGGTCTTCGGCGCGGTCCAGGAGGTCGTTGATGTTGGCTTTCGCGAGCTGGGCGACGCGGCCAAAAATGCTTTGCTTCATGGGGTCTTTCTCTTCGGACGGATACTCCGACAATATGTGTGCGGCGCGCCAGGGATCCAGCCCCGGTGATGATCCGACCGATGTCCGCACACATGGGAGTTGACCGCAGAACAATTGAAGGAGATCCCCATGGCTGCACCCAAGACCTACACCGTTGTCGAAGCCGACTTTTACGACCAGCAGGAGGGCCTGAAGGTGGGCGCCACCGTTGAAGCCGTCCCGGCGGCCACAGCGAACCAGCTGCTCGTCACCCAGATCGTGGGAGCGGACTTCCCGCTCGAGGAGCCGTACGCGGTTCATTCCCGACAGCTCCAGGCGGCCTGAGCATGCGCAGCGCGAAGACGACGCTCATCGACGACACCATCGATACACTGCTGAACCCGGCCGTTCTTGAGCGCACTGCAGAGGTGCTGTTCGAACTGGAACCAGTCAACATCCCGAACGGATTCGACCCCTCAGCCCTTACGAACTTGCATTCGGTGAACCGTTTGTTCGGCTCCACGGCAGGGCACTTTGGCGGCATCGGTGGAGCGGCCATGACGGTGTTCCGGCTGACCGTGGTTTATTCGCCCGAGATCATGCTGCTCTTCGCCAATGACCGGTTTTACGGCGTCGCCGGCTACCGCCCGGAACTGCTGACAGAGGTCGACGCGAAACAGTTTCTGCGCATCCCTGTGTAGATTGCTCACACTGGAAAGCTTTTCCTGAGCAGAATGTACAACGAATAGACAAACGTGTTAATGTTTGTCGTGTCGGGGGATAACGGGTGATGCCATAAGCCGGGCCGGGTGCAATATCAGAATGCACCGGGCCCGGCTTTTCACTGTCCAAGACGGGCAAACGAAAAGCCGGACGTGTAGAGGCCAATCTGCCACGTCCGGCTTTTACTTTGTGAACTACACCCGGGAACATGCGTAGTTATCGGCCGGATGCCTCCACGGCCGCGTCCAGGATGGACTGGTCGTATGGCTGCCCGGCCTGCTTCCTGAGGCTTTCGATCTGGTACGGGTACATGTGGTCCGAGTGATCCCGCAGGTAGCGGCGGGCTACGTCGGCCTCGGTTTCGTGTTCGACGGCCCCGGCAACGAGGGGCCGCACAATGTTTTCTGCCTCAGCACCTGGCACCTCAAGGTTCAGGACGAAACCCTCCGGACCCTCGATCCGGAGCTGCACCGCGCCGCGGTTGGCCACCGACGCGACACCGGCGTCGAGGTCTTCGCTGAGCCCGTTCACGGTGATGGTGTAGTCGTCCTGGGCTTTGGCGATGCCGGTGTCGAGGAGGTCGCGCCTCACTGGGTCAGTCCTTCGAGGGAGTCGGGCACGGAGAAGTCCGCAAGGATCTCATCGGCGGTTTCTTCAGCCGAGACAGGTTTGGCGTTCAGTTGCGTCAGAATGCCGGGCAGCGCGCTCCAGATCACGGGGAAAAACACCTGGCGCAAACGGGCGAGCTCGGCAGGGGGCTGGTTCTCGAACGGGGCAGCGCCGGTCAGCTTGCGGTCATCCAGGTAGTTGGAAATCGCAGCGTCAACAATGGTTTGGATGTCCAGTTCTTCGCGGTTCTTCGTCATGCCCGGAATGTGTGCGGCGATGGCCGGGACTCTCACCCGGAGCTCACGTCAACTCGATCAGCTTGCCGTGCCAGTCACGGCGCCAGGAACGGCCGGCTGAGTCCCGGAAGCTCAGGTCAACGGCCAAGCCATCCGTGACAGATTGCCCGTCCCAGATCTTCCATTCATCATCGGATTCAAACAGGACGGTGGTCGTCCTGCTCTTGGTGTACCTCACGCCGTCGTTCGGGTCCTTGTATCCGAACGTGTATCCATCCGGGCCCATGTTGAAGGCGTACTTCACGGCCCGCTGCGTGTCGTCTGGCCCGAGAGCGACGTAGCGTTCAATATGAACTTCATCAGTCGGCACCTTCTCGGCCATCCGCTTAACCATAATCCGGCAGACAACGTCGTAGGCTGGGCCGCCGTTACCGTTGCGCGCGAAGACCTCCATGAGGTTGCCAGACTTTGCCGGCTGGAGCCAGGCCGAGACATTACGGGCTTCACGTTCACGGTCTGCGGCCTGGGCCATCCTGAGCTGCGCGCTGGTAGCCTCCCAGGTCTTCCTGGCGTAGCGCGCAGCGAGGAATGCTCCGATGAGGAGGCCTACGGTCACAAGGAGCATCAAAAAGGCCCAGCGCGCTGATTCCCAGGAAGCGTCAGCAGCACGCAGTGCCTGTTCATTGGCGTCAATAGTCGTGAGGGTTTCGAGGATAACCGCAATCATGGAGCAACTACACCACAGCTGCGGACCTCGCAATTACTGTCAGCCCTGGACGGCCCATTCCTCGGCTTTGATGGTCCAGCCGTTCCCGTCGGTGCGCACGATCAACTGGTAGCGGCCGGGGCTGACCTTCACGTTGGCTTCGCCCTTACTGGGGAGTTCTTTGATGATGACGGTGTCGGCGGGGACCGGCGTGCTGCTTTCCTTCTGCAGGTAGGCATAGACGGCGCCCGGGAAGTTATAGGTCAGCCGCAGGCGGTCAGCGGTGACGTCCAGCACGATCGGATCGGGGCTGCCCTTGACGTCAGCGATGACATTCCAGGCGGGAACCGGTGCGGGCTTGGGGAAGAGCGCGTCGTTCACTGCCGTCACCCCCGTGGTTGCGACGGGCGCAACCGTCAGACCGGCTACGGGAACGAGGCCTGCGAACAGTGCGGCGATGATGGACCCGGCGATGATGCGGTGGTTCTTGTCGCCGCTGTAGGGCTGGCCGTCCTTGTCCTTGGTCCGGCCGGTCAGGATGGAGATGATGTCAGCGATCCACCAAACTCCCACGCCTCCGGCGGTAACCAGCTTCAGGGCGCCGGACGGGAATTTCCGCTCGTAGAATCGGTCCGCTCCGAGGAAGCCGAGAAACACTGAAAGGGCCAGGGGCAGTTTGAAGTCACGGCCTGGCGGCCGGAGGGGCGGGAAAGCGCCGTAGGATGCGAGCATGGAAGCGTATTCGGTTCCCGATGACAGCGGCGGCAGCTCCGGAAGGTGGTCGACGGGCTCGTCGTTGGCCAGCGCCACCGCCTTGGTCAGCCGTTGCTGGCGGACGGACGGGACGTCTTCCTCCACGTCAGATTCTTCGGAAAAGGCATCATCCAGTGCTTCCTCCAGCAGCGCGGCCAAGGCCAGGCCCGCCGCGTCGGGCGCTGGCTCTGCCGGTGCGACTGGAGCAGCTGGTTCCGCCACGACAACCGGGTCTTCGAGGGCAGGCGCTTCTACCGGGGCCGCCGGAACGATGGGCTGGGAAATGGTGACGGTTCGGACAACGTGGGGTTCTGCGGCGCGGGTTTGGCGCAGGGAACGGCGGCTCGGCAGGACATCCGCCGCAGGAGCAGGCACGGCATGAGGGAAGTTGCTGTCAGCTTGAGCCCGGAGGGTGTGCCGGTTTCGTTTGAGCTCGCGGGTCGGAGCTGGTTCGTCGCCGTGGATCCGGTCCGCTGGTACGAGCGCCGCTCGTGGTGGGAGACCGATCAGCGGATGGGGCGAGGGCCAGGAGAAGCCAGGCGCATCGACGTCGAGGTATGGCAACTCCAGGCCCGGCTCGGGATGAACGATTCCAGCGACCTCGTCACCTTCGAGGTCGTCCACGATGAAGTCGGTAAATGGCTGGTCCGGGCCCAAAGCTAGTGTCATACCACCGCATGTGTGCGGAATTAGGAATTGCTCTCCCCGCAGGTCACAAGGGCCCGAAGTAGCTACAAAAGCGAAGGCCCGCACTGTTCAGCAGTGCGGGCCTTCGAGTCGGGTCTACCGGAAGCTCTGCTGGTGCTTCAGCACGGAGGCGACGTAGTCCTTGGTGTCCTCGTACATGCCGCGGTTCATCACCGAGTATTGGCCCTGGTAGTAGGAGGCGATGGCGATCTCCTTGCTCGGGCTGGTCTTGATGAGGGCCGCGATGATGGCGACTCCGGCGGTGATGTTGTCCTGGGCGTTGCGCAGGTCCAGCTGCCGACCGACGAGCTGGGATGCCCACTCCCCCGAGGTGGGCATAATCTGCATGGTACCGATGGCGCCGGCGGAGGAGGTGACGTTCTGGCGGAAGGCGGATTCCTGCATAGCAAACGCCAGCGCCAGGGACGCTTCGACACCCATACGGCGGGCCGTGTCCGAGACCATGGTTTTCAGCTCAGCCGAGGAGGGGCTCGATGAGGGCGCGGCAGGGGCCGCGAGGGCCGGAGCCGGGGCGGTGCCGGCGACCTTGATCTTCTGGCCCGGGTAGATGACCGTGCTGAGCGTCATGCCGTTGGCCTGCAGCACGGTGGAGAGGCTGACGCCATGGGCACTGGCGATCCGGGACAGCGTGTCTCCGGCCGTGACTGTGTAGGCCGTGGCAACAGGAGTGGCAGCTGCCGGGGCTGCGGGAGCTGTTGGTGCGGGCTGAACGGCAGGTGCCGGTGTGGCCGGGGCTGCTGCTGCTGCTGCTGCTGCTGCTGCTGAGGTAGCAGCGAGCTTGATCGTCTGGCCCGGGTAGATGATGGAGCGCATCTGCAGGTTGTTGGCCACCAGCACGTCTGCGAGGCTGACGCCGTACTTGGTGGCGATCGTGCTGAGCGTGTCCCCTGCCTTGACGGTGTGGGCGGAGACGGCCGCAGGCTGCGCCGGGGCGGGCTGGGGTGCGGGGTTGTGCTCGTGGCGGGCCCGACGATGATCTTCTGGCCCGGGTAGATGACCGTGCCCATGCCCATGTTGTTCGCGGCGAAAATGGCCGCGAGGCTGACGCCGTGCCTGGCGGCAATCCCGCTCAGGGTGTCACCGGAGCGGACGGTGTAGGTTCCCGACGGGGAGGCCTGCATATGTGCAGCATAGGCGATCTGGGTTGTGGCGTGGGCGGCGGTTCCGCTGATCAGGCTGGACAGGACGGCGGCGGACATGGCCCCGGCGGTGACGGCGGCGCTGAGGCGCCGGACAGGATGACTCATGGGTTCCTCAAAGATGATTTCAGGCCTTGCCGGGTCCTTGTGGGATCCGGCGCGGCCGGTGCAGTGAAAGGCCACCGGCAGAGAAATCCGACGGTGGCCCGGGCAGTCTTCCGCCGCGGTGCGGGGTCAACTGAGAATATGTGTGCGGTGTCGCCGATTTCCCTCACCGCCTGACTTTCACCTCCGGTTTCACCCCTGCCGCGCCGGGTTGTTGCTTGAGCGCTCACAAATTAGGCGCCAACCCGGCGGGTTACGCGGTCAGCCATGTAGGTCGCGTACAGCTCCCGGCCCGTGGGCAGAATGATGAGCTGGACGGTCACGATGAGGGCCAACGAGATCCAGTACGAGGCCGAGACGTTGCCTTCGATGGCGCCGATCTTTTCAAGCCAAGGCAGGATCAGCCCGTCAAGGAAGTGGGTCAGTGGGAAATGCGCAATCAGCAGCACCCCTGAGGCCAGGAAGCGCACCTGGTTGATGAAAATGCCGCCGTCGCGAACGCACCGGTAGAGGGAGATGCCCGCGATAATCACCACGATTGAGCCCACCAGGACGGTCAGAATGGGGTAGATCAACGGGGGTCCTCCAGGGCTGGTGCGGTCATCGGGAAACATGCGTAGACCGGCGCACCGCTCTCCGCACACATGACCGGAATGGACCTGATCTCCCTTGCCACTGAATACACCCTCACCCCGTCCGGAACCGACCTGGACAGCCCGGGTGTCCGGCCGTTCAGTGTCCGGCTGCAGCGCCGCGGCACGGACTTGTGGGTGTTGCTGAGCCACGGCCAGGCCTGGAACGGCACCGAATGGGAGCATGACCTCCCGGCCGATGAACAGGACGCCGGCTTCAGCCGCCGGTGCCTCCGGAACCTGCAGACCTCATTGCAGATCGGCGCCGCCCTGCCCGATTCGGTGCTGGTCGCCGGGAAGACGTGGGCCCAATGGCTGGAAGGGACGATTCCTGTGCCGTCGCTGGGTCAACCGCGCGTGAAGCCGGCTGCGACTATCTTCGACCTCGCCGCAGCCATCCTGGCCCGCACCGGGGAGACCACGACCATGACACTTCACAAGCTCGCCTACTAC
This sequence comes from Arthrobacter sp. UYCo732, assembly GCF_040547265.1. Lineage (NCBI taxonomy): Bacteria > Bacillati > Actinomycetota > Actinomycetes > Micrococcales > Micrococcaceae > Arthrobacter > Arthrobacter sp. UYCo732. The sequence goes on along the minus strand of NZ_JBEPPJ010000002.1, from coordinate 393,771 downwards.
TGCCAGGCGTGGCACCTGGTCTGGGAGGACAGGCTGCTCACGGACGCCGACTTCTACGCCTGGGGCTAAGGACCGGTGAGCCCGGATCTGCATGCGTCCCACCGGGGAACGTTCAAACTCGCCGAGGTATCCGGCAACCCGGGCATCTTCGATGAGGACGAGAACGAAAGCATCGACAGCGTGATCCGGTACTACGGCGGGTTCCTGGCGTTCGAGCTGAGCGGGATCGTCAGGAACGAGGACCCGTGGAAGAGCGCCTGGTCGGGGACGGAGCCGGGACAGCAGGGCCGTCTGATCGAAGTGGACCGCATGCAGTCCTACTATGTGGAACTCGACGGGGAGCCGGTCGAAGCAGCGGATCCCGCTGAGTCGGTCTAGGCGCTGAAAACGTTCACCGTGGTTGTGTGCGGGCCGGTGGGGTCGGCGGCTTCAAGGCTGTAGGTCCCGGTGACGGTGCCCTCCGGGATGGTCAGGACGGCGTCAAAGTTTCCTTTGACGTCGGCAACAACCTCGGCAGGTGTTCCGACAGCGGTGCCATCAGCTGAACGCAGTGTCACAGTCACTTTCGCGCCCGCTTCCCAGCCGCCGCCGGTGACCGTCCAGTCCAGGCCGGCCATCATGGACGGGTTCGCCGCGACGACCCGGGCGGTGTAGGCCTTGGCTTCCATTTCTTCCTTGGCCTTCTCCATGGCGCTCACGGGACCTACGGCCTGGCCGGCAGAGCCTTCTGCAGCCTGTTCGACGACGGTCCCCGTGACGGCTTCGACGGCGCAGCCGGTGGAGAGCAGGGCGGTTGCCACGAGTACGGCGGCGAGGACAGTCTTCTTCACGGGGTTACCTTTCGTCGGGCTCGCCGGAGGCGGCTCACTCAGGAACATGCGTAGAGGACTGTCCGGTGCCTGTCAGTTGGTGCGCGCTACGAGGCGGGCACCGATGCGCGCGGCGGATTCGTCCAGGCCGAGCCGGCCCTCAGCAACCCCGACCACGAGGTCGAACGCCGCGTCGGTGTCGAAGCTGTGCCGGTAGCCGTTCAGCCACAGGAACAGCACCATGAGGGTCCAGGAGGTGCGTTTGTTGCCGTCCACCAGCGGGTGGTTCCGTGCGGCCGATTCGAGCAGTACGGCGGCTTTGAGTTCCAGGGAGCCGAAGGCATCCGCACCCATGATGGACGTGGCCGGCCGGGCGACTGCCGAGGCCAGGAGGCCTTCGTCGCGGACGAAGAACCCGTAGCGGCCCATGAAGTGTTTGGCGTCCTCTACCGTCAGGTGGCGGGTCATGCGTCCTCCAGGCGTTTCAGGAGTTCAGCGTCATGGGTGAGCACGAACTGGAAGCCGTTTTCAAGGTCTTCGCGGTGCGCGCGCTCCTCGGCCTCTGTGGGGTCAGCAGCCATTACTCGTCCACGGACTTCCGGGCTTTGCGTTCGGCCAGCACCTCGCGGATGACCTGGTACACAAGACCTCCCAGCAGGACCGGGTTGAACTTCTTGGCCCGCCGGATCTTTACGGGGTCGTCCCCGGCCGTGAGCTTCAGGATGATCCACACGAGGGCCAGCAGTCCGACGGCGCTGAGCAGGATCAGCCAGATGGTGTTCAGGACAGCTCCGACCATCGGCATGATGGCCTTGAGTATCGCGGGAAGGATGAGGAACACGGCGACGATGCCGAGGATGATCTTCGCGATCAGCGGCATGCCCTCGCTCTGGGGAGCTGCGGGTGCCTCGTCCCGGCGAGCGAAGAAAAAGGGCTCGCCCGGCATATCCGGGACATCCGCGGGGGACGTGTATTGCCGCTCGTAAGTCGTTGGGTTGCGCTTGAACGCTGCCAGGTCCGCGCTGTACTCAGCGTGCTTGTACTTCCGGTTGTCGCTGTCCCATTTGTCGTACTGCGCCTGCTCGTAGTCGCTCTGCTTGGCGTTCCGCTTACGGGCATGCTCCGCTGCCTGGTTTTCGCCTCGAATGCGGGCAGCGCGTTCGGCGCCCGTTTCGTCATCAAACAACCAACCCATTTGTTATTCCTGTCCCCCATGGCCGGAGTCTCCGGCGTTTCGATGTTTCGGGGGCAAGGTGCAGCTGTAGAGATCCCCCACGTGAACTCTATGTGTACGGACCCGCCGGAAAGCCGCGTCACAGTCGCGCCACGGCGTTCCCTGGCAGTCCGAGATCGCCCGAGGGTTATCCGCGGCTGAGGATCTTCCCCTTCTGCTGGGCGAACTCGTCCGGGGTCAGTACTCCACGCTCAAGAAGGCCTGCGAGCTGCTCCAGTTCGTCGGCAATGGTTCCTGGCCGGGTAGCGCCTGCCGGACGACGCAGGACGGTCCGGAGGACGAGCCCGAGTACACAAACGGCGGCGCCAAAGCCGATGATGCCCCAGTAGATCACCGATTGCTGAGCCGCGGCCGCACGGCACTCGTCGGAGTAGTTCGAGTATTTTCCGCTCATGGCGGTGGCAATGTCGGCGCCGGCGGCCGAATTTTGTGTTGCGAAGGCCCCGTCACAGTACGGTCCCACATCCACCGTGTACCCCAGGAAGACACCGATACCGATGATCGCGATCCCCAGCATCCATGGCCAGGCGGGGGTTGATCGGCTTCCGCCTCCCTGGGCGGCGGGTACTGCTGCGGTGACGGGACGGCTCTGCTTGGCGACTGCCGCAGACCGTCCGCTGGCGACGAGTGTCCAGACCAGGGTGAGCGTGAAGAGGAGGAGCCCTGCGACGATCGCGGCAACCCAGATGGGTGCGTATTGTTCAGCGTTGGCACGGCACGCGGTGAGGGTGGCCGTGACACCGACCCTGGCTCCTGCGTCCAGGGACGCCTTCTGGGCGAGGAAGGCGCCCGAGCAATAGGGCCCCACGGGCAACAGAAACCCGCCGGCGGTGCCTGCGATTGCAACAACCATCCCCAGTACTGTCAGCACGACGCGCGGCTTGAACATCGGTCCCCCTTGATCGGTGTAGCTCTCCGCAGAGCATATGTCAGGGCAGCGTCTTCCGAGGTCAGAGGGCACAAGAAAGCCCAGCAGCACCAAATATGACGTGGCGGGCTTTACGGCCTCGTTTCCGATGGTTACCTCCAAAGGCTTCATGACGTAGAGGCGAACACCAACGCTGGGAAGGATGCACGGCATGTGGGTAACCGTCCTGGCTAACGCCCTCACCGGGCCGAGGTTGCCCACGGAAGTGTGCAGCTGTTCCTAGATCATCCACTGAGACGGCCGGACGAATGTTCAATTTTCACTCCAGCAACACCTAGGATTTCCCTTATGCAGACGAAAACGGCGGACGGACTGGTCCGCCTCACAGACACCGCGGTCATCATGGAATTTGGCCCGGAAGCAATGCCCGTCAAGGGCGAAGCCTCTCCCCGAGTGGTCCTCTACGAGAACATCCTCGAAATCGACTATCAGGCCCCGAAGGTCTTCTCCCAAGGTCATCTGCGCCTGATCGTGCGCGAAGGCCAGACCAAGGTCGACCCGATGATCGACACCTACGCCAGCCGGCTGACGGACAAAAAGGCAGCCGCTACCCTGCACGAGGCCCTGCAGCAGAAGGTGGGCGGTGTCGAATACGTGGCACCACAGCCCTCGGATGAGCCGGAGCAGGTGGCCCGCAAGATCACCGCGGCGGAAGTCAGCCATGCCTTCAGGAACGTGCTTCCGGCCACCGCCACCTTCCAGGACCTGGCCCTGGTCGGCCGTGAATTGCAGCAGCAGGCCGGCCGCGGACTTCTGCCCCCGAAGACCTGGCCGGTCGCCGAGTGCGAAGCCCAGGTGGATACCGGGGCGGCCATCAGCGCCCGGGTCACCGCCACCCGCGTCGTTGCCGGCGCCCTGACGTTCGGCAGCACCGGCGCTCTCGTTGGCGCCATCGCAAAGAAGGACCGGACCAAGGTCTACCTGAGCATCACCATCCCCGGCGATGTCATCCTGAAAGAGGTGCGCGGGCTCGACGAGACGAAGGCCAGGCAGTTCGCCCTCAAGATCAACCAGGCAGCCGCCAAGCACCGGGCCCAGCCTGTCGGCCAGGACGCGGACACCCTGATCAAGGCGGCAACCGCAGTGGCACCGCCGCCCCCGCCGCCCGTCAGTGTCCCCGCCGGTTGGTACCCGCAAGGCGACATCCAGCGGTACTGGGACGGGAGCGCCTGGACCGATCACACCGCGCCCCTGGCACCGCAGTAAGTGAATGACAAGGGGCCGTCCCCGCTATCCGGGGCGGCCCCTTTTGTCTGTGCAGTCACCGGCCAGGGACGGTGCCGATCTGAACTGAATCATCGCCCTTGGACCGCCACGCGGCGGCTACCGGGTGAGGTTGATCAGCCAGTCCCGCAGCTTCCACGTCGACAGGCAGTCGTAGTGGTTGTAGTCGGAAATGGCCCGGAAAATGTCCCTGGCGGCCATGTCCCGGCCGGAGTCGACCGCGTCCCGGTAGATGCTGTACTGCACCATGGAGTCCACCGCGTTGGTGACCCCGAGCCGGCCTGCCGGCATGTACAGCGGCTCCAGCTTCTTGATGCTGAAGGAACGGTCCGAGATCCGCACCGAGCCCTTCACAGTTTCGTAGAGGTCAAACATCACACCGGTTTCGACGAGTTCTTCCACTTCGTCGATCATGACCTGGTGCCGGCGGGCGATCTTCCGGAGGGCGGTGACCTCGTACTGGGCGTAGTGGAAGATGTGCAGGTCCGGGTGGATGGCGCGGCGTTCGGTCACGTGGTCGATGAAGTCGATGAGCGCCTGCCGTTCCTCATCCAGGCTGTGCGCGGTGAACGCGATGAAGTCGTGCCCGTCGGCGGAGTGCTCGACGAGCCCGAACAGGTACTCGATCCCCCAGTCCCCCGTTGCCGGGTCCTGCCAGAGCGGGTCACCTTCGAAGTCGAAGAAGATGTCGCCGGGGCTGGGCTTCGGGATGCCGATCAGTGCCGGGTTTTCCAGGATTTTGTAGGAGACACCGTTGGTGGTGCCGTCGATGTCACCGAAGCCGCACTGGAGTCGTGCCTGATCCTGCAGCTCGGCCCACAGCGGGTCCATCTTGATGCCGACGTCGGGCAGGTCCGCGGCGGCGAACATGGTCATCGTGGTCAGCCCGGTGTCCATGAGCTTGGCCCGGCGGGACCGGTTCATGCGGCGGACCAGCATCAGGTCATCGGCTGCGTCCATCTCCGCCTTGCAGTCGGCGCATTTCAGGCACGCCACCCAGCGCGGGTCGCCCCAGGCGGAGGGCTTGGAGGCCAGCCGGTGCGCTTCCAGGACCGCGCGGAGCCGGTCCCGGGCGGCGTCATAGAGGGGGATGTGCTCCGGCAGCGGGTGGCTGGTCGTTTCGTTGGTCCCCAGGATCAGGTGCCCTTCACGGTGCACCGGGACGCCGGCGTTCCGCAGCTGGTCGGCGTACGCTGCCAGCTGCATGAGGGCCTGGGATTTTGCGCTGCGGGCCAGCTTGGTATCGAACACCGCGTAGGTGCCATCTTCCTGCAGGATCAGGAAGTCGGCGCGGCCGTGGAAGCCGTCGGCGAAGAAGCAGCCCTGGTAGATAACGTCGAACCCGTCCCGGAGGGCCTGGATGGTTTCCCGGTGCCGGGCTTCCAGTCCGGGCCGGTCGAAGGTCCGCGGCGGGGCGACCTCGTAGACACGGGAGACCCCATATTCTTCCCGGAGCAGGCCGAGAACTTTCGCCTCATGCTTATCCCCCAGCGCCGCTGTCAGATCCATCATCGCGTCAGCTTCCTGGGCCACCGCGGGGAGCCGCTTGAGGAGCACATCCAGCTTGCGGACGGCCGCGAACTCGCACGTCGATCCGGCGACGATGTCACTGGCGGAGAGGATCAGTTCGTCCGGGTCTCTCCGGTCGGTGGTGGGTAGGAAAAACACTTGTGCCTCCGGTTTTCGGTACTGCTTACTGGTTCACATGCGTAGGCACCGGTATTCCCGGGCCGGGTGCTGTCAGGGCTTGGCGGCCGGCCAGGCATCGAAGACCATCGTCATAGCGATCACGATGATGCCCAAGGCGGCGAAGACGAGGCCGCCGAGCATCGGGGTTACGATGGGGAGGGCGACGAAGACGGCCACATAGCCCAGGACGTTGATGGCGGCGAACGCTACGGACAGCGCCGGGACGCGGAGGTCTTTGCGTCGGTGCCGGATGATGGCGGCGGACCCGGTGATGACGCTGCACAGCGCTGCGAAGCCGATGAGGAATCCCAGCCAGGTGAACCGCGGGCCGAGCAGGGTGCTCATTGAGTTCAGGGCCAGGGCGGCGCTTCCGCCCCAGAACCCGACGGCGATGGAGGCTGCACCGCCGGAAATCCGCAGCGCCGACTTCGCCTTTGAAGTCCGCACCGGGAGCTTGGCCGGGGCGGGGTAAGCGCCCTCAGAGGGAGGAAAGGTGGGCGGCAGAAAGGTTGCCTCTGGATGGCTGTACTCGCTCATGTCGTACCCTTTCCGCCGCCGGCGACCGGTGGGGAGCCAGTCGATGCCGATAGTACGGGCGGGCTACGACAATTTCGGAGACAAAGCTGCCGCGTGAGGATACGATGCAGTCAGCACCGCGCCGGCTGTCCGGCGAATGAGTGTCTGCACTGATGGCTTTGGGGGAACACAGTGAAGCAAAAAACAGCAATCATTACCGGCGTCATCACGGCTCTGGTTCTCGCCGTGACGGCTGCGCTCTTTATGGTCCGGGCTGCCGAAGACAAAGTTACTGCAGACGTGCTCTCCCGTGTCGATCGCTTCGCCATCCCTGCCGACTGGAAGCTGGAGAAGGAAATTGTCCGGCCGGAGCGCTTCCTGTGCACGAGTCCCAACCCGTGCCCCAGCATCTCCAGGCGCTGGGATGCAGGCCAGGAGATCACCCTGGATGAACTCAAGTCAGTGATCGCCGGGGTCGGCTTTGAAATGAAGATTGAACGGAACTGCCAGCGGCGGGGCGACGCCATCGGCGATACGACAGTCTGTGAGGCCAGCGGAAATGACGGGGCGTATGACTACATCCTGAACGTCACCAGCCCTCATCCGAACGAACCCGACATTGTCGTGCTCAGCGTGCAACCACACCTGTGAGTCGGTGCAAAATCTTCCGCACGGTTTATCTAGTCACTGGATAAAACGACGGGTACCCTGAGAGCATTCAGGCCGCACCCGCGACCTTGAGCCGCAGGACAGAGCGGCATTTCCGTTCAGTAACCACATGGGGGTAATTGCTGTGCGCCCGAAAACTCCGTACTACTTAACCGCTGCCGTGTTGACTGCAGCCCTGGCTGCTTTAACACTGGCGGTTCCGCCGGCAACCGCTGCGGATCCCGTGGCCGAAGCCTGCGCCAATGTCGAGACGATCTTCGCCCGGGGCTCCGGCCAAGACCTTCGCCAACCTGCGGCGCTCCGCTTCAGGGACCAAATCGACGATCGTCTCGCCGCGCCACTGACTTTGAACCAATACGAGCTCGGCACCTCAACCATTGACGGGCACAGCTACCCGGCCGTTCCCGTGGGAACAGACACGGGCTTGGAGTCCATCTGGAATACCGTCGGCGCGGGAGTCACCGCCGGTGGGGGGCTCGCCTACGGTGACAGCGTCAACGCAGGAGTCGACGAGCTCACCGCCTATCTGACCAAGCGCGCCGCAGCCTGCCCCGAAGCCCACTTCGTGCTCGGCGGCTACTCCCAGGGCGCCCAAGTCGTCGGCGAAGCCTATAACGAAAAGCTGAGCGACGGACTGCGCAACCGCGTTGTCTACCAGGCACTGTTTGGTGACCCCAGGCTGTGGCTCCCTGAAGGCTCCGGCGCTCCTCCGCTCTTCATCCCGAATAACTGCCTGAATGATCAGGACCGCTCCGAGTGGCGGTTCGACGTGCCCGACTGCGGGGTCTCCCAGGGTTCCTTGGGTGCCCGGGCCCCTTACCTTCCAGCAGGCCACACCTCAACAACAGGCCTGTCCTGCGCGAGCCACGACTTCGTGTGCGGCTCCAGCCGGGTTTTCTGGGATAACGAGGGCCATGGGACCTACTGGAAGGATGGGCTCAGCATCGACCGGGCAGCCATCGAAATCGCCAGCCGACTCAAGCCGCTACTGGCCGCCGGCCAGGTCAACGACACCGTCACGCAGCCTGGCGCCGGCACGTCCGGCCTGGACATGGTCTTCCTGATCGACTCCACCGGATCGATGTGGAGCCGGATTGAGGCAACCAAGGCTTTCGCAGCCGAAATGGCCGACACCATCAAGGCTGACCGCGGCCGCGTCGCCCTCGTTGAGTACAAGGATGCCGGGGACCAATTCACAGCGCGGATCCTCAGCGGATTCCAGGAAGACACCACAGAGTTCAACACCCAGCTCTCCACCATCTACGCCTCCGGCGGCGGTGACCGACCAGAAGCTGCACTGCACGCCCTCATGACGGCGTTCAACGGACTGGAATGGCGCAATGGGGCCACCAAGGCAGCCGTCGTCCTGACCGATGCCGACTATCACGACCCAGACCTTGTCGACGGCAGCACCCTTGCTTCCGTCGCCAAGCGGGCCCTGGAAATCGACCCTGTTAACGTCTACCCGGTCGTGCCGTCCTACTTCGGGGGCTTCTACACCGCTCTGGCCGAAGCAACCACCGGTCAGGTAATCATCGACGGCGGCGACACGAAAGCCGCGCTGACGACTGCCGTCACCCGGATCCAGGCACGGCCAGTACCGTTGCTCAGCCACCCCGACTACTACGCCATGCCGGGCCAGGAGATCACTTTCGACGCCTCGGCGTCCTACTCCCCCGCCTCGACCATCGTGAAGTACGACTGGGATTTCAACGGCGACGGCGTCTACGAATCGACCGGAACCGAACCTGTTGCCAAGCACACGTACACGGCAGTTTCCGAGGGGGTCATGCAGGTCAGGATGACCGATGCGAAAGGCCTGGTCTCAAACGCCTCCGCTTTCGTCCACATCGGAAGGGGTCCCTGGGACGGGCTTCCGTCCGCACCCTCCAACGTGACCGCAGTGCCGACTTCCACACCCGCAGGGATCAGCACCGTCCAGGTAAGTTGGGAGTCCTCAGACCCTCTGGTTTACCGCTGGGTACTGACGGTGGACGGAATTCCTGCCGGGATCGTGGATGCCAAGACACGCACCGTCCCGATGACGGACGTACGCCGGGACAGGGATCTTGAAATCGGCGTCGTCGGCTTCACCGAAGGAGGCGGCATGGGCACCCCGTCGACGGTAGTCCTTCCGGCGGCCAGCTCCCGTTACGACTTCGGCGGGTTTCTCGCGCCGGTCGATGCAGCACCGGCTCTGAATGTGATGACTGCCGGCCGGGCCGTTCCCATGCAGTTCAGCCTCGGCGGTGACTTCGGCCTGGACGTCCTGGCTGCAGGATCGCCGGCGTCCGTACCGGTCACCTGTGAAACCGGGGCGGCGCTGGCCGAGGTGGAAACGACGTCAACGGCAGGTTCCAGTAGCCTGTCCTACAGTGCCGGGAACGGCAAATACACCTACGTCTGGAAGACAGATAAGGCATGGGCCAACTCGTGCCGCATGTTCCAGTTGAAGCTCAATGACGGGTCAGTCCACACGTCCTTGTTCAAGTTCCGCAGCTAACCCTGCTCAAGAAAGAAGCACCCCGTACCTCTCAGGACGGGGTGCTTCTTTTTGGCACTAGGGTCCTACTTGCAGGTGGCCAGGATGCCGGCGATCGCGTCGTGCTCAGCCTGAGTCACCCACAAGCTGTACTTGGCCTTTACCGCGGTCTGGCGGGCGACGTACTCGCACCGGAATGCCTTGTTCGGCGGCAACCACGTCGCGGCATCCTTATCGCCCTTGGCGCCGTTCGTGGGGCCGTCGGCGGCCATCAGGTTCAACGGGTCGTTGGCGAGCTGCTTGCGCTGGTCGGCGCTGAGCTGCTGGGCGCCCTTCTGCCAGGCATCACTGAGCGGAATGATGTGGTCGATCTGCACGAGGGTGCTCGTGTCCTGGCCACGGACGAAATTGATGGTCTTGCCGGTGTACTTGTCGGCCAGTGTGCCGGTCGCGACTACGCAGTTCTTGGTGCCGGGCTTGAACGTCTCGCCGTCAAGGTCCCGGGCCAAAATGTCGTTGCGGGTATCGCAGCCATTGTGATCAACGTCGGCCCAGGCAGGCCCGAACTCGTCCCGGCTGTAGCCCGTCTTCGGGGCGCGGCCCTTTACCTCGATGGTGTCGAGCAGGGCAATCGCGTTAGCTGTCTCATCTGACGCTGCGGGCGCCTGAGTTGGTGCAGCTGGAGCTGGCACGGCCGGGGCCGCCGGAGCCTCGGTAATGATGCTGGGCGCGCTCGTGATGGCTTCGGCAGCCTTGGTACCGGCCTGGGCTGCGGCGTCGCAACTGGCAAGTGAAGCAGCAAGAAACAAGCTGGCAAGGACGGTGAGGGACTTGGTGGCGGCGGAGGCTGTGATCTTCATGATTCCTATGTGTACGGACGAATCATTCACGCTACCCGCGAGGACGACACGCCAAAGGCAGGCGCGTCCATCGAGCCGGTGACATGGTCGGGTCTAGCTCGTGCGCCGAGCCGACTTTGACTCTGCGGAGGCCACGGCTTCGAGGCCGGCCTCCCTTGCACGCCGAACCAGATCTGCGGCCAGGACAGTCGCGGCTTCGGGGTCCCTGAACTTCAGCTCAGCCAGGCAGGGCGCGTTCTTGCGGTCAATGGTTCCATGCACAGTGCCGAAGGCGCTGTAGCCGTTGCTGGAGACCATGAGGCAGACGTCGCTCTCAAACATGGCGGCGAGCACTTTGTTGCACTCGTTGGCCGCGTCCACATGCGACTGCTGGACTCCACTTTCTCCTGCGTCGATACGGGTGGTCACGGAGGCGTCGAATCTTCTCATGGCCGCAATGTGTGCGGAACCGGGCGCCGCGATCCCCACCCAAGCCGACGGCCCCTCCCACTGATGGACGTCCATCAGTAAAAGGGGCCGAAGCTCGCGCTTGGTTAGCGGATGAACCGTCGGTCCGTTTCCCGGAACACTTCCCGCAGGCTGGAGACGAACGCGTCCCGGTTTGCATGCCCGGTCTGCGCTGCCATGTGGTCCAAATAGCCGCGCGTCATCGACGGGTGCAGAGGCTTCTCATCCTCGGTTTTGAGGACGGGCTCATCGCCGGAGACGTCCAGGACGCTCTCGGTCCCGTCCGACGTCAGGGTCGCTGTGCGGGCGCCGCGGTCCAGTTCACCGAAGTTGTCCGCGTAATCGGCGAACGGCGAGCTGGCCATGACGTCCATCATGACGGCGTACTCGCGGTGGCCCTCATAGTGGCTGCGCAGGCGCTCCGAATGGCCCTTCTCGAAGATGGACCCGCCGTAGGACCCGATGTCGGCGCGGTCCAGCCAATCACGGCGGGCGTAGTCCTCCTCATCCTCCGGCTTTGCCGCAAAGGACAGGAGACCGGAGCCGACGCGGAGCGAGTGCGTGACGTTGGCGTCCTGCACTGTGAACTCTGAAACGTCACCGATGTCGGTCAGCGTGACGGTTCCCGAAATTCCTGCCTCATGGACTGTGTTCTGGGCGGCCAGGGTCATGGCGATGTTTCCATCCTCCAGGTTCAGGCCCTCACCGACGTGGATCCGGTCAGTGCCCAGTGTCTGCCCGGGCTCCAGCATGTGCTTGGCCACCGAGAGGCCAAGCGTGTCCATGAGCTTCTCCTGCTCGTCCCGTGGGAGAGCTTCGAAGCCTTCGGCCTGGCGGACCGCCTCAAACAATGCGGACGGCATCGGTTCAGTGGATTCGTGCTCGTAGCCGTAGCGGCCCTTGTCCATGCGCCGCTGCCAGCGGCCAACCTCGACGTTGGCGTTGGTTCGCACGAGGTCTCCAACGGCGGCCAGCACCGCCTGGTCTTGCGGTGAAGGGGTGCGGGTGAGAAGGACGCCGTGGGGTTCCTGATGGGCTTCGGCGGCGAACTGCCCGCCGGTTTTGATGCCGGCCTGGACTCTGGTGCGGTTGTCTACGTTTTTGCTCATGCCCTGCATGTGTACGGCGACCGCCTTGGCCGCACACACCTGGGTAGGGCCAACGAAAGGAACACCATGGGTCACTGGGATAGCCAGCACGGAGAGATCGTCCTCCCCTCCGCCGAATTCGCCGCCGTCCGCCAGGTCGTGCAGAAAGCCACGCACGATCACCAGTCCGAGGTCTTCGAAGCGACGCAGGCCTTCTGGAAAGGGCTGACCCGCAAGGAGCAGACCGATCCGGCCGCCTACACGGCAGCGCTCCGCAAATACACCGACGCCAAACACAAGGAGCTCTACGCCGACCAGGACCGGTCGTCGTGGAGCCGCCCGGCGAAGCCGGCGTTCACGGAGGAGTTTCTTGACGACGTCGAATGGCGTCTCGGTCTCCCTCGCGGCGGCAAGCCGGCCCGGGTGCTCAAATCGGATCTGCCGTTCCCGACCAACCGGACCACCAGCTTCCCGGCCGGTGAAGGATCTGTCAGCTTCGACAAAGACACCAACACCGTCCGGTGGAGCACCGGGGAGAACCGCGGCGCCACCGACCGGGCCCACGATTCGGTGGCCGGCACAGCCTTCTTCAACCGGCTCAAAACCGTGAAATGGACCCGGAACACCGGCGGGGTCATCATGGGCAACAACGAGTACGCCGCCGAAGAAGGTGTCGGCGATTCCTGCCATGTGGCGTATGGGCCACTCGGCGCCGCCCAGGAGCCGTCCAGTTGCCAGGAGTACACGGACTCGAAAGGCAACCGGGTCGGCCGGAACGAACTCTCCAAACTCCAGCAGGAACTGTGGGACGCCCAGCGCAAGCTGCAGAACCGGATGGCCAAGGCGACGGCCGCCGCCGGCCGGGGCAAGACGACGGCAGCGTCCAACCGGGGCAGTTTCGCCTCGTACCAACATGCCGAGCCGACATTCCGGCTGTAACGACCCCTGGTTGCACCGGGCACACGAAAGCCCCGGACCACAGGTCCGGGGCTTCGTCGTCTGCTAACGGTCGATGGTGACGCTGAGGTCCAGGTGGATGTTATCCGCAGCCAGGCGATCCTCAAGGTAACGGGCGAAACCCGCGTCAGTGGCGGTGTGGGCACCCTTCGGGACGGCGCCTCGGAAGAGGGCCTGCGTGTTCGTGGACCGTAGCATATCCAGCGGCGCGAACCGCAGATGGCCGGCGGAAATCCGCTGGATGTCGGTACGGAACGTGCGCTGGTCGTCCTCACGGGCCGAGGCGCGCATGGTGAACGGGATGAAAGCTGTGGGCAAGGGGTCCTTTCACGGGGCAGCCAACTGACGGCGGCCCACTAGGAACAAGGCAAATTTCGGCCCTGGTATTCCCTCACAGCGGTGGGGAGCTGAGAATCACAGCTGATCCGCTGCCAGTTCCCACGGGGAAAGCGGAATGAGGTTCGGCAGGGCACCGGCGCCGTTGACGGGCCCCGCCATGGCTGAACATGCGTAGACCATTTGAGCCTCATGGGCGGTCGGTCTACGCCTGTTCCTGCGGCGCCCGCGTGCGTCAGCGGCTGAGGGCGTGCTCATGGCCGGATGGGTTCCCGTCAGGCGGTTTTCTTGTCCAGCGCCAGGCCAATACCGAGGAGGATGAGAACCGGGGCAGCCAGCAGCAAGGAGAAGATGAACAAGGTGACGCCGTAGTAGTCGTGCATCAACCCGACGAAGCCCAGGAAGAGGGCGAAGCCCGCCGTACTCAAGGAGGTCACGGGGGCCCACTTGCTTCGGTTTCGCTGATTTATGAGCAACAGAATTCCAGACGTAATGTTGCCAAGGCTCGCCAGGAGGACCAGGAATCCCAGGAATTTGGCATCTCCAGGTCCGGCGACGAGCCCGGCAAGCGACGGCAGGAGAAGGAAGACGCCGAGCAGGATGCAGATGATGCCAGCAGCGATCCGGAGACCCGACATTTTGGGCTTCGCCGGGGTCTGCCACTGCGGAGCGTACTGCTGGGGCGAGTAGGAAGCGTACGGCGGTTGACCGTACGGCGCCTGGCCGAAGGCCGGAGGCGCCTGCTGGGCATAGGTCTGTGGCGGCCCGTACGGCGGCTCGTTGCCCTGGACTGGACCGAAGGGGCCTTGGACCGGGTAGCTCGGAGGTTGCGGTGCCGGTGGGACCGGCGGAATGTTCTCGGTCATTGTTCCCCCATGGGTAGTGGTATCGACGTCAGGTTACATTTTTCGCTTCAGAGCTCAGCTAGGACTTGCCCTGCTCCTCGGCAGCCAGCAACAAGTCAAAACTTTCGAGCCCATACTCCGGTGTGGTGACAGTGGCCAAAACATGCTTCATCTCTAACCGTTTTCCGTCGACCCTCAGGACAAGCCCGGGAACGCCGTTCACAGGCAGGGCCAGGCTGCCTTCGTATTCCACTATTTCTCGGAATTTACTGACCGAAATTTGGGCCGTCGGGTCGCCGGTCATTTCGAGGATCAATTCGTTGATGGTCGCCGTCACCCCGACCAAGAATGCTTTTTCGCGTCTGACCGTGGAGCCGATGTCAGCAAACATGGCGACGAACGCGAAGAGCGTGCAGACAAGGACAACGACAAAACCGTCCCGCAGCGGTTCGATGAAGATCATCAGCACCAGGCACAGAAGGAAAGCAATAAAGCCGGCACCGACGAAGAGGTTGCCCGCTTCTTTTGCGGGCGCCCCGGCCCACTGTTTGGGCCCGAACGTCGCGAGGACCTGTTCGGTGGTCTTGGTGGCCATCTCTAGTTTCCCTTCAGTTCAAGCAGCGCTTCAGCCAGCAGGACGGCCTCACGCGCGGCCTTCAAATCGTCACGCAGGCCTCCGTCGGGTGTCGGGGCAGCGATGCCTTCGGCGGTTCCGGCGAGTCCCAGCACGGTTCTACTGAGGTTCTCCCGTTCCTCCGCGATCCGGCGGGACGAGGTGAGCTTCTGCTTGCTCAGCTCGAGGGCTTGAAGTGACCTGTTGATTTCGTCCAGGCGTGCCTGGACCGCCGCGAGCCTTGAGCTCACGCGTTCCGCCCGCGTCCCGAAGACCGACACCATGTTTGCGGAAATACCGCGAAGGTCCTTGAGCGCGGTCGTGGCCGGCACGTCGTTACCGCCGAGGAGCATTTCCAACTTTGCGCGGCGCTTCGTCCATTGCTGTAGACCGAACTCGTTTTGGTCAGCCAAAGTCGACACGACAGCCCTGGCAGTATCGAGCTTGGTCTGTCTTTTCTTTAGGCTGGCGGCGGCCGTATCGAGCCTTCGCAGAAACTCCGCGTAGTTGTCCATTGGCATTCTGGTCTCCCCTTTGAGAGTTCGGGACGTGCTTGAGCAGTTAATAGGTGGCTGCCGAGGGTTCTCGGTTGTTGTCTGCTTGCTTTCGCGGCTGGAGCCACCAACGCCGGAGGGGGTGAGGCTGTCCCGCGCCTAGCAGCCAGCGCGGTGCCAACGTCTTGCCTGGCCGCTACGAAGCTACGATTCGAACTGGATGTCGTCGACCTTCCAAATGTCGCCGTCCTTCTTCATGAACACGTGGGCCCTTTGAACCTTGTCGGCGGCCGCCGTACCCCAGCCGGTGACCGCTTCAGCAGTGGACGCTGACACCCTCGAACCGTCGTACATGTATTGGCCGGTGTAGGCACAGCTCAGATACCCGCGGTCCAGGACGGTCAGGGTCTGCTCATGCATGGGGCAATACATGGCCGTCACCTGGTAGGTGTAGCCGGCGTCGCGGGGAGGAAACTGACCGGTCCCCCATTCGGTCTGGTCCTTGTTCTGGTCGCGGTACTTAGGGGTGATGACACCCTGTTCGAACAGATCCTTGTAGACCGACGTCGGGCTATCGTGCACCGGCGAGAACCCGTTCAGGATCTCCGGCAGGGCGGTGTAGGCGCGCAGCCGGGCGACTTTTTCCTCCGGCGTGGTGATCGTCTCAACGTACCGGCTCATCGGATCCTCGCCGGAGCCCAGGTCACCGAGCGGGGTTGCCGCTGCAGGAGCGTAGGAGGGCTGCTCAGTCACGTAAACGCCGACGTCGCGGGTGTTGCTGGATGCGTTGTATTGCGTCTCGTATTTCACCGCGACACCCGTGGCGTAGCCGACGCCAAGATCATTGCTCCCACTAAATTCCGGGGTATTGGTGATTCCCCGGATCAGCTGATGCGTGGCGTGGCTGGGGAGGCCATACTTCTCGACGCCGTTTCTGAGTATGGCGAAGAACTCGTCATCAGTTTTTGCTCTGGAAACGTAATAGATGACATTGCTCTCCCGCGAGGTGCCGGTTTTGTAGATCACATGATGCGCTGTCGCCTCGATGGATCCCTTCGGACCGAGGATTGTCAGGTCCATGCCCTCGGCTACCTCAAAAGCGGCATCCTTGGCCTCGCTGCCCAGGCCGGTGTCGTCGCGGGTGAGCTTTCCGGATCGCAGGTCCAGCAGGGCTGTCTTCGTGGCAATGATCTTCTCTACGCCGGGGCCGTCCAGCTTCGAATAGGCGGGCCCGGCATCAAGGATGCTTCCGCCCGGGCTCTGGGCACATCCGGCCAACAGGACAGGGACAAGCAGGAGCAAAGCGGCGAAGCGTTTCAATTTTCCCCCAAGGAAGTAATCGGCCGGTACGGCCGGAGTCAGTTTATGGGTCAACGGCCCGGAAACCAGCGTGGGCGGCACTCGCGCCTACCCTTGATCAGCCACCAGGAACCGCCGATCCGGGCGGACAAGGCGGGTGCGTTCGATACCGTACTTGGTCGCAAAGGTGACCGCCAACATGCCATTCTCGGCCGGGACAACCTCGGTGACGACGAAGACTTCACGTTCGGGGCTGTGCGACCACCAGCGGACATCCACCGCTTCGAGGACTGTGTTGACGGCCATCCGGTCGGCGCGGACTGTGCTGCCGGTTGGCAGGCCGGCGGCGCGGGCGGCCAGGAAGTCATCGACCATGGCGGCGACCAGTTCCTGCTTCTCGCGCTCGTGCCGCTCCACACCGGCGAGAGCGAACGCCCGCTCCAGGTTGGGAACGGCGGAGGCGTATTCGGCCCAGGAGTTCAGCCGCCGCGGCGTGTAGCGGCTGAAACTGCCGGAAAGGTCGGTGATGAACCGGTGTGCAGCCTTCAACGCCGGGGTGTCCGGGTTTTCGACGACGATGCCGCCGCCGGGCACGAAGAACGCGCTGTAGCCGAGGCCCGCCATCTGGTCGGTGTCGTCGTTGAACTGCAAGCCGGAGGCCTGGAAGGTGTAGAAGTCAACGCCTTCGACCTCGATGCGGGCAACCCACTCGGCCTCACCCCAGTCGGTGTCGTCCTCAGAGCGGATCCAGACGCCGTCTTTGTCGAACTTCAGCTGAGTCTGCGGGCGGCCGCGCTCGAACAGGTCGATGAGCGATTCGCGGGACACCGCGTACTGCTTTGCGAGGGCCGGTACGGGGACGGTGTCGTCGAAGCTGAGCCAGATGATGGTTTCCATGGCACCCATGTGTGCGGACGTGGCAATAGCTCTAATACTGGACTTGTTCACAGCTCCAGCGCTCATTGGTAGGGGATGACAGCGACATCGTCTCCCATCATCAGGCTCATGGCCGGTGTGTCAGCTCCCAAATTCGCTGCGGCTTCAATGTGGGCACGCATCAACGCAATTAACGTCTCCTTCTCCGACTCAAACTCTGGCCTGGCGGGCACTAGGGTCCATGCGTGCAAGGCAGCAGGGCGCCAGAGGGGCTGTGGGTTGATCCCAGCTCGCTTGCAGTACAAAAGCACGGCGCCATGAAGTGCCTCCACCGCTGCGCCAACTACCTCGGAGATCTCTAAGGGGCGGGGTGCGAGCCAGTCCCGTCGCTGCTCTCCGTCCAGGCCAGCCTCGAGATCATATGCGTAACGGGAAAGCCATTTCTTCCCGTGCGCAGCGGCGCTAGATCGATGCCACAAGTGCTCCCAGCTATCCGGCACCTGGCCTATCACTGCGGCTGCTTCCCGAATCATCTTCAGATAAGAGATGTGCTTCAGTGAGGATCCGGGGCTCATAGCGTTGGCGTAGGCCGAAATTTCAGCTTCGAGCTCGTTCAACTCATCAATACGAGCAGAGCCCGCTGGGAGCTTCCGTTCTTCGTAGGAGTCGACAAGCATAAGGCGCATGTGACGGATCAGTCGGGAGGACTCATCCTCAGGTGAAAGAACCCACAACGCCTGGGCGGCACATTCAAGTCCTGCGCGACCAAGCATCAGCTGCGGCTTGAAATGCAACATGGAAAACTCCAGCTGATCGCAGGCATGCCGCGGGATAGCCAGATCGGCCCATTGACCAAGATGCTCACAGGCTGAAGCAAGGTACGACCTTACCCAAGCAGATTCCGGCTCCGGAGAGAACTTGGCATCGTCAGTCGCCAGTTCGGAAGATACCTCCTCTCCAGCCACGGATTCGACTACGTGCGCCAGGGTGCGGATCTCGTGGGATAGATGCAGCCAGACGCTCCGTTCTTCGTCCGAAACGACGACAACGTCTCCTTGGGGAGCTCCATAGGTCGCCATTAGTACGTGCCGCCGAACTCCTCGAACACCGCGGCGATGCCTTCCCCTCCGGAGGAGGCCGCGATCCGGTCCTCCACGACTGTCGATGCGCGACCCGTGAAGTCCAGGCCCTTCAGTTTCCCGTTCTTGTTCCGGATGACCGCTGTGACCCGGCGAAAGGTGGCCGGGTGCTGGCGTGCGAACCGGGACAGCGCCGCCCACTTGCCCGGGGTGTCACCGAGGCTGTGGCTGTGCGGGTCCACGATGTCCACGACGATCCTGCCGTCAACGCGGTGGAAGAACAGGAAGTCCGGGTACAGGGACTTGTCGACCCCGCCCTCGGCGTAGGAGACGGACAGCCCGCCGGCTCCGGCCGGGTTCCGGTACCAACCGATCAAGCTGGACTGGGTCAGTTCCTTCTCGATGACTTCCTTCTCCCAGCCGGTGGCCACCATCGGGAAGTCGCCTTGAGCGTCGGCGAACAAGTGACCCCTGAAGGTTTCGATTGGTGCGATCGTGTCGGCTGTCTTCCCGGCGTTGTCTTTGCTCTTCACGATTGTCTGGGTCCGGGTGCGGACCTTCTCCGGGAGCGTGAACTCTCCGGGGACCGGGACACCGTGCGGGTGCCAGATCTCATCCAGCTCCGCGCGCACCTTGATGTCCAGACGGGACACCGCCGGGTTGAGCTGCTGTCGCCAGGAATCGATCAGGTTGGACGCGGAGGCTTCCAGATTACGGATGACTTCCTCGTGCACGGAGAGGGCCGAGAGGCGCACGACGGATTCCTCGTGGTCCTGAAGCTGAGTGTAGAGCGCGTCGTAGAGCCAGGAGCCGGCGGCGTCGGGCATCCTGTTCACGGCCTTGTCTTTGAGCTCACGCAGGTTGGTCGCCGATGTTCGCACGGAGTGTGAGGTAACCGTGGCCTGGGTGCCGTTGTACTGGTCGTAGCCGACCCGGTCGTAGGTGACTTCCAGGAGGCTCTGCGCGTCCGCGTCAATGGCGGCCTGCAGCCGGGCGTACTCGGCCAGCAGGATGGCCTTCACCCGCGTCTCCACCTCGTCGGTTAGAAGCACGGCGGGGTTGGCCGGGTTGGCGACCTTGAGGCTGTCCAGACGGGTACCCAGGGCCGCGAGGCGGGCCGTCTCGGACGGGTAGGTTCGCTTGGGCTTGATCTCCTTCGGCAGGACCATCTCCCAGAGCTCGTCCGGGATGCCGGCCACGCGCGGGAAGTCGACCGGGTTGATCGAGACGGGCACCTCGACGTCTGCGCCGTCCACGAAGGATTTCACGACGGTTGCGACCTCGGTCTTGTCGTAATGCGGCAGGTAGAGCGAGACAGTGTTCAGCTCCTCCAGATCCTCGGTGTCGATGCGGCCGGCGACCGGAGTGCGTACCATGCGCCCGATCAGCTGGGCGATCGCGGTGTGCTCCTTGGCCGGGCGCAGCGAGACCATGACTTCCGCGCGCGGGCAGTCCCAACCGGTGGTCAGCGCTGTCTTGAACATGACCACCTTGACGTGGTCGTTCTCCTGGATGTTCTGCGGGGCAACGTACGGGATCATCCGGCCGTCGGGCAGGTCCAGGTGCTTCTTCTCACCGAAGGAGTGCACGATCACCGGCGCCTTGCCGGTGGTGTGCTGCAGGCCGGAGGGCCATTCGTCGGTAATGGAGGTGACCAGCTGCTGGATGGCCTTCTCGCTGACCTTGTCGGGCAGCTGAACGACCATGAGCGGCTTGACGTTGTGGAGCCCGTTGGAGGCGGCGTTCTCGGCATTCCACAAATTTGTGTACCGGACCAAGTCCCGCACGGCGGCGCGCAGCAGCGTGTCATCGGTGGGCTGGTTGTCGGTCGGGTGGTTGATCTGGATGAGGTCCTTGATCAGGCCCGAGGCGCGCACCTTGTCAGTGTCCGCGGCGACCTTGAACAGGGTCCTGTCCGCGGTGTTGGCGGACATGGCTGCCTCGAACTTCTTCGGGGTCGCCGAGATGCCCAGCATGATGCCTGCCGGGTCGTTCACGATGGTCCGGGCGTAGCCGGAGCCGTCTTTGATTTCGATTGGGCCGCCATCCAGGACGGTGCGCATGATGGTCTTCTTCTCTCCCGCCGTGACGGAAGAGCCGCGGTGGGCCTCGTCGACGATCAAAAGGAAGTCCCTGTTGAACTTGCGTACGGTGTTGCCGATTGTCTCC
Organism: Arthrobacter sp. UYCo732; assembly: GCF_040547265.1. NCBI lineage: Bacteria > Bacillati > Actinomycetota > Actinomycetes > Micrococcales > Micrococcaceae > Arthrobacter > Arthrobacter sp. UYCo732. Next base: position 373,157 of record NZ_JBEPPJ010000002.1, on the reverse strand, counting down.
CACAGCGACCAGCGGCGCGAGTCCCCGGTGTTGACGTGGGCGGTGGCGCCGTCGGCCAGGCGCTGAATGTTCAGAAAGTGGATCTTGCCCTGCTCCAGAGTCTCCCGGTCATAGTTCGCGTCGAGCGTTTCGATCTGGGACGGCTGGATGAGCGAGGACGCCTTCAGGATTTTGTCCTTGCTCTGTTCGTTGAGCGCCGGGTCATCGGTCAGCCACAACACGGTTAGGTACTTGTTCGGCGACTGGGTGCCACCGCCGAACAGCAGTTTCTCCAAGACAGCGGTGGCGATGACGGTCTTGCCGGCACCTGTCGGGGCGGTCAGGCCCACGGCGGAGCGGGCCCCGTCGTTGTCGAACATGCCGACGGCGGCGTTGAGGCGCTGGACGACAGTGCTGGTGACGTCACGCTGGTAATCGGTGAGTGAGAATTTCATGCCCACATTCCCCCTTCGCGCTCCGCTGAGTTGGCCGAAAACCTGAACGCAAAACCCGCTTTGCGGGCGGCTTGAGCCAGATGTGCCTCGACGGCGCGGTGCAAATCTGCGTCTACGTCCATTGACTGTCGCTCAACGTATCCCGCTTCGTCTTCCAGCGGGCATTCTTCCCAGGCACGAAGAGCGACATCCAGGTCCGACTCAGGCTCAGCCACGATTTTCACATCGGTATGGATAAACATGGCATCGTCTGCTTTAGAGACATACCCGGGTTCGAAACTGACCGTCGCCAGGTTCGAGGCGAGCATCGCGTCGACACGTGTAAGGAACGTCGCAAGGTATTCCTTGAAGAATTTATCTTCCACCATCTGACCCTCACCATGGGCCGGGGCCAACAGGGGTCGAATTTCGAGAGACGACGTCACCATGACCTTTTCGTCAGTTCCTGCATTGGCCACCGCATTCACACTCATTTCAGTCCTTCCTGTTTACCTGGAATGCCTCCAGGTAGCTTCCGTAGATCCGCTCGACGGTGATTCCGCCGGGGAAATGTGTTGCTGCTTCATCGCCCTGGGCTTCGGAGTCGGTGACGATGAAGAGATGGCTGATCGCGTGTTCCGTGGCGTTCAGCTTCTCGGCCAACGCCTTGGCACGGCCTGGGCTGAACAGCACCGCAGTGCGGCCTGACGCGGAGATAGCGAACCCGTCGGCCTTGGCGCCCGGCGTGAGTTCGACGGTGCCGCCGACGCCGCCAGCCTTGAGCCAGAACAGACCGGCCAGGTCGTTGAAGGCGCGGCCGGTGACGATCTCTGGCTCATCCAGGTAAGTCAGCTCGAAGAACGCGATGTTCGCGGCCAGTCCCTCGCTGTACTTGGACCCGTCTTGGCGGATACCGGTCACGACCGTTTCGAGGCGGGGCTTCGTGACGTGGTGGAAGACGCCCAGTGCCTCGTACTCGTCATCTCCTGGCTTGCTGCCGGACTTCCGCAGCTTCGTGTCGTCCATCTTGGACAGCTCGTTGTTCGTTACGAGGATCGTCTGGCGTGTGCCGCCGTCCTCAGCGTTCAGCCGGATGACAGCCTCGGCCGTGGTGCCGGAGCCACCGAAGAAGTCGAGGATGACTGCGTTCTTTGGCGTCATGAGACGAACCCAGCGCATGAGGACCTCGTGGTCCTTCGGGAAAGGGAATCGCTTGTCACCAAGAACCTTCGATACGTGACTCGGCGCTGATCTCCGACTCCGATAGAAGACCGAATCGGCAACCTCGGAGGCTTGATCGGCAAGGTACTTCTTAGGCCGGGCGAGATCCTTGTGGTCTTTCCCGAAATGGACGTCCCCTGCGAGGATCATCGCTTTGTACGACTCTTCCTTGAACCGCCATCCCTTTTCCGGGACACGGCACGGCAGCTGAGTAAGCGGGTGAATAACGTCGTATCGAGGCCCAACGCCGTTTGGGAACCCGGGATCGCCGATTGCGTACAGACGCCCCTGGTCATCGAAGTAGCGATAGTTGGTAATGGAGTAGCCAAAGCGGTCCTTTGGCTGTCCACCGAACCATGCTCGAATTTCAGAAGTGGCCTTTTCAACATCGTGCGCTGATTGTTCCCAGATCTGCTTCGCGATCGCCAGAACTTCGTCTACTCCGTCTTTGTCTTCGCGCCAGCGGATGCCGTTCGCAGCGAGCTCTTCTTCATTCCTGGCGTAGACGAGCATGTAGTCCGAGCCGTTTGAAATGTATCGACTGTCGTTTTTCTTGCCACCCTGCCAAACGAGGTTCGAGATGAAATTGCCCTCGCCGAAGATTTCGTCGGCGAGCATGCGGAGACGGTGGTGCTCATCGTCTCCGATGGCCATCACGATCACACCAGTCGGCCTGAGCAGAGTCTTGGCGATCAGGAGTCGCTTCTCCATGAAGGACAGCCACTTCGAGTGCCGGTAGCCGTCCTTCTTGTCGATGTACCGGTCGTTGTACTTCCAGTCGGCGTTGCCTGTGTTGTACGGCGGGTCGATGTAGATCAGGTCTACCTTGCCGGCGTGCGTGTACTGGAGGGCTTCCAGAGCGTGATAGTTTTCGCCATTGATGACGCTGTGGACGGGTGCGTCCGGGTCGCCGTTGCGGATCTCGGAGAGTCTTCGCAGGCCGGGGTAGCCGATGTCGCCGAACTCTTTGGCGACAGTCAGCTCGGCAATCGGGTGGATTGCTTCGTTACCCTCGGCGTCCACAAGCAGGGCCGTCGATTCGTCACGGTTGAGCTTGTGAACCCGGTAGAACACCGAGTCCTTGCGGGGCTGTCCATTGACCGAGCTGATGACGACCTTGGAGCCGCGCTTCACGGCGTGCCTGGGCAGTCGGATGCCTTCGGGGTGGTGGCGTTCGAAGACGAGCCCGAACTGGCGCTGCATCCCGCCGATTTCGCGCGCCAGGTTCTCGCGGAGTACTGGATCGGTGATCTCGGCCAGGTACCGGTCCAAGCTGGAGGTGGTCTCGGCACCGGAGGGCGCGGAAGTAGTTTGCTGTGCGGTCATGCCGCTGATGTGTGCGGCGTTGCCCGCCACGCTCCACGGTGTGTTCGTCTCGATGCTCACACCAGGAAACATGCGTAGACGACGGAGGCACAGGCGCCCGATAAACGCCCCGCCGAAGCAGGGCGTTTATCGGGACTCGTATGGCACTAGATCTGCTCTACAGAAGCCCTCCAGCGAAGAAACTCCTCCCAGCCGCGCGGCTGACGAATTCGCGCACCTGCATACGGCTTCCTGCCGTCGTAGAAGATCCAATCAAGCTCTGGTGCTGAGATGCCGAACTGCGGGTTAAGCCCGTCGAAGCGGACCGGAAGGTCCAGCAAGACGCCTGCTGCGATGGCGGAGCCGTTGTGGACGTACCGGGTATCGCCCACTCCCCATTTTTCTGCACGATGCTTGAGTGAGTATGAGCTGGCCTTCGGGGTCTTGATAGTAGTGAACGCAGACAGAAACGCCAAACAGTGGTTGACCTCAAGCTGTACACGATTGCTGTACATGTCTTGGCGGTGTTCGGCGAAATGAACCGCGCCAAGTTCTTCGATTCCGTTAGTGGTGAGATGGGGGTGCTTCTCCAGGAGCGCCCCCATCCCCGCGGCGTCGACGATCATTGGTAGCTGGGTCATCCTTGTCCTTCCCGGACATTGCTAGGTTTTCGTTAGATGGCACTTACGGATATGCGTAGTTGCGGCAGGACCGGCTTTGAATAAATCGCTGCCGTCTGTGCTTGCTCCAAATGTGTGCGGCGGACTGGATTCCGCGTACCGCCAATCTGAAACCAGTAGATTTGTCGTTAGCGAAAGGAGCGCGCGAATGGGCTACACCCACTACTTTCCCGGGTTGACCGCCTCCGCCGAGGTCATCACTGATGCCCGCAAGATCATCGCCGCGTCCCCTGTGACCATCTGCGGTCCGGACGGCCAGGGTCTGCCGATAATGAACGGGGCGGAGGGGATCCGGTTGAACGGGTTTGAGGCCGCCGGCGAGGCGTACGAGACGTTCCACCTTGCCGGGACCAAGGCGCCGCTCTACCCGGACATGTGGACCTTCTGCAAGACGGAGGGGAAGCCCTACGACGTCGTGGTGACCGCCATTCTCATTGCGGCCGCGGTCCGCACCATGGAATCCGCTGATGGCGGGCTCAGGAGCGACGGCGACTGGGACAACTGGGCCGCCGGAGTGGAACTGTTCGAGCATGCGGTGCGCCCGCTGACCGAGGACGAGAAGATCGCCCTGGAGCTCGACGTCGAGGCTATGCGGCCATCTCAGACGGGAGAACACACCGTCGACCCCGGGGCCTAGTCCAGCCGCGTGATCGCCGAACCAGGGCGCATGGAGCCCCGGTTCGGCGAGGACCTCACCACCGGTACTCGGCCACGATCCGGAAGTGGTGACTGCATTTCCGTGTGATTTCCGCGATGTACTCGGCGAGGTGGCCGTTGAAGATCCGTTCTGCGTTGTCACGTTCGAACTGGTCCGTGGCCTTGTCCTGAACTTCCTGGTACTGCCTCAAGAGCAGATCGGTTTCCGATCCAGCAGCGAACGTCAACGTCACGAACGTAGTGACTTGAAAATGCTCATCGGTCGCCATCAGGTCTGTCGGTCCGCAAACATCCAGGTTCGGCACATTGTTCGCGGTGACAAAGCCTTCGACTGCCTTGAGGTACCGGGAGCCGTACCGCGCGTACCCGGCCCCGGCGCCCGGTGCGGCAGCTTCCTCTGTGTCGATATTCAGTGCGATGACCGGAGCCAGGGTGAGGTAGACCTCGATCTCTTTATCGCCTGTGTCTGTGTTTTCGTCAATGCCTGTGGGGGTCGCTTTTTCATCTACGGCGGTCATATCGTTCCTTCGAAAAATGCCACTCAGGTCCGCGGGCTGAATGCCCGTCCTAAGAAGCATGGTGTACCTGTCCTATGCGGCTCGCCTGTTGACGGACAGAGCGGGAACAGCGGGGCACGGGAGGGCGCCGTGATTATCTGAAATGCGACGAGGCTTACCGGCGCACCACGGGATAGAACCCGTTGCGGCCATGGCCGACCTCGACCTTCGGGGGAAGCTTTTCCTCCTCCGGCTTTCTGGGCCCATGGGCGGCGCTCCGGCGGTGGTGTCCTTCCTCCCACGCCTTCCATTCGTCGGTTGCCTCGACCTCATCGACCCGGTCGGTGGAGAACATGCGCATCTTGGGACCGTTCCGGTACACCGGGTTGCGGATCAGCTTGTCCGGCTCGCCCAGGAACCTCTTGATGGCTGCCGGCGTCCAGGCAGGGCTGCGGTCCGCCAGCGTCCCGGGCCCGAGCATTTCCCGCTTGCCCATCGGCTGCGTGCCGGCTCCCAGGCGGGTGTCGGTGATAGACGCCAGGGAGACGGATGGCTCTGCCCGTTCGACGGCGGCGAACTGGCCACCGGCGCGGAGGCCTTTGGGCTGGCGTGAAGTGGTCGTCATAACTGGTTTGTGTGCGGCTGGAGAGACATAACAGGCGGCCTGACACCTGGGGAAGGGTCCCCATCCCAGGCTGTCGCTCCTACACGTCCCGGGACTTTACGGCCGCCATCCCAGCCAGCAGCGGGGTGAAGGCCCAGGCGAGGAGTACAAGGGCGCCCTGGCCCTGGGTGAGATCGTTGGAGCCGGTGGTGACGGTAACCATCTGTGTCGCGGCGTTGGAGGGCAGATAACGGCCCATCTCGAGGATCGTTTCGTTGAACATACCTGCGATGCCGGCCACAATCGGCAGGACCAGCAGCACACCGAGGGTCACGGTGATTCCCGCGGCGCTGCTGCGGAGCAGGTATCCGGTGCCGATCGCCATGATCGCCACCAGGGCCAGGGACGCCCCGAGGTTGAGGATGCTCGGGATGACACCGTCTGCGGTCAGGGGGAACCCGAGGTTGTGTCCAGCCAGGAACGGCTGGGCGGCCAGGTAGGACCCGAGCCCGCCGAGGAGTCCGGTGAGGAACGCGGCGGCGGCCATGACGGCGGTCTTGGCCAGGACGTTGGAGATCCGCCGCGGTGAGGCGGTGAACGATGCCCGGATGAGTCCGGTGCCGTATTCGGATCCGACCTGGATGACTGCGAGGGAACCGATCAGGAGCTGGCCGAGGACGAGACCGGAGGCGGGGATCGCCAGGGCGACGGAATCCAGGTCAGTGGCGGCCTGCATCGCCGAACTCTGGCCGAGCACCATGGTGATGCCCCACGCGCCGACAGCGCCGATGCCGATCATGGCTGCCACAGAGGATAGCAGCAGAATCACCGAGGACCGGAGCGAGGTCAGCTTGATACATTCGGCGCGAAGGAGCCGGAGGAAGTTCAGCCGGGCCGGGACGGTTGCTGTCCGTTTGCCAGCTGAGCGAGTGTTGGTGACGGTGGTCATCGGATTTCCTCCCCTGCTGCGGCGAGTTCACCGGAGCGGTATTCGACGTCGTTCTTGGTCAGTTCCATGTAAGCCTCTTCGAGGGTGGCGCGCACCGGGGCCAGTTCGTAGATCAGCGCGTCTGCCTCCCGACCGAGCTGGGCGATCCTGCGCGGTTCGGCGCCGGATACTTCCAGCAGTTGAGGTTCCAGGACACGGAAACTGATGCCCTCCGCCGTCAGGACACGACACAGTGAGCTTTGTTCATCGGAGCGCACCAGCACCCGGTCTTGTCCACTGGCGAGGATGTCCTGCACGGGGGCGTCGGCGATGATGCTGCCGCGGCCGATGACGATCAGGTGGTCCGCTGTCTGGGCCATCTCACTCATGAGATGGGAGGACAGGAAGACTGCCCGGCCGTCGGCGGCAAGGTTCCGGGCCAGGTGGCGGACCCACTGGACACCTTCCGGGTCCAGACCGTTCACCGGTTCGTCGAGCAGGATGGTCTTCGGGTCCCCCAGGAGTGCGGCGGCGATGCCGAGCCGCTGGCCCATGCCGAGCGAGAAGCCGCCGGCCCGCTGCCCGGCAACGTCGGTGAGGCCGGTCAGGGCGAGCACCTCACGGACCCGGCTACCGCGGATGCCGTTGGTTGCCGCCAGACCCAGCAGATGCTTGTAGGCGCTGCGTCCCTTGTGGAAGGCTTTGGCGTCGAGCAGGGCGCCGACTTCCCGCAGCGGAGCGTCGTGTCTACCGAAGGGCTTGCCGTTGACGAGCACTTTCCCCGCACTGGGCCGGTCCAGGCCGACGATCATGCGCATGGTGGTGGACTTCCCGGCACCGTTCGGGCCCAGGAACCCGGTCACCTGACCGGGCCGGACCGTGAAGGAAATACCGTTCACTGCGGTTCGTTGCCCGTAGCGTTTGGTCAGGCCGATGGCCTCGATCATGGGGTCTGCTTTCATCGACGGATAGTGGTGCGGCGCGGGGCCGCCTCCGACATGTGTACGGACTGCGCCGCCGCGCTTCCCGGAGGCCGACGAGCGGGAAGGTCCCGGCAGCAGAAAGCAATCGATCTCCGCCTGGAGGGAGTGCAGCATCTCTGCCGGACACGATCGGTACGGACTAAGCGCCTGTCGGAACGACTCCCTAACGAGCACAGCACGCCCGTCGGCCACGTGTCTGCGCATGTTCAGGGGTAGAAGCCCTCGACAGAACTGAGACCGCCATGGCCCGGACCCCGCTCCGACCCGACATCGCCGCAGCGCGCGCCCGCACCAAATTCTCGCTCGGAAGCGGCCGTGAACTGCGCCATCTGGCGCAGTTGCTTACCGCCGGCGAAACGGTTTCCGCCATGACCCGGGCCCGCTACCAGGGCTGCTTCGGTCTGGCGGTCCTCACCGACACCAGGTTCCTTTTCCTCTGCCACGGGTTCATCTGGAAGGTCACCGAAGACATCAGCGTGGACCGTATCAGTCTCGTGCAATGGCGCACCGTCTTTGGCGTCGGCACAATGACAGTCCATGCGGGCGCCGTGCCCCTGGAGTTCACCGGCGTCAGGGGCCTGGGAGGGACCGCCGTGGTCCAGGGCCTGCGGAAGCAGGGGGCGGGACGGGATGTGGTGGATCGGAAGGTCCGCGAAGGCATCCTGTTGATCGCCGAGCACGTCGCTGCCGCGGCTCCGGAGGCAGCTATGGCCGGCTTTCCGGATGAGGTCCGGGAAACGTACTTCAGCGGTCAGGAGCTGTTGACTCAGTCGCGGTGAGGGCCGCCGGTTCCGCCGCACACATAGGAACTAAGAGCAGACGTTCACGTCGTCGCCCGGGGATTTTCAGACACTTTGCCCCGGGGTGAAGCGAAGGTTGCGCCGGGGCTTTCCTATTTCCCTGCTATGGAGTTTCCTGCGGCTGCTGAACATTGAACCGGGTCGGCCATCGCCGATCCGGTTCTTTTGTTCCTGCCTACTTCCCGGCCGGCACGGAGGTGCCGCTGCGCAGACCGACCGCAAGGTCGGCCCACTTCCGATGCAGGCAGGGGTGATTGCTATGCGCCCAGTGCTTGACGGACTTCGGCGCGGACGAGCCGTTCGGCGTCGTGGCCGAGATCCAGGGTCAGGATGGCTTTGAGGGCCCGCGCCATTTTGGGGGCTGCGGCCACAAATTCGGCCAGTTCTTTGTCGGTCAGGTCCAGCTCATCCAGGTCGGACGTTGTCCAGTGCTCAGTGGCATTCGGGTTGGTGAGGACTGCGGGTGCGGCCATGGTGGCTCCTTTGACGGGAACAAACGTGCTGACACTCTTTATGTGTGCGGCACACCCCGAGACTCCACCCCGCCGATCAGAGGCTGAGCTTCACGGCCCTTGCGCCCAGGTCGGCTCCGCCCAGCGGGAAATCTTTGAGGGTCACGAACTGGACGAACTTTCCGATGATCCCGGTGCAGGTGCCTGTGCATTTGAGGGTTCCGGTGTTGTTCCAAGACTGCGAGGGGAAGTTGTATCCGAGGATCTGGAACGCTGCGAATCCCCTGATGTGGAAGTCGCCACTGGAGCTGACTGTGTCGAACACCGGAAGCAGGACGGTCTGGTTTTGAAGGGAGGTGAAGGCCGGCTTGCAGACTTGCCCGTTGGGGACGCTGTCGCCGTTCTTGGAAGATACTGCCGGTTTCGTGATGGTTATCGTCGCGCCGCACACGGAGCTGCTGTCGGGGGTCAGCCAGCCGAAACCGCCCGGGATCACCTGACCGGACGGGCTGGAGCTGACACAGGTCGTCGTTCCGTGAAGCGTGAGCAGCTGGGTCTTCCCACTGAGGTCAAATTGGCATTCGGAGAACGCCACAGGCACCGCCGTAGTGAGCCCCGACGGTCCGCCCCACATCGCTTTGGAGGTCGTCACGACATCGGCGCGGGAGGCCCCGAAGATGTTCGCCAGGAACAAGGTCATGCCGGCACCCTTCGCGTCCCTGGCCGACGTTGTCACCTCAACGGTTCCGGCCGCAGGGAAAGTCGGCGCCGGTGCGTCGGCCATGCCGCTGTTGGTGTTGGCCTTGGCGTACTCCAAGGCTGTCGCAGGAGCGGCCGCCTTGCACAGTGTGGGACCCCGTTTGGCGCAGTCCTGGGCAATGGCCAAGGCTGCAGCGTCGGCGCCGTTTTGGAGCTGGACTTTCTGCGCGGACAGCATGCCGAAGTCGATGGCCATGGCTCCGAAGCCCAGCAACACGACCAGGAGCAGGGCGACGATGACCGCCACGGCTCCGCGTTCAGATTCTCTTTCCACTGCTCCCCCAACGACAGGCCCCGGAGGTGCTCGCGCGGGCCGGACCAAGTCTTCCGTACTGGCCGTGCCGCGGCCGCCCGTTCTGGCGATGGTGGGGAAACCCTTGGCCAATCCTGCGGGAACCCCGGCATAGCTTGTCCGACGTCGAGCGAATTGTGGCCCGCCGCACACATCAAAGGTATGAAATCTTCATCTACCTGGGTCCTGGCGCCGGCGCGGCTGGCTCCTGCGTCCCTGGACCCGAGGCCGGTCAAGAATGAGAACTCGTCCGGCTTTCCGACGACCACTGATACCGCGCGCGCCTACGCCATGGAGATCAAGTCTGACCGGGCCAAGCGGCTGCCGTGGCGGGTGATCGCCGAGAAGTTGTCCATCTCCAGGATCGAGGCCATCCGCCTGGCACACAGCCTGGATGAAGTCCTTGATGACATCCGCGAGTCCGCACTGGCAAGCGAACCGGTAGCCGCACACAGACGGGTATGACCACTCTTCACGCGGTACGTCCGGCAGTCCGTTCCTGGAGCCATCTGCGCTCCCCTGGGTTCAACGACCTGGCACCGGAGGTCGTCGCTGCCTCGGTCCCGGACGGGCTGAGTGTTGAGTCCGTCGCGCACCTGCGTACAGCGCACTACGCCGTCTACAAAGCGTTCACCGATGACGGGTCATACTGGGTGGTCCGGATCGGTCTGGTCTCCGAGGAGGACGACGCACCGGCTGACAACACCGGCTTCCAAGGAACATCCATGTTCTCCCCGTCCGGCCAGCGCCGGGAGTTCGACATCGCCCGGGGGTACGCGGCCGCCGGCGCCGGTATCTCCATCCCGAGCCACTATGACCGGGCCGAACGCCTCGACGTCCTCTGGGTCCCCTTCCTGACGGGCGACGCCCGACCTTTGACAGCTGCCCAGTGGCATCAGGCGCTCACCGAACTGCAGGCCTACCGCCCGGCCGAGGAAATGCCCGTCTTCACGAACCGGACCAAGAGTTTCGCGCGGCTGGACGAACTGCCGGACCAGCTGACGGTTGCGCTGCGGAACCGCTACGACACAGCTATGGAGGCCCTCTTCGAGGCCGCCACCTCATGGAGCGTCGTCCACGGCGACGCGCACGCCGGCAACGCCGTCAACGTCGGCGGTCGGGCTGTCCTGTTCGATTTCGACACGGCTTGCTGGGCGCCGTCCGTATGGGACCTCACTCACCTGCTGAACCGGGCCGGGGTCGGGCCTAACACCGGGTACGCCGCAGCAGAGCTCGCGGCCCTGTTTTCATTCACAGCAGCGGAAGTGGCTGCAGCCCTCGAACTCCGGAAGATTGCCGCCGGCATCGCCCGCATCCACCGGGAACACGCCGCGCAGGCCGGGGCGCCGGGTCCTGTCCGCGCCGCGGCCTAGGCTGGATCTATGCCGCCAACCCCGTCTCCGACTCCACTGGATGTCATCGTTCACACAGCGCCTGCGGCCGACTGGCAGGTGTGGGCTGCTTTCGCACCCCTGATCGCAGCGATCATCGCGGCTCTTATCGCCGGCGCAGCCTTGTGGCAGAAGCGGCGAGCCGACAATAGGGCCGAGTGGTGGCGGCGCGCGCAATGGGCGCTGGACGCTTCGATGTCCGACCATCGGGCACGGAAAGAGATGGGCCAGCAGGCAATCAACATCCTTGGGCAGAGCAAGCTCGCCACCCAGGAAGACGGTGTGCTGCTGAAAATCGGCACCGAAGACCCTCTCGACGCGGCGAACCGTGCCCGCCTAGCGGAGGCCAATGACACGGTTGCACTAACTGATCACGTGGAGGCGCCCCTGACGAGGGTGGACGACCCGGCTACAACACGCGACAATGAAAGGGACCACAATGACGGCACAGGCAGGTAGGAGGTCGACGATGGCTATGGCACACCCGACAACACACCGCAGGCCCTCCCGCGCCGAAACGGACGCGATTGCACCCTCCCGGCGGCCTGCGTCAGTGGACCCCGCGGACCGGAAAGTCCAAATTGCTGCTGCTAAGGCTCGTGTCACCTTGGACAAATTGACAGGTGATCAGACCGAAGAATGGATCATCGCGCTGTCCCGAGAAAAGCCCGAGTAGCCGCACTGATCCGTCCCCGTTGATGAGCCAGCCCTGATCGGACCGGGGCTGGATCTTCTGCTTCCTACGCCAGGCCGAGGGACCCCACCGTGTCGAAGTAGGGCGCCGGGACTGGTGTCCATTCCCGCCGCCGGACGTCGAGGGTCTTCGTCACTTGCTCCTTGGTGTGAAAGTAGGACACCGTCCGTTCCGCGAGCACGCGTTGGACGAAGGTCCCCTGCCGGACGGCCTGGTCCAGCTCGCCCCAGTGGACGCCTATGGCGGCCAGCATGTCCTTGCGGTCCCGCACCGAAACCCCGGTCAGTTCCCGGTGGCTGAAGTGGTTTGAGGCGAGCATCCCGACGCTGTTCTTCATCGCATCCGCCTGCCGCCAGCGGACGTATTCGAGCACGCCTCCGGGGCCGACCAGGTGGTGTGTTCGGCCGTCGAAGAGCGCGAGGGCTTCCACTTCAGGGCGGAGCCGATTGAACTTTGCGGTCGCCAGGGCGGCCGACGTCGAGACGATCTTCTGGACCTGCCCGCCGAACCATGCCTGGGTGTTGGCGCCTGTCAGGTCGGAGATGACGACGGAGATCTCGTCGGACTGGGTGTACGCGAACTGTGCGCCGTCGATGTTCTCGCACAGGTACAGGGCGGTTGCCGTCATGTCCTCGGTGAACTTGGGATCGAACGGCCGTTGCAGGTTCCGGGTGTATTTGGAGAATCCTTTGCCGTCGACGCGGATGACTGAGTAGCTATTGGCTGGCAGGACGGTGCGGTATTGGCGTTCCAGGCCCTTCATTACCATCGTGGTCTGGTCCCGGGGTGCGGGCGCGGTAATCGTCATGGCGCTCATGTGTGCGGAAAAGTCGATCGTGCTTCCCGACCCCTCCTCCGCCCCTAGGGACAGCCGGTGCGGCTTTCTCCGCATTAGCCGGAAGCAGCCTCTTGGACATGCCCAATTCTTCGCGTGACCGGGATGTGAATTCCGTGATGCCGCACACATAGAAGGCAAGTAGCAGCACCAAGACCATCAGGAGTACCGATGACCGCCACGATGAACGACCTGATCGGAGATTCGATTGCAACCGTCCCAACCCAGTTTTCGGGCCTCGTCGAGGACGCCTGCGCTCCGGTTCTGACCCTCACCGTCAATAGCCAGGCGGTCATCACTATCGCGCGCCGGCTTCACGACGGGACCTGTCTGGACGGCCCGGGATGCGAACTGCGCGACTTCCACGCCCTCGACACTTACCAGTCTGATGTGCAAAGCATGCTCGCTGCCCTGGTTCAGGCCGGTACCGCTGGGGACAGCCCCGAAGTCAGCACCTGCCGCGCTGCCGGCGACCGCCGCTGGCTGCATGGCCAATGGCGGTGCACGAAGTGCGATGCTCCCATCAGGTTCCGAGCCAGGTCCGGCTGGGTCCACAGATGACGGGGTCGCATCGTTAGGGCGACCCGGCGAGGAATAGGGTGGTCGCCGCCACATGAGGGGTATCTGACCTTGCACTGCCAAAGGAACCCCGTGCCCAAGATTCTCCGCAATTACCAGACCGATGCCCTCACCGATGGCGTGGAACCGTTCGCCGGCCATGACCGCGCGGGTATGAGCATCGGTCTTGAACACCTGCCGGCATCGTTCCGGGACTTCGCCGCGGATGACGATACTGAGCACCGCGCGTTCCTTGCCTACCAGGCGCAGAACCACGATTTCCCCGGCATCCTGCCGACCTGGGCTGAGCTGGCCGAAGACGCGGACATCAAATGGATCTACCGTGCCGTCCACTACCGGCCCTGGAGCGGTCAGTTGCTTGGCGGCAACGTGGACCTGCGCGGTACCGACGCGGAGACCGTTGCTGTCCTGCTCGAATCACTCATTCTCGGCTTCGCAGCCACCGGTCAGGCCTGGCAGATCACGAAGTTCTTCCACGTCGCCCCGCACGGGGTCCACCCGGGCCACCTCCATCTTCGGCTCGAGTGGGGAACCCCGGCGCAGCCCTGATCACCGATTCGGCCAGTGGCCCGGGTCGAACTTGGTGATCTTGGCGGGCCTTACAATTTCCCAGGGCTCAGCGGCCGGCCGGACTTTGTCCTGGTCATCCTCCGGCTCGGTTTCATCCGGATCAGTCTCGGGCGCGGGTGGTTCCTTGTCCTGCGGCATCGCGCTCCCCTAATGATGAGTGGCGCACTCTGCTTGACGCCTCACGACGCACATTAACCGCCGCGGCGCCTCATGGGAAGAGCAGCATTTGGTGACTCGGCGTGGTTCCGCTGCTGACGCAATCTCTTGCCCATTGTGGGAGGAGACACATAGGCTCGGGGTTGTGAGTGGCTGGGACGGTAATCCGAAGAGCGGAACCGACCAGCGACCCGTGAAGGAAAACAGCATGGCACAAGGTACGGTCAAGTGGTTCAACGCCGAAAAGGGCTTTGGTTTCATCGCCCCCGACGACGGAAGCGCTGACGTGTTCGCACACTATTCGGCAATCACCTCCAGTGGTTACCGCTCGCTGGACGAGAACCAGAAGGTTCAGTTCGACATCACCCAGGGCCCGAAGGGTCCTCAGGCTGAGAACATCCAGCCTCTCTAGGCGTCACCGAAGGCTGGCCGGCCCATGCGGGGTTCGGCCAGCCTTCTGCTGTGTCCGGGCTAGGACGCGTTCGCGGCCGCCCCTGCAGCTTCCCGCTTCGAAGCCCTCAATACCTTCGCTGCGGCTTTCTGTTCAGCAACCCTTGCCTTGGTGACGATGTCCTGCGCGGCCTTCTTCTTCGCATAGGCTGCCTCTGACTTCTGCAGCCGGCGCTTCGCCTCGGTCATGATGGCTTCCTCGTTTGAGGCCAGCCATTCCCGGGCGCCCGCTTCGTCACTGAAGGCCCCGTCGTCCTGTGCCTCTTCAGACTGGGACACAATGATCGCCCACAGCTTCCCCTTCGGGATGCCGGCGTCGGCCAGGTGCGGCCCCTTCAGCAGGGTCTTGCTGACCGCCGTCTCGTTGCCGATCTTCTCGGCGACGGCCAGCCAGTCCGGCACGTAGTTCCGGGTGTGCCGGGCACCGGGCCCCCGCCCGGCCTTGTCTGCCTCCACCAGCCGGGACCACTGCTTGAGCGTCGGTCCCCCGCCGGCGTTGTCCAGGCGGCGCAGCAGGCGGCGTACAGCCGAGGGCGTGATTTCCACGCCACCGCCGGGGGTGTGGCACATGTGCTCCCGGATTAGGGGAAGGATCTTCTCGTGGTACTTGCCGGGCGCTCCGATGCCGTCCAGGAATTCACGCGCGGGCTCGATGCCGGTCTCGTGGTGGCCGCCGGACTTGATGGTGCCGTCAGCCTCGATCTTGGTGGAGTGCGCCTTTCCGAAGTCGTGCGTTATGGCGGCGAGAACCAGGATGGAGGTTTCCTCTTCGTCGAGCCCGTCCCGGCGGGCAATGGCGGCCGCCTGGTCACCGGCCATGCCGAGGTGGACGATAACCTCCCCCTCCGGGTGCCAGCGCAGGTCCTGTGGAACTCCACGGGTCGCCGCGAGCCCCGGAAAGTGCTTCTCCCAGCCGGACGCGTGCAGGGCCTCCAGCGCCTTGGAGATGTGGGTGCCTTCGGTGCTGAGCTTGCGGAACTGTTTCCAGATTCCGTCCTTGTGCAGTTGGTCGAACGCAGGGGCCATTTCGTGGCACAGCTCGGCCGTTTCCGGTGCCAGCTCCATGTTGAACCGGCCAGCAAATTGCACGCCACGAAGAACGCGTAAAGGGTCCTCGCTGAACTTGTTTCCCGTGTGCCGGAGGATGCCGGCCCCCAGATCGGCGCGGCCGCCGAGGGGGTCCACGAGCTCGCCGGTTTCCGAATCCCAGCCCATGGCGTTCATCGTGAAGTCGCGGCGCGCGAACGCGGTCTCAAAGGGCATGTCCGGGTCAGTATCGACCACGAAACCGCGGTACCCGTCGCCGGTCTTGTTGTCCTGCCGGGGCAGGGTGACGTCGAAATCCTGGCCGTTCAGCGAGGTGTTGAACACTCCAAACGCCTGGCCGAACTCGTTCACGTCCCCGGGCAGCGCCCTCCGAACCTCCTCTTTGGAGAGCCCGTAGACCTCGATGTCGACGTCCATGGAATCCACGGTTCCACCTTGGGTGCGGGAGAGCAGCCCGTCGCGGACGGCGCCGCCGACGATCAGCGGCCGGCCGCCGGCAGCCCGCAACGCATCCAGGACCTGTTGGGTCTCGGGCGTGAGGTCGATCAGGTCAGGGATGATGTCCGCGGCGTGGCGCAGCGCGAGACTGGCCTCGGCGCGGGTATCGGGTGCGAACTGTCCACCGACAGGTATGCCCTTTGGCTGGCGGGATTGAGTGGTCATGCTCTTAATGTGTACGGCCATGCCTGCCGAAGGGTGGGAGCCCCCGCGGTGGCGGGCGAGCCGGCTCACTCTCCGGACGGCAACTCGTTCAGGAAGCTCTCAATTTCCTGTTTGCTCACCCCTGTCATGTCGGCGATTTCAGCCGGGGCTTTGCCCTGTCTGTGCAGCTGAAGAACGGTCCAGGCGAGGTCGTCCTCCTGCTCAATTCGTGCAGCGTTGGCCTCGTCGTAGTATTTCCAGGCGGTGCGCATGGAAACGCCCAGCTGCATCGACAGACCAAGTGCCCGGTCCTGAGCGGCCTGATCCCGTTCCTTCCGGGGCGGATGCCTGAGCTCGTCAGGGCGCCGGATGATGAATTTCGGGACGGGCAGTGCGAACGGGTCTTCTCCGGAGAGCCCGGAGTCCATGATTTTCTCGAAGGAATCAGCGACGGCTTTCCGGGCCCGCTGCCGGTCCTCCCACTCGTGGAAGCTGATCCCGTCCGGATCGGGCGCGATCTCTTTTTGAGCCACCCACAATTCCACCTGCTCGGTGAAGGTCCGGCCCTCCCTGGACGCTGCCGAAGCTGCGGCTTCCAAGTCGTCCCGTTTGTACTTCTGGCCATCGAAGATGTCAGGAAGATCCTGCCCAACCTGGTCTCCGAAGATCCCGTGAATGATCTTGCGAATATCGGCCTCGGGTTTGCCTGTTTCGAGCGCGATGGCTGCAGCGGACTCACCTCGCTGGTACATCGACTCGATCGTAATGAGGAACCGGTCCGCAGCCAGGTTGGCCTCGACCCAGTCCTCGACTGGCATCCCGTGTTCGGCCGCCTGTCGCCGACGGCTCTCGGTTGTGTATCTCTTCAGGACGGTCGCCCGGGTCAGGCCCATCATTTCGGCGGTTTGGTCCGCCGTCTGGATCTCGATCCGCGTCCACTTCGACTGCCGGGGCATGCATGCTCCTCACCGTTCGGGGCCACCGAAAAGCCACCCCGAATGACCATATCCGGCTGCTGAGGCATTGTCAGCCGCGCCGGCCGAATGGAGACCTTGGCGCCGGGTGCCGCACACATAGTCGGGAGAAGTATCCCCAGCAGGTCGAAAGAAGCCATGACAACTGAATCCGACTTTGCGGCGGCCACAGCCCCGGAAATCACCGCCGGCGGTGTCTACGACATCGTCTCCAAAATCACCCCATTCGCCTTTGATGGGATGAACGTGGCCATGAGCGCAAACTTTGAAGCGTTCGGCGAGAAGATCACCTTCGCTATCGAGCACACCAGCGAAGACCAGACCGCGACGGACGCTGAACCGTTCCTCGCCGCGATCCGGGCCAACGAGGAACTCCTGGCCACTCGACTCACCGAGGCCCGCGAGACTGCCCGTACGACCGGCGCCACCGCGCGGGTGTCCATGGACGGCATCGGCCTGGACCCGCTCTGGCCGGAGCTGATTCTGTCCGCCGGCCCCTACGACCCTGATGAAGATGAAGACGAGGACGAATTGTGAGCCACCTGACTGTTGTCCCCTCACCTGCGCAGATCCCCGCCGCACGCCAGAACGCCCGGCTGCACCTGCAGTCCCGCGCTCTGACCGGCATCCAGCAGCATCTGCTCGCAGGCGGCACGGACCACGAATTCATGCTTCGTCTGGCCACTGCTGCCCTGGCCGGGACCGCGACCGTCTCCGATGACCGCTTCGCCGCTGAGCTCCGCCGCCACACCAGAGGACTCGAAGCCTTGCGCCGCCATCTGACCGTCGGGGGCACAGACCGGGCCATCCTGATCGGCCTGACAGTCAACGCCCTTACCGGCTACAGCCCGGCGACCACCAAAGAAGCCGAAGCCGCTGCGGGACTTGGCGGGCAGCAGGTGGCCGCATGATCAGGAACACCTCCGAGTACATGCTGGCCGACGGGTCGCCGCGCTACGGCATCCGGACCACGGGCCTTGTCCCGACGCCGGTGGCCGCCGTCACGGGTCTCGTCCGGGTCGGGCAGACGGCTGACGCTGCGGCGCTGTTGGACGCCGCCGAACTGAAACTTGCGCTCCAGCATCGCTTCGTCCTGGACAGGGTCAACCACGCCGACGCCGAGATCATCACCCACCTGAGGGCCGAACATCCCGGAGAGCTCAAAGAGGCCGAGTCCATCGTGGCCGAGCGCCTCGGTTCCCCGACGGTGTGGATGCGGGGCGCGAAGTCCGCCTACGCTGAGGCTCGCGCGGAGGAGGCCCACAACGATGGCACCCTCTTCCGGCAGCTCGGGGCCGCCCTCAAATCCCTCGGCCTGACCGTGGCCATGCTGGTCGTCATCATTGGGCTCACCGTCGTACAAGCCCCTCCCCTGACTTCGCTGGGAATTATCGTCGGCATGTTCCTGGCGGCGCGGCCCATCCAGAAGCAGGTGAACCGGACGATCAACCCTGGCGGCATCTCAACCAGGATCGATGAGGAAGACGCAGGCATCCTCTGGGATGACGTCGTGAACGCCACTTTGGTTTCTGTCCTGCAGAACAAGGACATTCCGGTCGACCGGGCCAGCACCACGGCCGCGCTTCGCGGCTGGAATCACACCCGCTACGTCGGATCGGTGGCGCAGGAGCTGCGCACCAACACTGCGCAGCCGTAACAAATCAGCGCAACCGCCGATGCCGGGGACAATGACCTCGGGACCGGCAACGTCGCCGGCCTGGTCCGGCGTGCATTAGCAGCAGTATCACCGCCGGACCACAACATTGGGGGAATCATGAGCAACGAATACCATCTCGCCGACGGGTCGCCACGCTACGGGCACCGCACCGAAGAGTCATCCGCCACACAGCCAGGACAAGCCGTTACAGTCCGGGTCGAGGAAGCAGCACAAGGCGCCGCCCGCTTGGGCCTGGATGACATGGCCGCCGCCATCGACCGCAGGCTCTCCAGTGCCTGGGCGGACGCCCCGGACCCGCTCGTCACGTCCCTGCGCAAGGAGCATCCGGAGGAGCTGGCCGCCGCCCGCGCCCTGGTCAAGCTTCACCTGGGGTCCCAGCGGCAGTGGCGGCTGAAGGCCCAGGAGGTCCGCGACAAGCAGCTGTCCGCGTTGGTGGCCCGCCGCAAGGCCTCCGGCAGCGCCATCCAGATCCTCCTGATGCGCCTGGGCTTGATGGCCGCCCTGATCTTCCTTCCGGCCTACGTCGTCGTGACTGACCAGGAGAACTACGTGAAGCTGCTGATCACCGGTGCCTTGTGCTTCGCGGCGGCCCTGATCGGCGGCCACTTCCTGACGATCCGGGCGCGTGTCCCGGTGATGCCGAACATCCGCGGGCCCTGGCTGACGGAGCTGCGCGAGGACGTCGTGGACGCGACCTTGGCCGCCATCCTGCAGAACAAGGGCGTTGCCCTTGACTCCCGCACCGCAGCAGCCTGCCGGCGCGGATGGACCAGCATTCAGGCGGCATCCAAGGCCATGGCTGCGGTCCGCGACTGAGTTGCCTCGGCAAGACGAAGCCCCGGAGCGGTATTCGCTCCGGGGCTTCCTTTCGGTTTCTAGACGTCGGTGGCGACCTTAACCGGGGTCAGTTTGATGTAGCCGTAGCGGTCCTTGCTGATCGTGTACTCGGTACCCCGCAGGATGAGGGTGTCCGCTTCGGTGACGAGGATGCGTTCGCGGCGTTCCTGCTTGTGGGCGGTGATGACCGTGGCGTTCGCACTCATCCAGGCGTGCGGACCTTCAACGAGCGGGCCCTGGCAGACGACGCGGTGGAAGTTTCCGGCTTCCCAGCCGCCGACGCTGTAGGTGTTGTAGAGGTCGGTGCCGCGGTAGGTCTTGTCGAACATGGCCAGTTCGGGACCGGTGAAGTGGTCCTGGCCGAACAGGGCCTGCGGGGTTCCAGCGCCCGGGTGGCCCTCGGAGTAAGTGATCGGGTCGCTGTCGTTGATGATGAGCAGCTGGTCCAGGTTGAATGTAGCCATGGTCTTCGGTCCTCCGGTGTCGGCGTTCCCGGCTCCCTGCCGGTACTGCCAATGTGTGCGGGGATCCGAAACGCCCTCACCGATCGAAGCGCCGTCCCGCCGTACACAGAGAAGGCGGAGGGGTCACCGACCCCTGGACGCAAAGAAACCCCGGGACGTTGCAGGTTCCGGGGCTTCTTCGCAAAGGCAGACCTTTTCCGTTAGGTAGTCGGCTGCTGCATATTCTGATTCAAGGCTTGTCAGGCCACCGTACGGTCTTTCCTGACGTGCTGCGTTCCACACATTAGCAGCACCATCGGACAGTTTGGCAAGTCCCTCAGCCGAAGCGGGTCCCTCCGGATTTCCCGCGTCTCCGCAGGTCAGTGGTTCCTAGCGAGCCGCAAAGCCGCCCGTGGAGCCGAACCCGCCGGTCCCACGTGCCGATTCGGGAAGCGTCTCGACCCGGACGAACGAGGCGATTTCGACCTTCTGGATGACCAGTTGTGCGATCCGGTCGCCGCGGCTGAAAATCATGCCCCGCCGCTGGTCGGTGTTGAGCAGGCAGACGTGAATTTCGCCCCGGTATCCGGCGTCGATGGTGCCAGGGGTGTTCACGACGGTGATGCCGTGCTTGGTGGCCAGGCCCGAGCGGGGATGAATGAGGCCGACGGTCCCCAAAGGCAGGGCGACGGCTACGCCGGTCGGGACGAGGCGCCGCTCCCCCGGATCCAGGTGGAAGTCGATGGTGGTGCGAAGGTCGGCGCCGGCGTCCCCCGGCTGGGCGTAGGAGGGCGGTTCGATGCCGTCATCAAGCATTCTCAGTTCGACGGTGAGGGTGGCCGCTCCGGCGGCAAGATCTACGGTCATGGCTATCTTTCAGTTGGCGGCGCGTTCGTGGCGCAGCGCGGCTTTCAGTTCTTTGGCTTTGGCGCTCTTCTTGGCTTTTCGGCGCCGTCCGCGAGGGTTGTGGCAGGAGCAGCCGTTCATGATGAGCCCGTCTGTGGCGCAGCTTCGTCCGTTGGTCAGCACGGTTCACCCTTCGATCTGCAGGAGCGGCTTGACGGCTCCGGTGCGGTAGGCGGTCTCGATGCCCGCTTCGGTTTCCTCGTGGATCGTTTTGCCGTTGGGCAAAACGATGTGAGCCAGGAATTCTGCTTCGAAGCTCACGATGCCGGCGGCGACCGCTTCGAGCTTGGCCTTGACGACCAGGTTCAGGGCCCGCCAGGACTGACGGACCGCGGCCTCGTATTCCTTGGCCGCGGCCTCCGGGGTGCGGCGCTGGTTCTTGGCCGGTGTGTGGGTGAAGCGGCGTTCGGTGCGGTCGGGCAGCGGCAGGATGAAGCGGACCTGGCGGCCGTCGGCGGTGAAGGCCAGGGCGGCGCGGGAATCCTGCCAGCCGTACATGAACGAGGTTGCCCCGTAGCGGGTGAGGGTGCGTTCGATTTCGGCCCGGGACGTGTGACTGTCCACGGTGGTGCCCTGGGCGTAGCGTGAGGCAGTCATGGTCCCTTTCCGGGTTCGGTTTGTACCTGTCCTATGCGGGACCGGCGCTGACGGGCCTGATGTGTGCGGAAGCAGCGGCCGCCGTCCCCGGGGCTAGATGACCCCTCCCATTTCCTGTTCCTGGGCCAGGTAGTAGGCGTAGTCCTCTTCCATCTGCTGGGGTGTGGTCAGGACGGCCCCGGCGTTGAGGTCCCCGAGGAAGGCGAGCACGCGCTGCTTCGGGGTGGGGTGCGGGTAGTCCGGGTTCTCACCGTCGTTGATCGGGTAGATCCGGTACGTGGAGGCCCAAGCCCCCTCGAACCGCTCCCAGAGGGCGTTGCCGCGGGCGTCGGTGCCGCCCATGTTGAACAGGTGCCCGAAGAAGCAGTTGGTGGTGCCGTCGGCGGAGCGGACGGTGTCGACCTGCCAGGCGTCCTCCGCGGTCGCTTCCATGTAGGCGATGACCGGATCCAGTGTCGTCAGCTGAAGGTCAGCCCAAGCATCGTCGGAAAGAGCGGGGCACTGGTCGGCCCGGTGCGTCTGGCGAAACGTTTTAGCCCGGTGGAAGGGGTGCTGGTCACAGTCCGGGTGGAGGTTCGTGTCCTCGACGAGGCCGCACGCAGTTTTGGGGCACGGGCAGTCGTCCTCCATCGGGGTGCCCTCCCCGGGCCACGACCGCCCCATGTGGTGGCTCATTGCTTGTCCCCGTTCCAGACGTACGTGGCGGTGCCGTCCGAGTGCCGTTCGAGGACCTCGGAAGAGGTGTAGGGCCAGCCGTCGCCTTCGGAATTGGTCAGGAAGAACCACCCGGCCGGCATCCTGCGGAAGAACCGCTCGATGCGCCGCGGCCCGCGAAGGACAGTCCGCACGACGGAGCCCAGCGGCAGCTCGTCGAGCTCTGAGGCCGTGGTGAACGCGGTCTGATGGAACACGCCGGACGCGATCAGACTGGACGCGACGTGCCCGTCCATGGGTGCCGGGGATTGCCCGGCGGGCAGCCCGGAACGCCGGGAGTAGACGTCGGCGATCAGCTGTGCGAGGACCTTTACGGGGCTCATGCGGCCTTCCTTCGGGGTTGTGCCGTTGTCCGCACGGCGGCCGCCGTGCGGCGCTGATCTGCCGCCTCCAGGGAGGTGACCGGTTTGGAGGCCAGCGTGCCAAGACGGCGCCTGCGTGCTGCGATGAACGAGTTCAAGGACGAGACCGCGAGGGCGAGGTGAAAGTCCGGGCTGCCGTCTTCCCGGACTGGGTCTTCAATGACGAAGACAGGCTTGGCAGGCCTTTCAACGGTCTTGTGCGGCTGGACGCAGGACTTGCACTTACCGGAGTGGCCCCACGCCAGGGTCCCTGGCATCTCCTTGAGCAAGACACCGCGCGGCCGCATGGGCCTTTCGCATTCTTCGCAGAGGCATTCTGCCTTGGGAGTTTCTGGGGCGGTGCTCACGGTCGTGCTCTTTCTACTAACTGATCTGGGCGAGGAATTCGGTGATGGGGATGCGTCCGGCGAGGCTGCCTTCAGCGGGGATGCCGCGGCGCTGGCGGTCAGATTCGATACCGGCGCGGATGCTGGACAGGTAGCCGACACGTTCAACCGAGATGAAGCGGTCTGCCGGGTCCTTGCCGCAGGCTTCGTAGTCGCACAGGCGGCACTGGTTGTTTCCCCAGCTGGCGCTGGTTCCAGGGAAGTCAGCCTCGGTGGTGCGGTGCGGCCGGATTTCTGCGTTGCAGCCTTTGCAGCGGGGAAGCTCCGTGGTGTCTGTTTCAGATGCCAGGGCGGGGACGAGGTGCAGCATGGCTTAGATCTCCTGCGCTACGGAGGCGTCGACGAGGGCGCCGAGAGTCTTGCGGATGGCGGTCTCGAAACTGTCGAGGGCGTGCCCGTCGCGGCGCGGGCAGATTCCGCGTTCTCGGCATTTTTCGTCGTGGAGGCGGCGGGCGATGGCGAGGACCGAAAGGTCGTTCACGGTCACGGCCAGCGGTGTGGCTCTCCCTGCGGGGTAGGGGATGCAGGGTTTGGCCGGCGGGCGGGTGTAGGTGGTCATGTCGGGCTCCTTCTGGATTGGCTTCGTTGCCTTCTATGTGTGCGGCTCACGGCGGAACCCTGCTCAGCCGCAACTGCCGGTTCAACGCAAAAACGGCCCGCCTGCGTGGATGCAGACGGGCCGTTCAGTGGCATTGCTAGTCGTCGCCGCCACCCCGGAGCAGGGCAATCAGCCGCAGCAGCTCCAGATAAAGCCAGACGATGGTCAGCATCAGCCCGAAGGCGTTACGCCACGATTCGATCTCCGGGGCGCCCGAATTCACGTCGTCTTCGATGATGGTGAAGTCGACGATGAAGTTGAACGCCGCCATGATGACCACGACGATTCCCACGACTACCCCGACAGGGATGGACGTGCCGGGAATGTTCATGCCGTTCAGACCGAACGGTGTGGTGACCACACCGAACATGACCAGCCCGACGTTGATGAGGCTGTAAATCAGGTAGCCGAACATGGCCACCAACAGGATCTTCATCATTTTCGGGGTGGCCCGGACGTTGCCGAACTTGAACACCGCCAGGGTGGCGGCAAACACGGATAGCGTGGCCAGGACCGCCTGAATAACGATCCCCTCATACCTCGCCTCGTAGATTGCCGAGACGCCGCCCAGCGCCAGACCTTCGAAGGCCGAGTAGGCCAGGATCAGTGCCGGCGATGGCTTCTTCTTGAAGATGTTCACCATGGCGAGGGCGAAACCGCCGATCACGCCAATGATCATCAGGCTGGGGTTGGCCCAGCCGACAACGCCGGCGGCAAGCAGCGCCGCCATGCAGAACAGTGTCTTCATGATGACGTCGTCGTATGTCATGGTGCCCGCCGAAGCGAACTCCGAACCGCCGAAGCCGGGTGATTTCCTCTTCTTGGTGAAGACGGGGTTACTCAAGGTTCTCCATTTCGTGGATCAAAGGGCCGCCTGGCAGGTGAGAGTCCCGTCCGGCGGTTGTGCAGCAGTCATGTGTGCGGCAGCTGGTGCGCGGCTGCCCGGCGGCTATTCGGCGTAGTAGACCTCGAGTTTCAGGTCCGGGTCACCGAACGCCTCGATGGCGCGCGTATTTCCCTTGGTCGGTCGAAGCTGGGACCCGTTGGCGATGATGTCCGGGATCATCGCCTCGAACTTCTGGAAGTCCCCTTGACGGCCTTTATTGGTGTCGATGTGGGCGATGAAGGAAAACGGGGTGTCACGTGACGGGCCGACGGCAGGGTTGTCCAAAGCCTCGCCACCGATCGCTGACCGGTTGGCGTAGCCCACCACGCCGGACAGCGCGTAGGCCTCTGCATCGGTGAGGGGCCGGTTGGCCTGGAAACGGATCGACTGCGTGTCCTGCGGGTAGCCACTGACGGATGAGTGGTTGAAGACCTGATCCTCGGCGAGGACGCGGTCGAACACCTCGCCGGCCTGCAGGCGCGGATCGTCGTGCGGCACCGGGATCGTCTTTCCGTCCGGGAGGGGTTCAGCACGGTGGGCCCCGAACTCTTTGGCAGCGCCACGGGCGTTGGCGAGCCTGGCGTCGGTGACCGCTTCCAGGGCGTCCGCTTGGTCGTTGTTTCCCGCGGCGCGGAGGATCCGGAGTCCTTCCTCGGCGTCCCTGGCCTTGCTGGCGGAATAGCCGTGTGCCCGGAGGTGCAGCTCATCGGCCACCGTCTGGATGTTCCGGTCGGTGAAGTCTTTCGAGTCGTTCAGGCGGGACGCTATCTCGTCCAGCTGGTCAAGGTTGAGGTGGGCCGAAAGGCCCAGCTCTTTTAACCGGGTTCCGACATACTCCGGTGCCACTGTGGGCGCGCCCAGGCTAACGGACGGCTCGGTGTGGGTGGTGGCGGCGAACTGGCCGCCGACGGGGATGCCTTTAGGCTGACGGGGTGTGGATGTGCTCATGCCCATGATGTGTGCGGCTGGGCAGCAAAAAGGCGCCCCGCATTGTGGCCAGGGCGCCTTCGGGACTGCAGGCTTAGTTGTCGCCGATAGGACCGGTGAAGATCAGCGAGGACAGGGAGCCGAAGCCGAGGTCCACCGCGGTCACGAACAGGATCATGACGGCCACGAAGACCACGACCGTCAAGGTATAGCGGAACAGATCATTGCGGGTTGGGGTGACGACTTTGCGCAGTTCCGCGATGACCTGCCGGACGAACAAGAAGATGGTCCCGAAGAATCCCTTCTTCTGCTTCTGGGCGGCAGGTGTCTGTGGGCCGGAGAGCGGCTTGTCCCGGTGTGTCAGGGTCTGGGTCATGAAAGTGGTCCTTGCTTAGGTCGGTTCCGCCCTTGGCGGGGTGGGCGTTGCTCAGCAAGCATGTGTGCGGCACCAGAAGCTGCCCTCTTCATCTGCGGTCAGGGAGACTGCCGAAACAGCGCGTCCACCAGCCTCGTGCGGACCCTGTCAAGATTCGGCGGACAGCTCCCGAAGTACCAGGCGGAGCCCTGCCCATCTACATAAACCCATATAGTCTCGTGCGGACCCTCTTGTTCCCAATAGCCAAAGTCCATCGCTGCGGCATTCGGGTATTTAGTGTCCCAAAGCGCTGTTACCTCAGCCCTGACCTTGCTCCGTTCCTTCTCCCACTGCCTGCGCGCCACAGCGTTGCTGTCGGCGGATCCAGACTTGGGCAGCGGCGGCGAGACCACACACGACTCATCTATCACGATGTCACTATCGTAGGGGTGGTCGTCCGGTATCCAGATGGTTCTGTCTGACCGGATGCGGCCTCCTTTGACGACAAACTGATGGACGGTATCCTCTACTTCGCGCGAAACCCGCCGGACCCTTATGTATGTGTTCGTATGGGTGTCTCGCCCCCACTCGTATAGCCGGCGGCCACGCTCCATCTGCTCGGCTTCCTTAAGCTTCTTCGCGGCAAGGGCTGAATCGAAACTGAAAGGGTCGTCCATGAGCAGAGGCTACTCCTGGTGAGATGTGGGCAACAGGTAAACTCCGCAAATAAGGCGCTAGGGGCGGTTGATGCCCCGCGGGCTGTATCCGGGCTCCTTCGCTGCGCGGTCCGCGGCGTCCTTCATCATGACCTTCCAGCGGATGTCGCCCATGCCCTCAAAATGGTCCTTGTCGAAGTCGTACGCCAGGGCGTCCAGCTGGATGTGCGGGAGACGCAGTTCGGAGCCGGAGATGAAGACCTTGACGTCTTCATTACCGCGCTGGACCAGCTCCCATTGCCGGCCGTCCTTGTCGACATCCACGGTGATGATCCGGGTTCCGTCGGGGGCGTAGCGGACCCCGAAGTCACGGATGTTCACCTCGTCCCCGTACTGGAAGGTTTCTCCTTCAGGGTCGCGGCGCCACGCTTCCTGGCAGGCGGCGTCATGGCGGGCGCTAGTGACCAGGTCGGCGAGGACCTCATGTTCGTTCTTGTTCGCGCCGTCGCCGGCTTCCATGCGGAACGTCCAGGCGTCATCCTCGTCGTCGCCGTAGGCGACCGTCGGGTTCATGGTCCCAGTGTGGTGGACGGTGAAGTTGCGCCCGTCGACCTGCAAAATAAGGGCGTCCAGGCCGTCGTCAGTCCGGTACTTCGTGTAGAGCGGCGTCACGGTTCCTTCAATGCCGGCCTCATCCATGAATGCGGCGGCTTCGAGGAAGCGGGCCTGGTCTTCGGGGGTGTCCCAGGTGATCTGATCGCCTGAGCCGTTCACTACCAGCCCGGTCGCCGGGGAGTCCAGGGTGACGTCGGGTTCGGGATGGGTGTCGGGGGCGAACTGTCCTCCGGCGGGGATGCCTTTCGGCTGGCGGTTCTCGCTCATCGTCTTCTTTCGGTTGGCGTCTGTCACCTGACTGTGTGCGGCTGGCACCGAAATGGCCCGCCTCCGGATGATTGGAGACGGGCCTCGGGGGCAAAGGCTACTGCCTGGGTGCTGCCGCTGCGCTGCCGGCTGCGTACTCGGCGCGCTGATCGTCGTCGAAGCCTTCGATGATGGCTGATGCGTTGCCTTCCACCCGGAGGATCAAGGCGCCGTCCTCATCCACGTCTACTGGAGTGGCGGTGGCTTCCATCAGCAGAGGCGACCCGACGAGTTTTTCGCCGATCTGGTCGCAGTGGGTTTCGAGGTCATTGTTGATCAGGTCTGACATGCTCATGGTGGCCAGCCCGGAGACGTACCCGTTCTCATCGGCGCGGGCCCCGATTTCGTATGCGGAGAGCGGTTCATGGAGGATCGCCTCCGCGGTCCGGTTCGCCGGCGCTCCAAGGATGCGCGCGTATACGTCCGAGTCGGTCCCCTCTGCCTCGTTCATGGCGTCGCGAACCCGGACATGGAACGGTCCGTCATGGTCTTTCACCAGGCCGGAGCGCACCCCTGCTTCATAGAGCATGTCCGTTTCGTCAGACCCGT
This sequence comes from Arthrobacter sp. UYCo732, assembly GCF_040547265.1. Lineage (NCBI taxonomy): Bacteria > Bacillati > Actinomycetota > Actinomycetes > Micrococcales > Micrococcaceae > Arthrobacter > Arthrobacter sp. UYCo732. The sequence continues at coordinate 345,413 of NZ_JBEPPJ010000002.1, read as the reverse complement.
CCCGGAGGTTCCCGCGCTGTTCAGGTGTCATCTCGGCCAGGATCCGTCCGGCGTCGAACTCAACCGTCTCGATGTCGATGGCGTAGTCGCGTGCCCAGGCCTGCAGCGTGACACGAGCCATGATCTTGGGCGGGGCGGCAGGCGATGCAAGAGATACGTTCGGTTCGGCGTGAACGCCGGGGGCAAACTGGCCGCCGGCAGGGATGCCTTCTGGCTGGCGATTGGGTGAAGTGGTCATGGTGCCTTTCGTGGGCTTGTTTGAGGACGAAGCGAGGTTGGCTTAGTGGCTGGGAGTGGCTGCCCGGAGTCCGGTGTCGATGCCGTAGCCTCCTGCGCCTCTGGGCAGGTCTTTTGCGGGGATGATCCCTGCGGAGCGCGCCCATTTCTTGAGGACGCCCATTGGGTGGTTCCTGGTCCAGAAGAAGTACCAGTCAGGTTCCCCGGCGGCTCGGAAAGGGTTCCGGTAGCCGTGGGCGATGAATCTTCCGACGTCGTCGAAGCGAAAGAGGGTCTCTTCCAGGGATGGTGCCCGCGGGCAGACGATGGCGGCTCCCGCCCATTCCGCGTAGTTGTCCACGGTGAAATGGGAGAGCCAGTGGATGATCTGTTCGTCATCGCTGTCCTGGTAGACGGTCAGGCCGTTCACGATGCGCGACAGATCCGGGTAGAGGTGTCCATCGCGGAACACCGAATTTCCGACATGCTCCCAGGCTTCAGCCGGGATGGTGCGTTCCATAGGGACTCTTTCTTAGTGGCTTGGGTCGGATCTAGTTAGCGCGGATGTCGATGTAGAGCTCGTCAGTGTCTTCGCGGTGCTCGACGTGCCGGTCGAGGTGGATGTCCTGGAAGCCGTAGTCCTCCATTGCGAAAAGGTTGACGTCGCCGTAATTGCCGTGGACATCTTCGACGCGGTTCAGTGTGAAGGTGAGGCCGGATTCGACATCGGCTTTGCGATTCACATACACCTTGGCGAAATCCGGGTTGATGGCGAGCAGCCTGGCGGAGAGGTCTTCGACGTAGGCGTCAACGGCCTCGGTGTTGATCTGCTGCGCGTAGGCGTTCTGGGCGCGGGCCCGGTCCATGCCGGTCAGGTGGGCGAACGGGTCGCTGGAGGGTTCAGGGGAGGACTGCATTCCGGCCCACCGGTCCGCGATGGAGTCGAGGGTGAAGACCCCGGACCGGGGTGTGAAAAGGGTTTTGTCCGGAAGGTCCTGGTGCGGGCCCATGTCCCAGTGGGCGTCATAGCCGTTTTCGAAGAGGACGCCGTTTTCCTCGTCCAAGTCGATTTCGGTTCCGTCAGCTTTGTACAGCCCCATCCCTAATGTGTAGGAGCCTCCGGCGTCTGATGCCACGTCGACGTAGGCATAAGCGGCGTCCGGGTACTCTTCCCGGACAGCAGATACCCATTCGTTCTGGGCATAGGCGTCGTGCTGTTCCTTGGCGGCCGCATAACGCTCCTTCAGGACCTCTCCGATCGGCTGGGGAGGTGTCTGTGCCGGCGTGAGGGTCAGGTCCGGCTCTGCGTGGGCGGTGGCCGCGAATTGTCCGCCGACGGGCACACCCTTCGGCTGGCGGGTGGTGTTTTCTGCGCTCATGGGTTCTCTCCAAAGAGTCTGTTGTTGTACGAATCGGACCGGTATTCGCTGACCCAGTTGGCCTGTTGGGCGACCTCGAACTTGCGGTCCCTGAGTGTCTTGTCGTCGAGGTGATCCTGCTCGGTCTCGAACTGGGCCCGCAGTTCCTGGAAGGCGTCCCGCGCTTCGGTTTCCGGTGGGTTCCGGGCAGCTCCCAGGGAGTCCACGTAGGCTCCGGCGGCGTCGTACGCTTCGGTGATCCGGTCGATGTTGCCGTGCCGGTTTCGACCGATGCCGCGGCCGGCGGTGTAGATGGCATGGATGGACGCGCGTTCCAGTTGGTGTTCCTCATCCTTCCCCGCGTTCAGGGTCAGAGCGGGCTCGGCGTGGGTGGTCGCAGCGAACTGGCCGCCCACGGGGACTCCCTTGGGTTGGCGTCCGGCGCTCACCAGGTGCTCCCCATCTCGCAGTCTTCAACGTGGGTTCCGCGAGGCGCCGTGCACCAGGGGCCGTTAGTGCAGGGGCGCTTTTCAGCTTGCGCTTCCGGTGTCTGGAGGTCCGCCCGGAAGGCTTCGTCAGCCGGGCTCCAGGCCGCGGCCTTCTGCAGGTCAATCATGTAGAGGTCCTCGCCGTAGCTGCCGGTCGAGAAGGCGCCACTCCAGTGGGCGTTCTGTGGCTGCGCGTCCAGGTTTTTTAGCAGGCCAACGACCTCACGGGTGGCGTCCGTGGCTTCGTCGTCGTCCGCGAAGTACGTCTGCAGGGTGTCGTAGCCGGCGTCTTTGACGATCGCTCCGGCAACGAACTCGCCGTTGTCCCAGGAGTCGGTCTGGATCTCGGCGTAGACGGCGTCCGGGTGTGCGGCGAGGATCTTTCGGGCGGCCAGACCGGCGCTGGCCAGTTCAACGTGCCGGAGCGCCTGGCGGGCCGCGTCTCCGTAGCTGTCGATGGTTGTGGAGAGTTCCTCGTCGGTGGCAGGTTTCGCCTCACCTGTCGCGATGGCGAGGATGCGGGCCCGGGCGCGTTCGACGGCTGCGGTCTCTTCTGCCCGGACCGCGGCGGCGATGACTTTGTGCCGTCCAGTCAGCCAGCTCTGTGCCTGCTCGATGTCGTCGTCATCAGCACCGTCCCATTCGCCAAGAGCGTGCCCGTCGTAAGCGCCGCTGCCGTCGCTCTTCTCCCAGACTTGGATGAAGTCACCGGAGATGTCGGTGGTTTCGGTGATCATCCGGCCTTCGTCGCTGACGTGGAAGCGGACGTTGGGTGGATAGAGTGCCTCCGGCCAGCCGTCCAGCTCGGGCCGGCTGGCCTCTGAGAGGCTCACTCCCGGCTCCCCGTGCGTGGAGGCGGCGAACTGTCCGCCGGCCGGGACTCCCTTGGGCTGTCGGTTATCGGCCGTCATTTCGGTCCTCCCAGGTCAGGCCTGCAGTGCGGTAGGGGTGCATCCAGGCGGGACTGTCGTGTTTGGCGGCGGCGATCCGGAAAGACCGTTCCATGTGCCAGGCCATCTGCCCTGTCGGTGAGCCGTCGGGGGCGTCGATGTCCACGCTTTTCACCAGGTCGCGGAGGGCGTCGTCGGACTCGTCGCCGGTGAGTGTTTCGCCGTTGCGGTCTACCCGCAGACTCCCGGTGTCGTGGTCGAAGTCGATGTTCAGGTCCTCTCCGGATTCTTCGATGTCCGCGAAGCACGCGGCGGATGTGGCGTGTTCGCCGTCGATGATGTCGTAGCTGCGGAAGTCGTACCGCTCACTGCCTGCGTTCAAGGTGAATGCCTCAATGGCATCAGCATCGGCAAGGGCGCCCGCGAGGTCTTCGCCGAGGTTCTCGGTGCGGGACTCGTAGCGGAGACCGTACACGGGATCGTCGGCATCTGCGGTGTCGTGGTTGTCGATGGCCCAGCCGGGGTTCCCTGCCTCGTCAAGATGGCCGTCCTGGTGGATGTGGAACGCGCGGCCGTCGTTGGAGGTGAAGGTCATCTTCCCGTCGTGCGCTGAGACGGCTCCTTTGAGCCCTTCCTGCTGGATGGACTCGACATGATCGGTGAAGTAGGTAGCAGCTTCCTTGTCCACGTGGAGGTCGCCGCGGAGCCCCACGGCAGCCTCCCTGTGGGTCGATGGTGCGAACTGGCCGCCGGCGGGGATGCCGCGGGGCTGGCGGGTCTCGTTCATTCGTCGGCTCCGGTCCATGCGGCGGCCTTCTGCAGGTCGATAGTGAACCGGTCGTCGTCTTCCTGGATCGGGATGTTCAGGTCGGCCCAGTGAGCCCTGTCCGGTTCGGCTTCCAGTCCGGAGAACAGGCTGGCGTTGTCTTCGCCTGCGTACTTTTCGTCGTCTTCCAGGAACGAGTCGTAGCTGCTCAGCGAGGAGATGTAGTTGCCGTCAGCGTCGTAGATGATGGCGCCGGAAACGAACTCACCGTTGTCGGCTGAGTCGACCTGCAGGCCGATGTGGTGGGCGTCCGGGCGGTCCTTGAGGATGCTGCGGGCAATCACGGCAACGGATGCCAGTTCGGTGTCGCGGCGGGCACGGTAGGCTGCCGCCTGGTTCAGGCCGACCAGCTTCCCGAGATCTTCGTCGGACAACTGCGGGGCTTGGCCGGTGGCTGCTGCCAGCACCCGGGCACGAGCCCGATCAGCCGCGTCGGTCATTTCCTGACGGAGCGGCCAGGCGATCGTGTCATGTGTTGCATGGGCCCACTTCTGCGCGGCCTCATGGATGTCTTCATCCTTCAGCCATTCGTTCTCGAAGCTCTCGTTCTCAATGTCATGAACGTCATCGGCCGGGTTCCAGACCTCGAAGACCGGCTCGCCTTCGATGCTTACCGTGGTGGTGATGACGTTGTTTTCGCCCACGCTGTAGTCCACTTCGGGCTCGGGCAGGGACTCCGGCCAGCCGTTCAGTTCGGGGCGTCGCGGGGTGAGGCTGAGGGCTGGTTCGGCGTGGGCAGTGGCGGCGAATTGGCCGCCGACGGGGACGCCCTTTGGCTGGCGCGCGGTGTTATCGGTCATGCCCTACATGTGTACGGCAACTCCTGAAAAGCGCTCAAATCTGGCACAGACTTTGCCCTTCCACTGCCGGGCGATGGAACATTCCCCCGTCCGGCAGTGGCATGGTGCTAGTAGCCGCGGCCTAGTAGCCGCGGCGCTTGCGGCGCCGGCGGACCTGCTTCAGGACGACAAGGCCGAGGAAGATGACCGCGACGACCATTCCGGGGACGGTGTTGATTCCACCGAAAATGCCGACGATCACGGATCCGAGAAAGTAGGCGAAGATCCACTTGGCCAGGAACCAGACGACCGGCCCCAGCGACATGACAAAGTCGGCCTGGGCTTCGATCTCCTGGTTGCTCTTGGCCGGTTTCCGGCGGCGGGCTGCGGCGTCCCGCTGGTTGTAGAAGTTTTCCCGGTCCCGGTTGGAGGCCGAGCGGTTCCTTCCGTCGGACTGTTCGCGGAGCCGCTGCTGTTCCCAGAGGAAGTGCTGGGATCGGGTGTGCTTGCTTGCCATGGTGTTCCCCCAATATGTTGCACTGCCGGAGGGCAGTGGTTGATGTGATTCTAGAGTGCGCTGGTTTGGTCTGTGGGCACGGGCAGCTGCCTGAGCGGATCAGCCTCTCCGGATGAGGGCGGCAAGTACGGGGACCTTGGAACTGTATTGGATACTGCCGTGCCGGAAAAGCTTCACGGCGACCGCAATGACAACCGCTCCCAGGACGAACAGTTCGCTGATGACAATGGCTGCTTCCATACCGCCGAGCGAGCCGAGGCCGTTGCGGAGCATGGCGGTGACCGGGGCTGAGAACGGGAAGTAGGTGAAGACCTGGACCACCAGGCTGTCGGGGGCGCTCATAATGAGCGGGACGGCGTAGAGCGGCACGAACATGGTGATGACGATGGCGCCGAAGAGTCCGTTGGCGTCCTTGGCTGTGGGCATGACCGAGCCGATGGCGACCAGGGCCGCGGCGAACAGGATGAAGCCGCCTGCCAGCAGGAGCGCACCGATGATCATGGCTGACGGTTCCGGGACCAGCGCGGTCAGGGAGATGTCCGGGATTCCGGCTGTGCCGCGAAGGAGCATGAAGGCGAGGACGGCTGGCGCAGCCACGGTGAGCATCTGCACTACTCCGGTGGCCAGGATCGCGAGGATCTTCCCGACGATGAGGGTTGAGGCGTTCATGGTCGTCAGGAGCATCTCCGTGACCCGGTTTTCTTTCTCCTCCACCGTGCTGTTGAGGATCTGATTGCCCAGGAACAGGATCACCAGGTAAAAGAGGCCAAGGAACAGCATCGGCGGGATCATCGCGAAGAAGCCCCCGGATACTTCACCGTCCTTGAACATGGTTTCCGAGAACGAGAAGCGGCCGGCGGCCATGGCGGTCAGCTCCTGGGAGCCGATACGTTCCTTGACCGCGGTGCCCAGCATCTTGGTAGCCACGGCACTGTAGATGCCGCTTTCGAACATGCCACGGTCCTCCCCGTACACCTCGATGGCGCTCCGTGCCGGGTCTGCGGGGATGTAAATGAACGCTTCGGAGCTGCCGGCGCGGACGGCGTCGATCCCGCCCTGGCGTTCTGTTGCGAGGGTGCCGCCGGAGTCTTTTCCGAGCTGTTCGGAGATGAGGCCGGATTCATCCAGATACTGGAAAGACAAGGCAGCGTTCTGCTGCGCGGACACGGATTTGCTGGTGCTCTCACCGCTGAACCCGACCAGGCCGAGCACGATACCCATCACAATCGGGACGATCAGGGTTGTGGCCCAGAAGCTCTTCTTCTTGAGAGTTCGCAGGAACTCGAAGCGGACAACAGTGCTGAGGTTGTGGCGAGCCATCAGAGGGCCCTTTCCGGTGCTTGATCGGCGCCGTAGACGCGGAGGAAGATGTCTTCCAGCGAGGTCCGGGACGTGGTGAACGAACTGATCCGCAGGCCGCGGCCGACCAGGTGCTGCAGCAGCTCGGTGCTGTCGGTGGAGTCAGCCAGCGCGATGTGGGCGGTCGATTCGCCCGGGACGCCGGTTGGCCGGACCGTGAGCGGAGTGAAGGCGGCGTCCGCCGGAAGGGTGCCGGTGTAGACGACGGTAGCGGTGCGGGTCCCGTACTGGTCCTGGACCTGCGCGATGGTTCCGTACGCTTCGGCCTTCCCGTTTTTGAGCAGGAGGATCCGGTCGCAGAGCTGCTCGACCTCTTCCATCTGGTGGGTGACCATGATGACCGTGGCGCCGCGGGTCTTCTGTTCGCCGATGATGTCCATCAGAAGCCGTCGGTTGACCGGGTCAAAACCTTTCGTGGGCTCGTCCAGGATGAGCAGATCTGGCTTGCTCATGATGGTGACGCCGAGCTGGACTTTCTGCTGCTGGCCGCCGGAGAGCTTGTCAACGCGGGTCCTGGCTTTGTCGGCCAGGCCTACACGCTCCAGGAATTCCAGCGACCAGCTGCGGGCTGCTTTGCCGGTCAGGCCTTTGAGCTCACCGAAGTAGGCCATCACGTCGATGACGGAGTCCTTCTTGTAGAGTCCGCGCTCTTCGGGAAGGTAGCCGAGGGTGTGGCCTTCTTCGGACCGGAAGGACCTGCCGTTGATGTAGAGGGTTCCGGCTGTGGCCTGGTAGATGCCCAGCAGCGCCCTGATAGTCGTCGTTTTGCCGGAGCCGTTGCTGCCGAGGAAGCCGAACGTTTCGCCGCGGGCCACGTCGAAGGACAAGTCCTCGATGACGGTGCGGTTGCCGAAAGCCATCCGGAAGCTAGATACAGCCACGGCTGGACCGGAGGTCAGGGGTTCTGTCACAGGGTTGTTTCCTTACGAAGGTGGAAGTCTGTGGTCCATGTGTGCGGCAGTGCCGGCAAGGCTGCCCGTGAGGGTGGCGAGGGACACGTGCAGGGCTCAGAAAGTGTTATGACAGCCGGTGATAACCTCGTGACATGGCACAAATAACTGTAGTGGAACTCATCGATGACCTGGACGGATCCGAGGCGACCCAGAGCCTGACCTTCGCATTGGACGGTGTCGATTTCGAGATCGACCTCAACGACGCCAACGCCGAGGATCTCCGGTCAACGTTGGCCCGTTACAGCGAGAAGGCCCGCCGCGCCGGCGGCCGCAAGCGCAGCCTCTCTGAGGTCCGTGCGGCAGGACCATCCTCAAAAGACATCCGGGCATGGGCTCAGGCCCAGGGCCTCGAAGTGAACAGCCGGGGCCGCATCAACGGGGCCGTCATGGACCAGTACATGGCCGCCAACTAGCCTTCATTTCGATTCAGAAAGGCCGCCGAAACGCAACGCGCACCGGCGGCCTTTCACGTATCCCCGCTGCTTAGCGAAGCACGGCATTTTCCTGCGCCGCCATCGCGGAGGTCACCCGGAAAGGCTGGCTGGCATAGAGGCCGGAGTTCAGAAGCGGGTTCAGCTCGATCACCAGGGGTTCCCCATCGGCGCCAAGCGCGACGTCGATGACGTAGTCCGTCAGCTCAGGGACTTCGAGAGCCAAGGCGTCGATGGTATTCCTGGCGAAACCAGTCAGGATGCCGGCGATCGCGGGTTCGACCCCCACCTCGCTCGCTTCGGCACGGTTCCGGCGCAGCTTGTTGTCGAAGCGGTAGCCGTTGTTATCCAGGGGTGTAAATTCTTCGATGCAGCCAGCCGCGGTGACGGCGCAATGGCCGACAACGAAAACCCGATATTCGTACTCCATGGTCACGAATTCCTGGGCGAGGAGGTTTCGGGATGCGCCTTCGAGATACATCGCCCCGAAATCCAAAGCATCGTACATGGTGGCGCCGGCATCGTCGCGGGTAAACCCTTCGGGCAGGTCCACAGGGAATGCTGCGTACTTGTTCAGGTTCGCCTTCAGGAACGCCTTGCGGATCCCGTCGGCGGCGAAGCCTGCCAGGACGTCGCCCAGGTCGGTGGCTCCTTCCTCGGTGGGCGCGAACCCGCATACGGCGAGCCGTCGCCCGGCCCTGGCCCGGAATGCCTCGTATTCGTAGTAGTTATCTGCCAGCAACGCCTGGGGTTGGTCGACGCTCTGGTGGCGCTGGCTTGCCTGGGCGCCGTAGCGGGGCAGGTGGGCGAGTTCGCCGAGGGGTCGGCGCTCCCCTGTGCCGAGGTTCCGGGCTTCGCCGTATTCGTGCTGGGATACGGTCAGCCAGATGTTGCCGGGGCCGAACGCTTCGATGGCGGCATGAAGCCGGACTGCCTGCTCCCAGAAGTCCTCGTAATCGCCCTCGCCGCCTTCGGCGACCGGACCGATGTGCTCCCGCCACAGACCCAGCAGGCTGTCCTTGCGTGATTGGACGGCGGCCGGTGCCGGACGGTGGACGGGGTCTTCGCGGTGAACAATGTTGACGAGCCAGGGCATAGGGATCTGTCCTTTCGAGGTTGTCCCCTATGTGTGCGGAGCGGACAGGAGGGTTCACCAGCTGTCTAGCCGAGGCGGCGGATCAGGTAGCCGGTGCCATAGGTCTTCCACCGTTCATGCGCCATGGTGGCAGCCGGTCCAACGTCTCGGCGGATCTTGGCTTCCTGTGCTCCCGCCGGCAGCGGTAGGGTCCCGACGCGCTTGGCAGCCCATTCTGCACCGGCAGCCAGAGTGTCCTGAGTGAGGTAGATGCTTCGCTGCGTTTGGCGGTTGGTGGCGCCGTTGTATGAGCCCGAAGGAGCGCGGCAGCCTTTGTCTGCAAGCATGCAGACGTTGCGCACCCTGTCCTTTAGCGTAAGCGGCAAAGCGACAGTTCCCCGACCTTCCGCATCGGCAACATACTGGCCGCCGCTGTCGTCCGCTGGCAACGTTTCGCCAGCGCCTGCGATGCTCCCAAAAAACTTCGGCTCCCGGGCGGTATCGCCCATGAGCCAGACGGCGGCGATCCTGTCAATGACCGGCTGGGGCGCGGACGCGACTGTTTCATGAAGCACCTGGGCTCCCTGGCTGTAGCCGAGCATCACAAGCTTTGTGTTCGGGCATTCAGCGACGGTCTTGGCCGCCAATTCGGAAGCTTTTTTAGTGCCGTCTATAACCTGCAGGTCGAACATGTTCGGCGGCCCCATGATGCCGTGCATTGGAGCCCCAGGATCGCGAGGAGGAAGTGCGGGCAGGACGGATGCGAATTTCACACTCGTTCCGGAAGGAACCTCGTCTTTGAGCTTCCTGGCCGCGGCGGACACCGCCGGACCGAACCCGGGGATCTCCGGCCCGGCGCTGTCTGCTTCAGGCGTCTCCAGCCAATCCTCTCCCCTCGCGCCGATGACAGTCAGGTCGGCGCATTGCTGGCCGAGGCCGATTCCACTGCTTCCGCCGCCGACGTACTGGGGGAATCCGAGCTTGCCGAACACCCATTCGCCCGGGACGGTGTAGATGTCCGAGTTGTGGATGCGCTTCGTGACTTGGGGGTGTCGATAGTCGTAGGTGTCGGTGTAGACGGATCCGTGGGCGTGGTCGTCCATGACGAAAGAGAGATTGCAGACCTGGTCGAGCATGTGGCAGACGTTGACGACTTTGCCTTCGAGTTCTGTCGGGACGGGAACATAGATCCGGGGGTTGAGTGGAACACCGTATCTCAGGGCCCCGAACCCATTGGTCAGGTCGGTGTCTTTCTGGATGGTGCTCAGGACCCCGGTGTCCCAGGTGCTGTCAGGAATCGGGCGTGCGAGCTTTGACAGGGTCCATGAACCTTTGGTCCCTTTTCCGCTGTAGTTGTAGGGAGTTTTGTCGTTGGGATTGCGCATGGGATCGGCAATCAGCTGGACGGCCGCAATGTCTTTGAGCAGCCCCTCGGTCTTCAACTTGTCCAGCGCCAAGTGCGTCGAATGGGCACCCTGGCTGAAACCCATCAGGACGATCTTCGTTCCCGGGCATGCCTTGCCCAGCTTTCTGACGGTGTCGACGATGATAGTCGCCCCGGCCTCGACGGACGCCATGTAGGTTTCGTTATTTCCAATGCCCCACGGTGAGATGAGGAAAGTCCTGCCACCGAAAGCTTCGATGACACCGTTCACTGCCTCCACGGCCGGGTAGTCCACGGGGATGAGCCGGACGTTCGTTGTCGGTGAGAGTTTGTGGACAATTTCGTAGGCGGCAGTGGCGACTTCGTTTCCGAAGCCTGCAATCTGGTCTTGGGGCCTCGACCCTTCCTGGGTGGGTTTTCCTTCATTGCTTTCCATCAAAGGCTGGGCTGATCCGCGGGCACCGATAATGGCGACGTCCGCTTCACATTTGCTCTCTTTTGAGACAAACGAAGGGTTGTCCACCAGGTCTGAGACGATCGTCGCGTCGGCTGTCGCCGGGGCTGCCACGGCCCCCAGCGAGCCGGCGATCAGGGCGGCGGCGAGAGCGGTTCTGGCCAGGACAGAGCGGTAGCGCAGTTTCATGATTCCCCCAAGAAGTGCTGCCGGCCGAAGACCGGCCGGAACGTGCTCTGCTCATCCTGCCAGAAATGGCCACCAACCCGTGCGAGTGACGTTGCCCTGACCTGCGACAATGCGACCACCTGGACGGTCAGGCGATGAGGGCTGCCTCCAGGGCCGTGCAACGGGCGGACCGGGTGGCCAGCAGTTCGGCGAACCGGAGCACGAACTCCGCTGCCGTGTCCGGGTGTTCCAATGGGTCGCGCATGCTCGGTGCAAGTTCAAGCTGGATGCCTCCGCTGCCCGTGGAGCGGGCATAGGTGCGGACAGATTTGGGGCTGGCGGCGTTGAACTGCCCATTGGTCACGACATGGAAGTCACCGAAGGTGTCCTCGATCATTTCGGCCATTTCGAGTTCTTCGCTGCGGGGGTCATTTCCGATCCCCACGTGGATGTCCACCCCGTGCCGGGCGCTGGCCCCGACAATGTTGACCAGGTACTTGCCTTCGTCGAGGATCCCGTCCAGGGCGAGCTTGAACGGGTCGCTGCGTTCGTCCCAGTAGGTCCAGTCGGAGGCGACTCCGTCGGTGGCCAGCCAGCTTTGGCCGGCGGTGGTCCCGAGCAGTTGCACGACCGATCCGGTGTACTGGTCTGCGAATTTTCGACGCCCGTCCTGCCACCTGTTTGTCGCGTGCGGTGCCGTCAGCAGGAAGTAGCCGTCGGTCTTCTGCTGGCGTACGGCGTCAAGCGAATCACCGTTGTAGAAGTTCCGGCTAAAGAATTTCTCCATCGTCAGGAGGTCGTGGGTCAAGTCCATATTGATGAACATGCGTAGACGGTCTTGACGGTTGTGGGCACTAGCGGTGAATTTGCCGCACACATCAGGGGTGAGCGGCAACGTGCCGCCGTGTCGAGCCGAAAGAATCCCATGTCCCCCGCACCCGAGACCATCACCGCACCCGCCAGCGCAGGCGCACCCACCGACGTCATTCTCCATGTCCGAGTCCTGGACGAGGCGGGCCAGTGGGGCATTGGTGTTCTCGAAGACGACGGCAGCATCGGCATCCGCACCGGGGAAGTCGAGCCGCAGACATCCTTCTCCGCCACCCGAACCGAATCGGTCCTGGCCGCGTTCGCCGCGGTCCTGGAAGTCGCCGCCGAACGCCAGTACGTCGTTCTGGACGTCTCCAACATCCTGGTCCGCAAAGCCATCGCCGGGATGATCGACAGTGTCCCGAACGTCCTGCTGTCCGAAACGACCGCCATATGCGCTTACCGCACCGCCGTCGTCAAGGCCATGGAGGCCATGCCTGTCAGCATCGAAGTCCGGCACAACCCCGATGCCCGGAGCATGGTGATCAGCACAGACGCTTCCATCGCCACCACCGGCCAGGTCGCCGGTCTCGGCTGGATCGTGGCTGACGAAGACGGCGCCGTGCTCTCCGTCGGGCAGCGGACCGCCGATGTGAGCCGGTGCGGGGACATCCTCACCGGTGAACTCCTCGCCATCCGATGGAGCCTCCAGTCCCTCATTAGCCGTCACCCGGTTCCCGTGCAAGGACAGGGAACCGTCACCGTCCAGTCCGACTCCCGGGCGGCCCTCCGGCTGCTGAACACCCTCGGCGCCGGACGATACCCGTCAGCGTGCACTACCGATCAGATCAAGCTGGCCAAGCGCATCCTGGATGAGATCGGCACCATGCCGGTCCAGTTCCGCTGGGTGAAGGGCCATCAGGGCAACGAAGGGAACGAAGCTGCCGACCGGTTGGCGGTACTTGCCCGCCGGAACCGGGAGTTCGGCGTCACCACCGAAGTCGGGACCCGCATGTTCCGTGACCTCCGAGATCAGCTCGTCGCCCCCGTCGCCGCATGACCGCAACGCCATCCACCGGCTTGTCCTCGCAAACCTACGCATGTTTCGGGATGTAAGCGGACCCCAACCGGATACCCAGGGACATGATGAAAAAGCTCGGAACCCTCCTGACGGCCGCGGTCGTCCTCGCCCTCACCGCCGGCTGCTCTGCCCCGGCGGAACCGGCAGAAGCGCCAACCACGCCGCCGCCGACCTCACAGTACTCGGGCAGTGGATCCACCGAAGGTCCGACGCCCAACAAAACCATGTGGGACTACCAGGCGCCGGCTATGAAGGACAAGGCGTTCTATCTGGAAGCACGCAAAGGGACAACCGCCATCAAGGATCTGGCCGATGACAAGCTGACCGTGATGTCCCAGCTCACGTGCGCTGCGCTCGGGAACGGACAGACCAGCAAAGTCGCCCTGCTGAAGCAGGCCATCATCTCAGCCACTGGCTCCGAGGACGGCCTCACTGCGGCCGTAAGTAGCGACCTTGAGAAGGTCCTGAGTGTCGGCACCCGGAATTACTGCCCGGACCTGACTGGCGCCTTCGCCCAGGCCACCTGAGCGAGATTGCCCCGCAGCCTCTTTCTACGCATGTTTCCTAGCGACAGCATTCGCAAAAACCCAAGGACATCATGAAGAAGCTCGCCTCCCTCTCACTCGCCGCCGCGATCCTGGCCATGACCGCCGGCTGCAGCATGCTGCCCCAGGCAGGACCGGCGCCTACAGTGACCGTCACCGCCGGATCAAGTCCATCCGCCACCGCCGAACCCACTTCGGACGCCAAGTCCACGGACTCGGAGACAGGTGTGGACTACAAGGCCGGCAGCCCCAAAAAGGACGCGAGCACCGTCCTGACCAAAACGATGTGGGACTACGAGCACGGCACGATCTCGGACACGGCCTTCGTGACGCACGTCAGGGCAAACACCACCACCCTGGATCCTTACGATGAGTCGATGCTGGTAGTCCTGACCCAGACCACGTGCGCGGCCGTGTACAACGGCACCACCAAGGCAGAGATCGTGGAAAAGCAGGCTTCCATGGCCGAATCCAAGCAGGGTGCAGTGCTGACCAGAGAGATGGGCCGTGACATCGGCTACTTACTGGGCGCCGGCTCCAAGAACTACTGCCCGGAGCTTTCGGACGAGCTCGTCTCAATCCTCAGCTAGGCGGCTGCACCCCAAAGGGCCTCGGAAGTCTCCGGGGTCCTTTGGTGTTCCTGGCTACCACTGGCGGTTCCTAGTTGAGGGTGTCGAGGTACGTCCGGGCCTGTTGGGACAATCTGCTTGTTTCATGGTGGCGGAGATGGTCCGGCAACGGTTCGTCCACGACCACTACGAGCTCAGCTGCGGCGCCTCCCGGGAATGCCTTCGAAACCACGAGCTGTCCGGGCTGGAGGGACGGATACTCAACGAGTCCGCCTTTCGTCGTCTCTCGCTTAAAAGAGCGGGTCTTCCACAGGGCCAGGTCTGCCGTGATCAGGGTGGCAAACCACTCGTGATCGTCATACTCGCCCCGGAAGCTGTAATCGATGATCCATCCCGTTACCGAGGACTCATCGAGGGAGATGATAGTGGTTGGCCTGGACTCCCGGGAGTGAATGCCCCTGGACTCGACAGACCTCGTGTACGTCCGTTCCGGCTGGATGCCCTTGCTGCGCATGATCTGGACGAACTCGGCGAAGTCCTCCTCCGCCTCCCGAATACGGAGGCCTTCTGCTGACTCGGCTTCCAGCTGCTTGTTCCGGAGCGCTTCGGCGCCGTCTTCAATTCGTCCCATGAGTATCCCTTCGTTGCTTAGGACCCTACATTGGCGCGCTCAACACGACCACGACACCGCGAAGGGCGGCCCCGGAAAACGGGACCGCCCTACCTAGGCGATGAGTGCATAGTCGAAGTCCGGGACCAGCGGCGGCCGGGACTTGGGGGCATACGGAGTCAGGAGCAGCTTCATGCCGGCCTCTTCGGGGGTGCGGTCAGCCTTGCGCTGGTTGCACTTGAAGCAGCAGCCGACCAGGTTCAGCCACGTGTTTTGGCCGCCGCGGGACTGCGGCATGACGTGGTCAACCGTTTCGGCTTTGCCCTTGGTGCAGTACGCGCAGCGGCCGTCACGTCGCTTCACGGCCTCCTTGGTGCAGGTGGACCGTGTCCGCCAGGACATCTTCACGTACTTGATCAGGCGCAGTACTACAGGCCGGAGGAAGGGACCGAACGTCGCACCGTCGTCCTTCAGGACTTCAGCCACCCCGCGGTGGACCATTCGAATGGCGTGCTTCAGCGACACCCTGTGCAGCGGCTCGTACCCCGCGTTGAGGACCAGAACGCTCTCCATGACATCCGCTCCCCTTTCCTGTGTTTGCGGCCTCCGAACTTCTCTATGCGCTCACTTTCGTGAGAGCGGTTTGATCATTGGGAGATCCACAGCGAACGTGAAGGAAGACTGCTCTGGCCTCGCTTAGGGCTTGATGTTGAGGATCTCTACCGGGACGTTGTTCCTGTGGGAGACCTCGGTGGACGTCTCCGTCATGACGACCCGCTTCTCGCCGGCCTCCAGACGGGAGGCCACTTCAAGATGGAAGTTCAGTGCCCTCAGGAGTGACGCGCAACCTCCGTCGGCGTCTACATCCCATCCTTGTCCGATGAGGTCGCAGGGGCCGCGGACACCGCGCACCCGGTCGATGATGGTGTACTCGCTGCCCTTGCCGGCCGTAGACCGTGGCCGAGTGAGGATTGCGAACCGCTCGTCGGCGCTCCGGACCTTCCACCACGCTTTAGCCCGTGTGCCTTGACCGAGCTGGACCTGGCTTCCTTCGATGAGTTTCTGCGTCATGGTGGCTCCTTGCTCCGGCGCGTTTGCGCTTCGTCCTGATTTGCGTTCCTCGCCGAGGACTTGAACCTCGTCTGCCGGTTCCAAAGACCGGGGTGCTGCCGCGTACACCAGCGAGGACTGGCCTTTAGGCCGTGGCCGACTCCAGCATGGCCGGGACGGAGTTTGCGAGGTAGTGCTCGACGTCCTGGGCGGCCACGCAGCCAGACGCGGCCGCGGTGACCGCCTGGCGGTAGGTCGGGTCGATGACGTCGCCGGCCGCGAATACGCCGGGCAGGTTGGTCCTGGATGACCGGCCGTCCACGGCGATGGTGCCCTGGGCGGTGAGGTCCAGCTGGCCGGCCACGAGGGCGGTGCGCGGGTCGTTGCCGATCGTGACGAACAGCCCGTCAGCCGGAACCGTGTAGTCGTATTCCCTGTCCTTGGAGCTCAGGATCAGGCCGACGACCTTGTCCTGTCCGAGAATTCCGATCACTTCGGTTTCGAACTCGACGGAGATTTTCGGGCTGGCTAGGACGCGGTCCGCCATGATCTTCGATGCGCGCAGCTGGTCGCCGCGGACGATGAGATGGACGGCCTTGGCGAACTTGGTCAGGAACAGGGCTTCCTCTGCGGCCGAGTCTCCCCCGCCGACCACGGCGACCTCAAGGTCCTGAAAGAAGGATCCGTCGCAGGTCGCACAGTAGGACACGCCACGGCCGGAGAACGGCTCCTCGTTGGGGAGGCCGAGCTTCCGGTGCGCGGAGCCGGTGGAGATGATGACGCTCCGGGCGTAGTGGGCGCCGCCGTCGGTGGTGGTGACCTTCTTGACCGGTCCGTCCAGCTCGAGCTCCGTGGCGTCCTCGAAGAGGATTTCGGCGCCGAAGCGCTCGGCCTGGGCCTCCATGTTGGCCATCAGATCCGGCCCGTCGATACCTTCCGGGAAGCCAGGGTAGTTTTCGACCTCGGTGGTCTTCATCAGCTCTCCACCGGGCTCCATCATGCCCGCAACGATCAGCGGCCGGAGGTTGGCCCGCCCGGTATAGATGCCGGCGGTGTAGCCTGCGGGGCCGGAGCCGACGATGATGACGTCGCGGATTGTTTCGGCGGAGGGTGAAGTGCTCACGAAGGTTCTCTTTCTGAGGTGGTGATGGGGCGCCGCCTGAAGGCCTTGCGGCGCCAGGAGGCCGCCTGGTGCGAGGGCTAGACGCCGACCAGTTCGGCTGGATCCTCGAGAGGCGCTGCAGAAGTCTCAGAGTCGCTAAGGAACTCCAGGGCGGCGGTTGCTTCACTGTCGCCCATGCGGGTGAACAGTAGTTGTGTGCTGACGAAACTCTTCAGTTCCGGGTCAGCGGATGGGTGGGTAGCCATGTGAGTCCTCGCGGTGGTGCCGGTGTTGTCTGGCTGTCCCTATGCGGTGAGGACGCCGACGGCCGGTTCCAGCCCCCAGGAAGGATCACTGACACCGTCCACGAAGACGAAGTTCTCGCCGTGGATCCCCTGGAAGCTTCCGGTCTCGATCATCCCGTGGCGATCGTAGAACCGGCGGGCCGCCAGCGAGGTGGAGACCACAGCGAGGGCCGGCTGCATTCCTTCCCGGCGGGCGAAGCGGAAAGCTGCTTCGAACAGCTGCGCCCCGGTTCCCTTACCCTGGACCGTCGGGTCGACGAAGAACTTGGAAACCTCGCAGATACCATGAGGCGCCGGAGACACCTGCCCCATCCCGGCTAGGGCTTCAGTCAGGTAGGGGTGGGGTGCGGTGATCGAGATATGCCCGGCCACCTGGCCGTCAACGATAGCCACCCAGCGGCCCAGGGCGTCCTCGCTCAGGAGCCAGCCGGTGAAGGCCGTCGGGGTGGCCTCGACGTCGCGCTGGGGCGGGTACAGGCCCTCGGCGCGGCGCAGTTTGAGCAGTGCTTCAACGGCGCCGTGCAGGTGCTGCCCGTCCTGGAAAGGTGCGATCTCAACCGCGGGGCGTACAAGGACATTCGTTGATTCGCTCATGCCAAGGAACATGCGTAGATGACGACCGAAGCCGGCGCCGCTAGTCCCGGAAAGAAGAGCCAATCACTTCACCCTGGAATGCCCGGGCGATTTCGTACGGCGTTGCGCCCTTCTGTTTCGCGAGCACGGTGAGGCCCTCTATGACGCCGTACGAGAGGCCCGCGACAAGCGCCTCCGCCGGGCCTGCGATCTGCGTGCCGCCGTAAAACGTGGTTGCCGCGTCAAGCAGGTGCGTCAGTACTCCCCGGAGGTCGAGTTCGGCCGGTATCGGGTCTACGCTCAGCACCACTGGACATCCCGTCCGCGGTCGACGGCGAAGTCCGCCAGTTCCCGCAGGGCGGCGAGCCGGTCCTCGGAATAGCCGACGCGGCGGCCCATTTGGACCATAGTGGCACCGCCCTCACTGGTAGTCGTGGTGACGGGGACACCTGCGTCGGCCGGGTTGATGGCCTCAGCGAGCAGGACCCTGCCCATGAAGTCCTCCGGCGTCGTTGAGCCTGCGAGGGACCCTTCGAACGGCGTGGACGGAAGACCCAGCAGCTCCAAGAGGTGCATGGCGTTGGCGTTGCTGACGTTCATCTCCGGGGAGGGGGCCGACTCGATGGCCAGAACGGACATCATCCCGTAGGCGCAGTAGTCCACGTCACCGCAGACGGCCAGGGCGCCGGTATAGCCGCGGGCATCGTATTCGGCCTGCAGGAACGTCCGGGCCTCGTCGTAGGTTTCGAAGCGGTGGTCTGTCACGCCGTTGTCGTGCCCGCAGGCGAAGGCGAAGCCAGTGATGGGGCTGAGCGCGGTGCTGAAGGTGATTGACATGGGAATCCTTCCGGATCTGCGTGCCGGAGGTTCCGACTCCTCCAATGTGTGCGGAACGGCAGGAAAGTCTTCCCGTGGATGGATCATTGGAGGCGCCGACCGGACTCGAACCGGCATGCCCGGAGGCACAGATTTGCAGTCTGCCGGCTTACCAATTCACCCACAGCGCCATGTAAAAGCCGGGGCGCCGCAAGGCACCCCGGCCGTGTGGAGGTGGCGAGTAGCGAGCTCGCGTCCATCCAATGCTTCCAAACTCTTCTACGGGTGTAGTCCACCTTGGTGCTTATCGACCCGTCCGGTTCATGGCGAACAACGAACCGTCCCGGTCTAGCTGCTGATACAGGTGGCGGCCCACAGCGCTGCCGTCATCCAGGTCTCCTTTGCTGATGCCTAAACCGCGGCCGAGAGCCAGTTGCCTGATGCGGTTTGAGACAGACCCCGTTTAGGTCTCCAGCCGACTAAGCGGCGAGAGCGAGATCAGAGCGAGTTGCGTTGGCATCTCTTGTTGCCCGGACTTTTGAAAGGATGACCGTGCGTTTCCTTACCCGCTTCTTTTCGGAAGGATCATTGAATGTCGAATCAATTCACCCCCTAGTAAGGCCGCCGAAGCAGCCTCGTGGGAACCGGTGGGCTCGAACCACCGACCAAGTCGACTAAAGGGCGCCCTCGTCGACCACGCTCTTCCACCTGAGCTAGGTCCCCCTCGCGGTGTCAGACGCCGAACAGGCCCTTCACCGCTATGTCCTTTTTGATAACCCAGCTTGGCCAACTGGGCTTCGTTCACGAGCCGCCATTCTCAGGGCGGTCGATCGGGCGGAAGCACCCGTGCCTGGCCCGTGTTCGGCGGGCTGACTTCTTTCATGTGTGCGGCGATGAAGAGAACGCTCACCGCCCCCGTCGGGCGCGGATCTACGCATGTTTCCCGGCATGAGAACGAACGTCTCCGGTCCCAGGAACGCCACCGCACGGCCAAACACTGCAGTGCTCCTGCGCTCGGCCTACCTCCCAGCGGCCTTGCTCACCGGGGCCGCGACGGCTGCCCTGCCGGCCATCATCGCCGTTTCGCTGGAGCACGGGGCCTCCCCCGCGGAAGCCGGCGTCGTCACGACAGCGATCGCGGCGGGGAACATGATCGCAACACTGCCCGGAGGCAGGGCCGTCGCCCGTTTCGGTGCCGGCCGCATGCTTCCCGTTTCGGGAGGGCTGATCGCCGCTGCACTGCTCGGGATTCTCCTCGCCCCTGGCCTGCCGCTGCTCATCGTGTCCATGCTCGCCTTGGGAGCCGGCTCCGGGGTGCACACCGTGGCACGGATCGCCGGACTCACCGACCAGCTCCACCCTGACCGGCGCGCGGAGGTCTTCTCCGTTCTGAGCGCCTGGCTGAGGGTCGGCATGGTGGCAGGGCCGCTGCTCGGCGCCGGTGCATACGCACTCACCGGCCAGGTTCACTCTCCTGTGGTGGCAGGTCTGGGGCTCGCCGTCATCGCTGCCGTTCTTCATGTTGCCGACCGGCAGACCGGGTCATCCGTCGACCAGAAGCCACGCAGGACCGCGCCAGGGCTGACAGGCAACAGGGGTGAGGTGCTGAGGGTCGGCGCTATTCACGCAGCCGTTACATCGCGGCGCCACATCAAGACGATTCTGGTGCCCCTGATCGCTCTCAGTATCGGCATGGACGTCGGTCAAGTGTCGCTCCTGACGGCGGTAGCGTCCGTCGTCGGGTTCGGCGGCATCTGGCTCGGCATCCGATTGGGGCGGATCCTGGGCCCGGTGCGCTGCGGGACGTTGTCCTGCGCCGGGATCTCAATCGGTCTTATCGCCATGATGCTGGTCAGCGGGCCGCTCTGGCTGAGCGCTGTCGCACTGGGCATCGAAGTGGCCACGGGACTGGGGGCAGGATTCCTGTCCCTCCTGGCTTCCCGGACGGCGCCTGCGGAGAACCGTGCTCCCATGATCGCGCTCTTCCAGTTGGTCTCGGAGGCCAGTGCCGTGATCGGCCCGGCGGCCGTGATGGGAGTCGTCGCTCTGTGGGCTCTTCCGGCGGGGGCGGCTGCGGGCGCGGTGATCGGTGTTGCCGGCACGTGCCTGCTGATCCGAGGACAGGCCCGGGACACAAGATAACTGGAGGTGTCGATGGAGCGCCAGCAGAACCAGTGCTTGCGGTGCCCCCGGCAAGATTCAAACTTGCGACCCGCGGATTAGAAAGCCGCCGCTCTATTCTCTGAGCTACGGGGGCGTGACGGCGCACCAGGGCGCCATGCGAGCGGGAGACGAGAGTCGAACTCGCGACATCCACTTTGGAAGAGTGGCGCTCTGACCAACTGAGCTACTCCCGCATTGGTACTTCGAGTCGGTGACGGGAATCGAACCCAGGCAGTTCCAGCGAAGCTGGATCTTCCTGTCCAGGCGCTCGGATGCCGGCTCGAACCGGAGGTCCGAGCGGCAGCCCGAGGCGCCTGACCGCAATGACAGACTGGCAGACTGTCGTGTTGCCATTTACACCACACCAACATTGCAGGGTTAGGGCCTTAGCGGGCCCGACACCTGCCCGGAATCTCGTTCCCGTGGACGACCGCATGCCCTGGTGGGTTTTCCCTCAGCGGTATTGGGTCGCCGTTTGTCCGCACCGGCGCAGCACGACCGCTGTCTCGACTCATAGCGGCATACAAGGAGGGAAGCTACTCCCCCGTGGTCACTCCCGGGTTCGAACCGGGGACCTTCCAGTTTTCAGCCGGACGCTCTACCAACTGAGCTAAGAGACCGTTCGACGGATGCGCAAATGGTTCCATTTGCGCAGCTTCTGCACCGTCATTGTCCGGAGGTGAGTCCGGCGTCGGGATGACAGGATTGAACACAGGCAGTCCGGCTTCGCCGGATGCCTGTTCGGACACTCGGATGCCGCCTCGAATTGAAGTTTCGAGGGCAGCCCGAGGCGTCCGACGGCGGCCACCTGGCCCCCAGCCAGGTGCGCTACCAAACTCGCTCGGACCATCCCGCCAATTTGTACTGCGTCGGGGTGACAGGATTTGAACCTGCGACCTCGTCGTCCCGAACGACGCGCGCTACCAAGCTGCGCTACACCCCGAATTTTTCACTGCGGCGCCGGTCACGGAGTCGAACCCAGGGATACCCTGCCCGGACTCTCATCCGGGGTGAACTCCTGCCTCCTACGGCAGGCGCGTTGCCATTTCGCCAACCAGCGTGAATCCTGTCCGGCTCCGGCCCGTTAGTTTGACGGGTATTCCGGGTGGGGTAACTACTCCCACGGACAGGTTCGAGCCCTTTGCCAGAATCGAACTGGCGACCTCTTCATTACGAGTGAAGCGCTCTGCCAACTGAGCTAAAAGGGCGGGTAAAACGTCGGGGTGACAGGATTTGAACCTGCGACTTCCTGCTCCCAAAGCAGGCGCTCTAGCCAAGCTGAGCTACACCCCGGTGCGCACTGATGGTCAACAGACCGGGACGTGCCGCCCCTTGAGCTTCCCGGCGGATTCGAACCGCCGACCCTTCGCTTACAAGGCGAACGCTCTGGCCATCTGAGCTAGGGAAGCACTAACACTGGATTTGTCCGGTGGGTCGACCGCTACATGGTCACAACGCTTCGGACGGCTGCAGTGCTTCAGCCTGAGTGCTTGCACAGGGACTTGAACCCCGGACAACCCGCATGTCGAGCGGGCGCTCTACCAACTGAGCTATACAAGCAAGCGAGAGAGGGTAGCCTGGCCGGGCCGCCCTCTCTCCGCCGTATCGTGGCGTTATCCCGTCCGTGATTTTGACGCCACCCTTGCGGGGGCCTTGGTTTACGGAATCCAGTGCCTGCACAGGGATTTGAACCCCGGGCCTCCCGCGTGTGAAACGGGCGCTCTGGCCAACTGAGCTATACAAGCGCTGACCTACGTTTCATCCCGCCGCCGTTGAACGGCCGGCCCGGTGGCGGGACTTGAACCACCAACCCCTTACGGGTCCTTCGGCTGCGCATAGGCCTACGCAGCGGCTTCCAACATCTTCAATGTGTGCGGAGACTCCATTGAGTCTCCCCAGTGCCCGCCCCCGGACTCGAACCGGGAACTCCTGCATTTTGAGTACAGCGCCTCTGCCAATTTGGCCAGTCGGGCCGGTTGTGATTTACAGTGGAAGGGAACTTTCGACAGGGGACTAAGGTTGATCAGCACCGTGGCGCGCTTTTGGAGAATGCCTGCTTTCCTGGCTGTGGCTTGCGCCCTTTTCACAGGATGCGCCGCCGGCGATCCTCCATTGCCGGACCCGCAGATCCCGGCTGCCGGGAAGGAGCGGGACGCATGGGTGGAGTGGGCTGTCCGGGTGAACAACGTGTTCTTGGAAACCTCCAGCATCGAATCCCTTACCACTGTCATCTGCCAGCTCCTCCCGGAACGCGATGACATGGATGCATTCCACAGGGAGCTCGCAAAAATCCGAGACGTGGAAAGACTTGAGGCCCCCGTCCTGGTCACGATCTCCACGTATGCCTATTGCCCGGAGTTCAAGCCGAAGCTCACGGAGGATAACTTCAAGGCCCCTGGCAAGAAAAGGATCGTCCTGGACCAATAGCGTGCCTGTAGCTGGATTCGAACCAGCGACATACGAATTATGATTTCGTCGCTCTACCATCTGAGCTATACAGGCGGGTCTTGCTGCGTGCGCCCAGAGAGACTCGAACTCCCGACCTCCGGTTCCGTAGACCGGCGCTCTATCCAACTGAGCTATGGGCGCGTGGTGCTGCGTACCCCCAACGGGATTCGAACCCGTGCTGCCGACGTGAAAGGCCGGTGTCCTGGGCCGCTAGACGATGGGGGCCAGGTAAACGTGCGTGCCCACGAGAGGAATCGAACCTCCGACCTCCTGCTCCGGAGGCAGGCGCTCTATCCACTGAGCTACGCGGGCGAACTTGGGGTGAGAGACGGGGCTCGAACCCGCGACCTCCTGGACCACAACCAGGCGCTCTGCCAACTGAGCTACACCCACCATGCGGCCATGACACCTAGTCTTCATGGCGAAAATCGCCAACTAGCCTTCGGTGCCACAGCGCGCGGCGCCGTCCGGCGCCCGAGCCCGATGCCGGAATCGATCCGGCGACCTCGTTCTTACCAAGAACGCGCTCTACCACTGAGCTAATCGGGCGGGGTACTGCATGAGGGGATCACTCCCCCGCGGAACCAACGGGACTCGAACCCGCGACCTCCGCCGTGACAGGGCGGCGCTCTAACCAGCTGAGCTATGACTCCAGAACGGGCTCTTACCGGACCACCGAGGTGGTGCTTGCTGAGCTGCGCCGCCTGGACTCGAACCAGGAACGACCCCGCTCCAGAGGCGGGTGGGTCTGCCAATTCCCCTACGGCGCACTGCGGGCTCTTACCGTTCACCCCGCGAGGGACGAGCTTGCTTTCGCTCCGACACCTGGGCTCGAACCAGGGACAATCGCCTTAACAGGGCGCCGCTCTGCCAGCTGAGCTATGCCGGATCAAAACGGGATTCACCCGTCGTGGCCATCCAGGGACTTGAACCCCGGGCCTCTTCGTTATCAGCGAAGCGCTCTAACCGTCTGAGCTAGATGGCCGTGAACGTCCAGCCGCCGATGCATCCGGGCAAGGTATGAGCCTGCCCGGCGCCGGCTGGGCGCCTCCGCATTTGCCCCATGCACAGGGGCGGGGAGCGGATCCCACATTTGTCGTGCAGCACGCTCTACCGGCGTTCTTCCAGGTACATCCCGCCTGGCGTTGCGTGCCGCACTTCGTGCCCCCACTCGGACTTGAACCGAGGACCCTTCGCTTAAGAGGCGAATGCTCTAAACCAACTGAGCTATAGGGGCGTCGCCGTCTTTCCGGCTGTCATCCTGCGTGCCCCCACTTGGACTCGAACCAAGGACATCCGAGGTAAAAGCTCGGAGCTCTGCGCAACTGAGCTATAGGGGCGGGGTGTTACTACGTTCCGATGAACGATTCGATCTCGGCCAGGTGGTCCCTCGTGAGGCCGTGTTCGGTCCGCGGGCAGATCACCAGCACTGGAATATCCAACGACTCCAGCCACGCCAGCGACTTGGCATCGAAGTTGATGTCGTCATCCATCCAGACGATTTTGTCGGGCCGGTTGCGGGCGACGTCCTCGCGGATTTTCGCCAGCTTCCACCAGTTCCAGTTGGCCAGGTCGTCCTCTTCAACGCCGGGGATCATCTCCCAGTCGGCGCCGTTGAGGCCGATCGTCGGTGCCAGCTGTTCCGGTGCGTCCTCTTCCCAAGCCGTCAGCCATTTGACGGTGAGGTCGGGATGAGCCGCGATCCGGTTCATCGCACTGACTGACTCTTCGGACCAGTACCCGGGAAACGATCCAGGGATCGTCACAGGATGCCATTGTCCGGTCCAGCCGGTCTGTTGGGCCGGCGCCGCGGTGAAGCGGTGGTCGGACCAGGCGACCCAGATGCCGTCCGCGTCGGAGTACAAAGCGATGTTCACCGTGTTCTCCTTCGCTGACGGGTGACCAATGCCGGGTGGCTGACGCTCGAATTTCCAGTGTCCTTCTTAGGGATCTTCTCCCTGGAATCGATGCGCTGCCCTTCCCAGCCGTGGAGCCACGGGGACTCGAACCCCGAACCCCCTGCTTGCAAAGCAGGTGCGCTACCAATTGCGCCATGGCCCCATTCAGACCGCGGTGCGGCCTTGGATCATTGCTGACCTGTGGAGACTAGGGGAATTGAACCCCTGACCTTCTGTATGCCATACAGATGCTCTACCAACTGAGCTAAGTCCCCGTAGCCGGCGGCCTTCACCACCGGTGTTGGTTGTTCTGTCCTGACCCATGTGTGCGGAGCGTTCGAGCTCTCTCACCACTGTGCGGAAGGCACGGGGTTCGAACCCGTAAGACGGTGTTACCCGTCCTAGCCGATCAGCAGTCGGCCTGCTCCCCAACTTCGCTTACCTTCCCTGTGTACTGCGCGCGGAGACCGGGAGAGTCGAACTCCCACGCGGTTTTACCCGCAGGCTGGTTTCGAAGCAGCTGCCGCCGCCAGTCGGCTGGGGCCTCCCTATGTACCGGGTCCAACCCGGCAAGTGCCCATCCCCGGACTTGAACCGGGACGTCCTTTCGGACACCAGCACCTCATGCTGGCGCGTCTGCCAATTTCGCCAGACGGGCGAGACACCGGGCGCCGTTCCGCGGGGTGTGCAGTGACTAGCTGCAGTCCACGTTCAGGCCTTTGTGGTCGAAGCCACCCGGCGGCGGGTATTTGTTTTTACATCGCCCAGGCATGCACCCGCCGGTCAAGACGTTGCGGTAATGCCTGGACTTGGGCCACCCTGCTCATGGCCACCGTGCCCATCCCCGGACTTGAACCGGGATGTCCTTGCGGACACCAGCTCCTGAGGCTGGCGCGTCTGCCAATTTCGCCAGACGGGCATGCCCGCCCTGACGGGCGGCCATCGTTGCAGAGGCGGGATTCGAACCCAGCGACCTCCGGGATATGAACCCGGCGAGCTACCGAACTGCTCTACTCTGCGAGTGGGAGATGTCGGATTCGAACCGACGAAGGCTGAGCCAGCGAATTTACAGTCCGCCCCCTTTGGCCACTTGGGTAATCTCCCGTGAATTCCCGGACCGGCCTTCAGGCATAAACCTTCGCGCCGGTCCGGGAACCGTTTATCACTTGATTTTGAGCGCGGAGAAATAGCACCACAGGATTTGGCTTTCCTGTAGCTTCTCCAGCTCTTACTTCACGTTCACTATGGAATTCTCAATGAGCAATGGCATCTCTTGCGAGTGCCTTTGTACTGCGCGGGGCGGACAGGGCTTGAACCTGCGACCTACGGTTTTGGAGACCGTTGCTCTACCAACTGAGCTACCTCCCCAGAGCCGGGAACTCCGGCCGGGTAGAGGCGGTCTGTCGTCCTCATCGGGACAAAAAGAGACCGCCTCGGGGTTGGACTTACCCGAAGCGGCCTCTGGTGGACGGTCATGCCGTCAAAACTTAGAGGAGACTTCGGTGCCTTGCGTGGTCATTCCGCTGCCAGGTGTTTCCATAGGCCTTCGGGGATTCCAACGCCGGCTTCGTCGTGGGCAGGACAAAGCCGAGGCGGCATGATGCTGCCGAGATGCTGAGCATGGATTTTGCGAGCATGGCTTGTCCTTTCCTGAACGATTTCGATGACCGGGGTGGCCTGCTTGTAAAACTCTAACTGAGAGACGGGGAATTTGTACACTCAAAAATCTCTCACGATTTTCCGGTTCAATTCTTCCGTCAGATTGAATGTGTGCGGCGAATCTAAATAGTGTCACCGCTTCAGCGAATTACTTTCACATTCAGCAAGTCAGCCGGACTCGAACCGGCCACCGGGAGCGTTTCGATCTCCCAGCCCTACCCCATGAGCTTATGACTCGATGGCCAGCGAGCCAGCCATCATGCACCACCGCAATGCCACCGTGATTGCCTGCGGTCCGGCCGGGTCTTGACTCCGGCATCCTTGGGCGAGATCCCTGCTCTACCTTTGAGCTACGATTCCGCAGGCCCGCACAGTGGCGCGGGATCCAACACGACTGATGTGTGCGGTGTGGCCAGTTTCGCTCACCGAACGCTTTGGCCTACCGCCGGCCTTGCTTCGTGTCAGTATCCAGTGGCGAGGGCGTCGACCGAGATGTGACGGTCGGTGATGCCAAAGGTACTGCCGCCGCACATGTGATAGACGAAAACGACCGGGAGGAGCAGGACGCGGAGCACCATCATCCAGCCTGAGCGCCAGAAGCCCGGCACGGCGCCGTTGTCGATCCTGAGGGTTCGGGTGCCGGCGATGCGTTGCCCCAGGGAGCGCCGGTAGCTGGCAGTGAGCCCGTACAGGAACGCCACCGCCGGCCACGCAGCCAGGGCGTTCAGTTCCCGTGCGAACGAGAAAGGGTCCGGGAACGCGGCGGCCAGAGCGATGTAGACGCCGAAGGTAGCTGCGAAGACAATTCCGGCGTCAACCGCCCAGGCGAATGCCACCTCGCGGTAGCGTGCCGGAGCGACAGTTCTGCCGTCGCCGAGTGGGACGACCTCCCAGATGGGTCCGCCAGACTCATCAGTCACTTCGGCGGGGTCTTCGGTTACTTCTTCTGGGCTGGTGGTCATCGGTGGTTCCGTTCGGTCGGGTAGGGGGTGGCAAGAGTAGGGCAGCGCTCTCGGGCTTGTTATCCCTATGCGGATGCCCGTGCGACGGGCCATTCTGTTAGGCGCGTCGCACCTGGGAAGACGGCCCTGCCGTTGCCCGGACGTCAATGGACAGGTGCCGGTCGCGGGGGCCTTCCATTGTGGGTGCGGTGCTCCCCAGGGCAACAATCACCAGGCCTGAAAATGCGAACGGGAGGAGCACGAGGCGGAGAACCATCATGTAGCCGGAGCGCCAGAAGCCAGGAACCTGTCCATTGTCCAGCCGCACTGTGCGGGTGCCGGCGGCTGCCTGACCGATCGAGCGTCGGTAACAGCACGCCAGACCGTAGACGAACGCCCCGGCCGGCCATACCGCTGCTGCGGCGAGGAGGGCTGTCAGCGGGTCACCCTTCAGCAGGGCTATGTAGGTGCCGAGCGAGAGGACCAGGATGAGTGACCAGTCCAGCAGCCACGCGGCGAAGATGTGCCGGTCTTTGGCTTTCATGACCACCATGCCGTTCTTCAGCGTGGTGAGTCGCATGTCGGTCGTTCCTGCTGAAGTGGTCATTGGTCCGTTTCTGGTCGTTCGGGCAGCGCTTTCATTCCTGTGCGCCGGCATGCTGTCGTGTCATGCCACTGTGTTCTCCCTTACCTATGCTCCGAAGCCGCTGACGGGGCCTATCCTGTCGTCCGCTTCGGCGGCTCGGGAACGTAGGGCGGGACAGGTTCTTTCCGCGTGTACGGCCAGGCCTGCCGGCGCGTCACGCGGGTGTTGAAGCGGACCTCTTCCTTTGTGTAGGAGTCCCACTGGATGGGCTCGCTGACCTGCCGCGCGATGCTGCCGTCCGCGGCGTATTCGATAAGGGCCGGCTTGCCGGTGGGCGAGTCGAGCAGGCTGCCGTTGTAGCGGTAGACCTCCTTGTAGACGGTCCCGTCATCGCGGTAACGGCGTTCGGAGGGGTCGCCGTAGTCGGAGTCCCAGCCCTTGTCCCCGTGGCGCCGGATCTCGGCGATAAGGTTGCCGGCCGGTCCGTAGTGGTGTTCGGACGGTGTCCCGTCGGGCAGGTCCTCGAGTTGGCCGAACGGTGCGCGCTGTTCGATCCGGGTCCCGTCGGCCCGGACTTCGACCCGGGCGGGGACGCGCGGGGCCGGGTCCTGGAGGATGCCCTGGGCGAAGTGGCCCGTCACGACAGTGCCCTCGGCGCTGGTCTTCACGGACGCCGGCTGGCCATCGGGTGAGTCCTGTCTGAAGAAGAAGGCCGTGTGGGGCCGGCGGTGGCCGCGCCGTATTTCGGTGCGGCCGGAGCTCCAGGTGAGCAGTTCGGAGGGCTTGTCGCCGGAGCCGTCGTGCACCACTCCGTCCGTGTAGAAGGTCGCGTGTGTGGCGCCCTCCGGATTCGTGGAGTACCGGATGATCGCCGGCGTGCCGTCCGGGGCGTCGTTAGGTTTTCCGTTCTTGAGTCGGACCTGCAGGACCAGGTTCCCGGCTTCGTCGAAGGTGTCGGTGTAGCCGGCGGCGGCCGAGCCGAGGGCGGGCATGTTGTTCCGTGGTTGCAGGGCTGCGGCCAGGGCGATGTCCGGCTCAGCGTGGGCGGCAGCGGCGAATTGGCCGCCGACAGGGATTCCGGCGGGCTGGCGGCTCATCGTTCCTTCCACCGGCGGTACTCTGCGTCGGAAGCGAAGCCGTCCGGGGACTGGCCCCTGCTGGCGATGGCGTCGCTGGCACCACCTTCCATGTCCAGGATGGTGTCCGAAATTTCCTTCGCAGCGTCCTCGGGCCCCGTCCAGCGCTCCGGGTGCAGGTCCCGAGGCTTGAAGTCGGGGTTGTAGTCGTTGTGAAGGGCGATCTGTGCTTTGCCGTCGGTAAATCCGACCGTGTAGGAAACGCCTTCATCCGCGCTGGGCTTGCGGGTGTAGATGTAGATGCCATCATCGTCGAGCTCGGATTCGAAGACCTGGTCGGTCCTGGCACCCGAGTACCAATCCTTGCCGCGGATGCGTCCCTTGAGGCTTGCGTCGATCTGTCCGGCGAGCTCGTCGGTCATCAGGACGGCGAACTGCTCTTTGGTGAGGGCCTCGGTCTGGAGTGCAACCGAGGGCTCAGCGTGGCTGGTTGGGGCGAACTGGCCCCCGGCCGGGACCCCTTTGGGTTGGCGTGCTGCGGTGTCTGTGGTCATGCCAAACATGTGTGCGGCGGTCCTCAGTCGCGTTCACCGGGGGCGGCAAGCAGCCCGGAGACTTCCAGCATCATGAGCGCCGTCAGGGTGATGCCGGATCGGATGAGGCCACAGCGGATCATTTCCCTGACCTCGTCGTGGCTGTACCAGTGCAGGACGCCGCCTGATTCGTCCTCGTAGTGAGTGGCGGCCAGGGCCTCTTCGGGCTGGCGGCTAAGCCAGATGGCCACTTCTCAGTTCAGCAGCGGGTCGGGATAGGTGGTTCCCAAGAAGATCCCGTCGGTGAGGGCCAGCCCGGTTTCCTCCATCAGTTCACGTCCGGCTTCGGCGGCTGAGAAGTTCTCGGTCCCGCCGGCCGGGAATTCCAGCAGGGTCGTCTTCACCGGGTAGCGGTACTTGCTGATGAAGCCGAAGAAGTGGGTGCCGGCTGCGGTGACCAGCGGGATGGTGAGTGCTCCCAGGCCGGTTCCGCCGGTGATCACGGAGTATTCGCCGCGGCGTCCGTCCGGCAGGCTGACATCGTCAATGTCGACCCGGATTAAGGCGTTCTGCAGCGCCGTGTGGCCGTCAACGCGGGTGATTGGCGTGGCTGTTTCAGTGGGGACGGTGACGGTCATGATGCTCCTTCGGCAGTTGATTTGGTTTTGCGGGCGGCGGCCATTTCCTTGATCGAGTCGAAGATGCCTTCCACGTCCGGGACACCCATGCGGTGGCGCCAGTGCTCGCCGTACTCCTGTGTCGAACAGATGTCGTCCTTGAGTTCGCAGGCGCACTGCCTCTCGTGCTGTTCCCGTGCCAGGTGGTCTTCGACGTCGGCTGCCGTGAAACCGTCGAGGACCGGGGCCGGGGCTGTGACTTTCTTGGCGATCTCGTCGGCCGCGGCTTCGGCGCCCATGCGCCAGCGGATGGCGGTCAGCCGGGAGTCGTCATCAGCGGCGGCGGCGAGATCGTTGAAGAGGGGTTTGAGGTGTGTGTGGATGGCTTCGCTGGCGACGTTGGTGGCGTCGCCGCGCTGCTGCAACCCGGGCGGCGTTGCGGAGAAGCGTTCGGCGACATCGTTGGCCAGGCGGTCGACCCTGTCTTTGAAGGACGTGACATGGCTGCTGGTGTCCTTGCCGTTTGCGGCGTCCCGGCGAAGCCACCCGATGACCGGGGAAAGGTGGTGTTGGGCCTGCCCGGCGACCCATGCCCGGATCTGCTCCGGGCCCATGTCGGCGACCGGGGCCCGTTCGCCGCGGTCAAAGTCGAGTGATACGTCCGGTTCGGCGTGCGCGCTGGCGGCGAATTGCCCGCCGGCCGGGATGCCTTTCTCGACGCGGTTGGGGGTGGTCATCGGTTCTCCCCTGGCTGGTGGGATGCAAGGTCTGTGGGTGTTACGGCGGCCATCTTCTCGATGCTGTAGTACCGCCAGCTGTAGTTGCTGCCCCGGACGCGGCTGGTCCGCAGCGGGGAGTCTTCCTCCTGGTACTGATCGGGAATCAGGGACAGGGTGCCGAGCTGGGCGACTTTGGCGCGCGGCCCCTCCCACATGGTGCGGCCGTCCTTGCCTGAGATCCGGATGGTCATCTCTTCGGGGTCGAAGACCTGGTTGCTGGAGCGGTACGCGGAGATTCCGTGCGCTCCCCGGAACCGCTTTTTTAGGCCCTTGGCGGCCGCAGTGACGTCCATGGCGCCGATTTGCGCGGACAGGTGCCTGCGGGCTGCGACGAGTTCGTCCCTGGAGGTGAGGGGTTCGGCTGCCAGGGACAGCTGTGGTTCGGCATGGGTGTCGGAAGCGAACTGGCCACCGGATGGCACGCCCTTGGGTTGGCGGTTGGTGTTCACAGCAGGTCCTTGGCAGTGAGTTCGGTCATTTTGTCCAGGTCGTATCGGCGGATCCAGGCCTGGTCATCCGGTGAGGTGCAGGTCCGCAGCGGGTTGACTCCGGCGTAGTGCTTGTCCGGGGTCAGGTTCAGGGCGTCCAGTTCGGTCAGGTCTTCAATGTCACCGCGCCAAAGGTCTGTGCCGTGGGCGTCGGTGAGCCGGCACGGGGTGGCCTGTTCCTCACCGGCGGTCGCTTCGATCACGGCTGCGGACGGGAATCGCTTGCGGAGTGCCGCCGCGGCTTCGTTGACGTCCAGGGCGTCAATTTCGGCGGTGATGGCTCTGCGCTTGTTGACGAGTTCAGACCGGGCCGGCGCTCCGGTGGCGCCCCGCATCCGGGTGTCGATGAAGTCGACGTTGGCGATCGGGGTGTTCCAGACGCTTTCGGAGTACATCTGGGTGAGGTTCCTCCACGGCTGGCTGCCCGGTTCGTGGGGCCCGACTTCTTCGTGGAAGCCGAGGATTTCGCGGGCCGGGGTTCCGGTGATCGCCTGGAGCTCCTCAGCCTGGGCGCGTTGTGCGAGAGTCTTGCGGCCCTCGGGCGTGGCCGCGGCCTTCTCCATGGCGGCGTCGAAGACTTTGGGCATGTGCTGGTAGTAGCCCTGGCCAGGTTCGTAGGTGCCGTGTGCGTTTTGCAGTCCTTCGATGTCCCGGATGGTCAGCGGCCGGGCAGACTCTGCCAGGAAGTCCTGCTGCCGTTTCTGCTCTGCGGTGAGGGCGACCGAGGGTTCTGCGTGCCCGGTGGCGGCGAACTGGCCGCCGGCCGGGACCCCTTTGGGCTGTCTGGTTGTGGTGCTCATGAGATCTCCAGTGCTTTATCGAGGTCGAGGTGAATGGTGGCGTTCGCTCCGGGTCCCGCCGTCTTCTCGGAGAGGATGCCGTCCAGCTTGCCGCCGTGGTCTTCCAGGTCGTTGGCCAGCATGTGGATTGACTCGGGGTCTTCGTCGCCGTCCCCGTCCGCCCAGGCGTGAAAGCCGTTGCTGGGATCGAGCCAATTCTTGATCACCAGTTCGTTCCGGTCGGCGTCCAGGACTGCGTAGGGCCTGAA
Organism: Arthrobacter sp. UYCo732; assembly: GCF_040547265.1. NCBI lineage: Bacteria > Bacillati > Actinomycetota > Actinomycetes > Micrococcales > Micrococcaceae > Arthrobacter > Arthrobacter sp. UYCo732. Next base: position 312,818 of record NZ_JBEPPJ010000002.1, on the reverse strand, counting down.
TTCGTGCCACTGCTGGTCGTCGGTGTGGAAGACCGCGTACCGGGCGGTCGGGTGCATAGCCTTGGTTCGGGCGGCGATTGCGGCCGCAGAGGTCGCTGCCATCTCGAAAGTAAGCTGCGCCATCTTCTCCTGCTGGAGCCGCCGGGCCTCCTTGAAACCGGCCTCCAGCTTCGTCATCGGGACACTGTTCAGTGTCAAGGCTGACTCGGTGTGAGTGTCGGGGGCGAACTGGCCGCCGACGGGGACGCCTTTCGGCTGGCGAGTTGTCGTCATGCCAGATGTGTGTGCGGCTGCCGGCCAGCTGCGACGACAATGGTCGCCAGCGGGGCACCCGTCAGGGATTATCCGGCGGAAAGTAGCCCCACGACAGGAAAGCCCGCCGCTGAATCAGCGGCGGGCTTTCTCTTGTCAGGAGTTGTAGCTGTCCTGGATGCGGGTGGCGAGTTCCCGGCGGGTTGCCGGGTCGGTGTAGCCCGAGAACTCGGAGGCCCAGGATGCGAAGTCGTCGGGGTCGATGGACGCGCCCTCGGCGTACGTCTCATAGGTGGTGAAGGCCAGATCGCCGGCGTCGTCTAGCTCGACCTTGGTGTCTGGAAGGAGGGACGGCGGTGCCGGCCAGGGCTTGGGACCAAGGTCGGCGAAGTCTTCGATGCCGCTGTGGGCTGCCTGGCGTGCGCGGCGGTAGCTCCAGTCGTCGAACTCGTACAGTTCCCTGAGGTTCGCTTCGGCAGGCAGGGTGTAGCGCAGCTCGAGGAGGTGCTTTTCCGGGGCCACCCGGGCCGCGGCGGACGGTTCGATGAACAGTGGCACGGACGGTTTACGCAGCGGGCCTTTGCCGGTCAGGGTGATTGTGTCGATCCCGTCGATGCCGTGGACGTCACGGCCGATGGTGCGCGGCTGGCCGGGGACCAGGGTTGAAAGGTCCAGCGCCTGCTCGCGGGTGAGGGGTCCGCCCAGGGACACGGACGGTTCCGCATGGGTGAGGGGTGCGAACTGGCCGCCGACGGGGATTCCCTGGGGCTGGCGGGTGATGGTGGCGGTCATGGTGTCCTTGCGTGGGGTTTGGTACGGATGGAGTTTACGTGAGCGGGTCAGTGGTAGACGGCTCCGGGCAGGGCCGGCGGGTTTCAGGAGGCGGCCGCGGCCGGGTCGTCGGGCTTTCGTTGACGAAGCGAACGAGATGTGTGCGCTGACCAGATCTTGTGCGGCCTCGGCAACGTTCTCGGGGGCTCAGGCAGTCTGGTAGACGCGGAAGTTGTCTTTACGCGCCTGCTCGATGTCGCGGCGCAGCGCGTTCGGGTCGCCGAAGTAGTTGCTGATGTCCACGTGGCTGGAGATGAAGGCGCTGTACTCCGCGGGCGTGTACCCGTTGTCGTTGAAGTAGGCGTCCTCCGCTGCTTGTCGGACGCCGGCATAGGAGAAGTCCCCGGTGTCGTCGATGTGGTCCCTGACCGCGGCAAGCTGGTCTTCGGTCAGGTCGATGGTGGCGACGCCCTCATCATCCTGATGACGGTTGGTGATGGACCTGATGGCGCTCTCAGAGAAGGACCCCCCGAGCCTGAAGACGGGTTCGGCGTGGGCGTGGGCGGCGAACTGCCCGCCGGCAGGGATTCCGGCGGGTACACGTGTGGTTTGGCTCATGCCCTTTCTGTGTGCGGCGGGGCAGTCTAGGCGCCGATGCGGTCCAGGAAGTCCGGGTGTTTTGGGTCGTTCGGTTCGTAGGCCAGGCTGGCATCCTCGTCAGCAGCTGGGCGGCGCGCGACCAGGTAGGCGCCGAGCTGCTTCTGCGTTTCGGCTTCGATGGCGTCCTCGACGAGCTGTTCGGCGAGGAATTTGCCCAGGTAGGGAAGCTGGTCGGCGGGGAGTTCACCGATGGCCTCCAGGGCCTGCAGGATGTTCTCGTCCTTGGATGCTGCGTGTTCGACCAGTTCCCGGTCGCCGTCACTCTGGAGTTCTTCGAACGCTTCGGGGCAGTCGGCGATGGCCTTGCGGCCGGCGGCGGCGCGTTCGGCAGGAGTGGTGAGCGTGGGTGCGGCGGCTGTTGTAGTAGTCATGGCGCTCATGTGTGCGGCATCGGCGGAAACGCGCTCCGGTGCCGCACAGTGGCCCTGCCGCCGCTTCCAGCGCAGTGCCTTCATGGACCCATTCTGCGCCGAACAGGCCCCGCACCGGTAGGGTGCGGGCCGGTCCGGGCTAGGGGCAGTTCATGTTTCCGCCGGCGGTTAGCAGTCCCAGGGCCGCCAGCGTCATGCCGCAGGTGATCTTGCCGTTGCGGATCATGCCCAGCAGCTGGCCGTGGCTGTACCACTCGATCTTGGCGCCCGTTTCGTCCTCGACGTGGCCGGGGCGCAGGTGCTCCATGCCGTGAAAGGTTTTCCATACGGCAACCTCAGTGGTGAGGATACCGGTGTCGGGGCGGATGGTGCCGAGCAATGCAGCGGAGCTGTAGTCCAGGCCGGTTTCTTCGATGAGTTCGCGGGCTGCTTCATCCAGGGTCAGGTCGTCGGAGCCGCCACGGGGGAATTCAAGGGTGAACTCCCCTGTGGGGTAGCGGTACTGACGGACCAGGCCGACGTGGGCGATGCCGCGGAAGTTCACGAACGGGATGGTCAGGACGCCGAGTCCGCTGCCGGAGGTGACCACGGAGTACTGGCCGAGGGTGCCGTTCGGGAAGCGGACCGTGTCGGTGTCCACCCGGATGAACTGGTTCTCCAGGACGGTGGAGCCCTCGAGGCGTTCGATGGTCCCCGGGACGGCGGCGGCCTTGATCGCCGAAATCATTTCGGTGATAGGCCCCGGTGTGCCCGTAGCTTCAGCCGGCGCGCTGACGGGGATGTTGGTGGTGACGGTCATGGTCATGCCTTTCCGGAGCGGTCGATCGGGGTGTGCCGCCAGGCCTGGAGGCGTTTCCTGGCGAACTCTTTGATGAATACGGTGCCGTAGCCGGCGCCCACCTCGTTGGCCAGGTAACGGACGTTGGCTTCGTCGGTGGGGTCCCCGCGATGGGAGATGAGCCCGTCGATCCGGGTTTCCAGGGCGGTGACCGGGTGGGAGATGAAGTCCGGGTTGTCGGTTTCGCTGACCTCGGGCCGCGGCGCCTTGAGCGCGGCGCTGCATTCGTTGGCGACGGCCAGCTTGTGCAGTTCCCGGCGCTGCCAGCTTTCCGGCTGAAGCTGCTGGTTGGTCAGCATCGGCCCGTACCATTCCTCGCCTACGTGCGGGAAGGTCGCCTCCAGGGTGCGGCGGTACTCTTCGGGGCTGGAGCCGATGTGGGCCGCCGCGATCTCGAAGGTGTCCTCCGCGGTGGGGACGTAGTGGCTTTCGCGGGCGAGGCGCCGTTCGCGGATGGTTTTCAGCTCCCGGGCTGCAGCTGCTCCGAACTGGTGGGGCTTGATGTCGCTGTGCCGGATCCGGTCGGTGGCCCGGTCGACGGAGTCATCACGCTCGGCTTCGGCCCGGATTCCCCTGCTGGTTTCCTCATCGTGGACGGCGTTGAAGAAGTCGCCGGCCAGGGACTCTTCCAGGGCGGTCCGGGTGTAGCTGCGCCGCTCCCCGTTGGAGGGCCTGTCTTCGTAGACGAGCTTGTACCATTCCGGGTTGGACGGCACCGAAATGACCGCCGCTGACAGGCTCAGGCCCGGTTCGGCGTGCGTGTCGGGCGCGAACTGTCCGCCGGTTGGTACTCCCTTGGGCTGGCGGGCTGTGGTGGTCACGGGTGCTGCTCCTTCTCGTTACGGGTGAACATGCGTAGACCCGGACACCGTCAGCGACGGGGACTCCATGTCTTGCCTTCTATGTGTACGGCTCGGAGCTATTCATGACGCATTTCACTGAAAACCTGCCGGGCCGCGGGCCGGGCTGTCATATTGGGGGGCATGACCCTGGAAGATGAGGCACGCCAAATGGCCGCGAAGATTGCCTCTGAAAGCGCAGCAATAGACGAATGGGAGGCCAAGGAGCGGTGGAAGCGGAGCCTGGAGCAAACTCCCAGGCCGCCCAGTTGGACAGGCGAACTGATAGACCTCCTCGACGGATACTACTTTTCGGACCAAGATGTCTACCGCGTCGTAGCCAGCGATGAGGTCCGAGACGGATACCGCCAGTTGAAGAGCATCCGCTATGAACTCCTGGGTCGCGGGTGGGGCCTTTGTGCTTACTTTTGGAGTGACGGGCGCAGGGCGTCCTGGTCTCCGACCATTCTGCTGCGCGACGGAAACGTCTATTCCGGGGGATGGCATGGCGTGCGCAATGATTCGGCAACCACCCATGTTGGCTTTCCGCCGGGAACCAAAGCGGTCCTCGTAGCTAACTCATTGCTAACCACCGCTGCGGTCCTTGCAGCTGATTCCTTTGATCCCTCCGCTGCGAAACAGGATCAATGGTTGTACGAAATTTACGGTCTGGGCGCGGCCGCTGCGATCCTGTCCGGCAGCGCCAAAGCAGTACACAGTGGGCTCGAGTGGCCCGACCACAGCAACTGGGACCGCCCCCACGGCTGACGCTACACCTCTAGTATTCGGGGACGCAGGGTCCGTTGCCAAGGAGGGCAAGGCCTGCCAGGTCTCCTTCGCTGAACGCGGCTTTGGTTCTGTCGTTGGCCCGGTACATAAGCTCGTCGGTGCCTTCGGCATGGCCGAGGCCGACCATGTGCCCCATCTGGTGCAGGATCAATGACTGAACCTGTGCCGCCGATCCCTGACCGATGAGTTGCTGGGCGAGCGGACCGTCCACCTGGACCTGTCCCGTGACAAAGATCCAGGGCGCTTGGCCGGACTGGATGAGGGAGCTGCCGCCAAAACCTGCGATGTCGCCGGTGAAAGCCGGTGTCTCATCCGGTGTCGTCCACGAGATCAGGAGCGGCGCCCAGCGGTCCCCGTAGCGTTCAGGCTGGTATTTGGCGCGGTCCGCGGAAGGGGACTCTTCCGTGAGCCCGTCGTAGGCGAAGACCAGGCCGGTTGCGCTGGCGGTTTTGGCGACGGCGTCGTGGATCATCTGCTCTCCGCCGGGCGGTGCGTTATCGGGGCGGATGACGTACCGGATCGTGTCGCAGGGGTCGTAGCGGACAGGAAGAGTGTTCTCCGTGCGGCTGATGACGTAGTCCCTGCTGGGGCCAGCCGTGGCTGCGGGGGCGAGTCGGCCGGTTCCGCCGCGGTGCGGTGTCGGCCAGCGGTCCCGGGATGCTTCGAGCTGGGCGCCGAGGCTTGCGAACGAGTGCGGTCCCGTGACGACGTAGCTGACTCCCGCTGCCGCGGCGACACTCAGCGCCAGGACAGCGGCAATCCATCGTCCCTGTTTGCTGCGGCGGCCGGAGACTGAGGGGGCATCCGAAGGGAACTCCGGAACCGGCGGCGTGTACACGCCCTCGTCCTGCCACGGCTGGTTGTTGTCCTCGGGGCCGACCGTGCTCATGCGGTCCTGCTGGCCTTCATGGCCTGCTTCACGTCGAACGAGAAGTAGCCGCGGACGTAGCCGTGACTTTCAGGGACGCCGACACCGGCGTTGCCCCAGTTGTCGGCGAGGACTTCCGCTGCGGCCGCCAGGTCGGCGTCGGCCGTTTCCTTCAGCAGCGCCGAGAGCTGCCCACCGAAGAACAGGTGCCGATTCTCGGATGCGTCGGAGAGCTTGAACGTCCATTTGCTGGCAAGCCGATCAAGGACCGGGCGGAGGGCTGAGACGGTGGTTCGGTCTGATGTCATAACTGACATGTGTGCGGAAACTGCGGCGGCGCTCCCCTCCAGCTGGCATATTAGGGGAATGAGTCTCGAAGACGACGTTATGGAAGCGATCGCCCGGCATCAGACGGCAACGCAGGATGCCCAGGACAGGGCGGATCTCGCCAAAATCCCGGTCATCCACGACTGGGCCGTGGATGCCCAGGACAGGGCGGATCTCGCCAAAATCCCGGTCATCCACGACTGGGCCGTGAACCTCGCGGCGCGGCTCGAAGCCATGCCCGGAGTAAGCCCGTACAACAGTCTCCCCGTCTACCTGCGCGTCAGCGTCAACAAGGAAAGCAAGGACCAAACAACCGAGCGATATGAGATGGTTGGCCGCGGATGGGACCTGTACGCCTCGGACAAAATAGGTGAATCTTCAAAGGCGATCATCCTGATGGACGACGGGGTGGTTCGCACTGGCGGCGGAAATTCAGTCCCTCGACCCAGGACCACCGACCACGTCACGTATGAAGGTTTTGATCCTGATCATCAACGAGTCATCATCCCGTACAACGAAGGTGTCCTGAGCAAGCTCGACGAATCCTCGCACGGCTATGACGAGTATCGCCGCCTCTTCGGCGTAGGTGGCATCGTGGCTTTGACGCTTGGCACAGTGAACTTCAAGGAAGGCCGGCTCTCGTGGCGGTGTACCTGAACGGTCAAGCTGCCTCGGCGTAGCAGGCGCCCGTCATGGTCACGGCTGCTTCTTCCAGGGTCTGGGCGATTTTCATCCGCTGGCGTTCGCATTCGTCGGCGAGGCTTGGATAGGCGGCCGCGATGACTTCCAGACAGCGGGATTTGAGCTCTCTGTTGTACCAGGACCGCAGGTCCGAGGTGTTGAACCTGTTCCGCAGGAGCGAAACGTCGTAGACGGTCCGGGCGTGCCGGAGGTAGTTCACAGTGAGCCGGTCCACGGTGCTCGGGTGCAGGCGGTTGAAGTCCATGGGCGTGCGGCCGTCAGCGACCGTGATCTCGGTGTAGCTCTCGTACGCAAGGTGGACGATTTCATCCATGCTCTCGTGGCACTGGAGGCTCACTTTCAATGAGCGTGCGGCCCGGAGGACTTTGCGCATTTCGGTCTGTCCGTTCAGGCGGACTTCACGGCGGACCCCGGGCTTGGTGGAGGTGTAGGCGGCCAGCCGGCCGTGGCCTTTGCGGATCTTTTCCTCAGTTTCCAGTTCGTCCTGGCTCACGAACGGGGAATTCTGGATAACGCGCATCGGCTTGCCTCTCTCGGTCCTGTGCTTTCGGGTAGCTCCTATGCGTGGAGATCGCCGACGGGCCTAGGCGGCCGTCCGTGCGGGCTCAGGCACCGCTGCCCCCTGCAGCTCGCACAGGGCGCAGAGTGTGTAGGCACCGTTGGCGTCCTGGGATCCTCCGCTGCAGGCAATGCAGACCAGTGCGAGGGCCCGCACAGTCGCTGCTGATCGTTTTCGTGTCATGCCTTCCATGTGTACGGCGCTCCCCCGATGAGTCATCGGAAGGGGCGCCGTACCGGCGCAATCAGACCTGGACGATGGCGAGCCGGAAGTGCTTTTCCGGGCTGTAGTTCCAGGCGAAGCCCAGATCGTCCCATTCAGCGGAGGTGGGTTCCGCCGTGGAGGTGGTGAGCTTCATCATCGAGGTGATGTCTTTAGGGACCGACAGGGCGCTCAGGACGCACTGCACATCCGTCATCGCCGCGCCGGAAGTTTCCCGGGGGCCCTTGGTGTCGATGGAGAGCTGCGTGCTCCCGGCGGTCAGCTCCACGCCGTCGGCCCCGTCGAGCCCGCAGCCGGTAACGGCGCCGGCCAGGTCGGCTCCAGCAGGTGCCGGAATGGCCGAGGAGGACGCTGAGTTTTCGGTGGTTGCTTCGGGTGCCGGGGCTGGAGCGGCCGTGGAGCAACCCCCGAGGAGGAGTGCGGCCGCGATGGCTGCCGCAGCGGTGAGTGAATACCTGACGGGGATGAGCATGGGTGCCTTTCAAGGGGTGGCCGGAGGGCCGTTGGGCGGGAGGCTGATGCTGGCCTCCCGCCAGGGTTTTAGCGCATCAGGGCCGGGTATGAGCGCTGCTCCATCTGGGCGCTGATCTGCTTGACCGTGTCCAGCCCGACACCGACCATGATCAGGATCGCGGCGCCGCCGAACGGGAAGTTCTGGTCAGCCTGCAGCAGCACAAGGGCCACCAGGGGAATCAAGGCGATGATACCGATGTACAGGGCGCCGGCGGCGGTGATCCGGTTGGACACGTAGGCGAGAAGCCTTTCCGTGGGCGTGCCGGGTCGGAAGCCGGGGACGAACCCGCCGTACTTCTTCATGTTCCCGGCGATCTCCTTGGGCTCGAAGGTGATGGAAACGTAGAAGAACGAGAACCCGATGATGAACAAGGTGTAGACCACCATGTAGATCGGGCTGCTCCCGGTGGTCAGGTGCGCGATGACCCATTGGGCCCATTCGGGACCGGCGATCGTCTGGTTGGCGGTGGCGTACTGGGCGATCATGGACGGCAGCGAAAGCAGAGTGGAGGCGAAGATGACCGGCACAACACCGGCCATGTTGACCTTGATCGGCAGGAAGGTGGTGTTCCCGCCGAGGGTCTGACGGCCGACCACTCGCTTGGCGTAGACGACGGGGATGCGGCGCTGGGACTGTTCGACGAACACGACCAAGGCGATGGTGATCAGCCCGACGGCGAGGACCGCGGTGAACACACCCCAGCCCTGGGTGCGGCCGATGGTGCCGAGAGAGGTGGGGAAGCCAGCGGCGATCGAGGTGAAGATCAGCAGGGACATGCCGTTGCCGATGCCGCGCTCGGTGATCTTTTCACCCATCCACATCACCAGCAGCGATCCGGCGATCAGGGAGATGACCATGATGAGTGCGGTGAGGAAGCTGTCATCCCTGACCAGGGGCAGGGCGCAACCGGGGAACAGGGCGCCGGTGCGGACCATCGTGACGATGGTGGTCGCGTTCAGGGCTGACATGCCGACGGCCAGGTAGCGGGTGTACTGGGTGACCTTGGCCTGTTCTCCGGCGGCGTGCAGTTCCTGGAGGCGTGGGACGATGACCTTCATCAGTTGCATCATGATGGACGCGGTGATGTAGGGCATGACACCCAAGGCGACGATAGAGACCGACAGCAGCGCGCCACCGGAGAACATGTTGACCATGTCGTAGATGCCGCCGCCGCTGGCACTGGCCAGGCACATCTGGACGTTGGTGGCGATGACGCCCGGGGCGGGGATGAACGACCCGAGCCGGAAGACGGTCAGGACGCCCAGGGTGATGAGCAGTTTGGTGCGCAGGTCCGGTGACCGGAACGCGCCCTTGATTGAGTCCAGCACAGTGCCGGCCCTCCTTTAGATGATGCCCGAGGGCTGGATGATTACAGGCCGGTGAACCGGGTGATGACTGCAAGGGCCATGATGGCGGCAGCCCAGATGACGGCCGTGGCGATCGTGAACCGGGTGAGGTTCTTCTCAGCCACGCCGGTGGAGTTCAGGCTGCTGGTCATGCCGCCGCCGAACATGTCGGAGACGCCGCCGCCGGAAGCCTTGTGGAGCAGAATAAAGGCGCCCATGATGACGCTGGACGCCACAACAAGCACCTGGAGTGCGATGATCAGAAAATTCATTGGTGTCCTTCGAAGAATTGGGGCCGGCGGAGTATCGCCAAAGGCCCGGGAATCCCTATGCGTCCCGGGGCCCGACGGGCGTCGGATCGGCCGGGAACGGTTTAGGCGGTGACGAGTTCGCGGTCGTGGACGGGCCGCTCCACAGCCGCGGCGGGGACAGGTTCCTTGACGGGGGATTTGCTGACGGCGGGTGCGGCCGTTGCCGGTGCCGCCTCCAGGGCTTTCACTTCGGGTTTGGTCGACTCAGGGGCCGGCTTTACGCGGGCTGGGGATGCCGCCTTGGCGGGCTTCTTCCTGGCCGCGGTGGCCGGGGCTGCCTTCTGGACCAGCAGGACGGTCAGGTGGGTGATGGCGAGCAGGACGACCGGCGGCATGGCTGCCATGACGGCGGAGACCGCCGGCGGGACCCCACCGTCAGCCTGGTCCACCGAGACGATCGCGTGGACGGCGTTGGCTGCGGTGGAGACGACGGCGCCCAGAAAGAGAAGCGCCCAGGGATACGCGAGCGTTTTGCGGTCATGCCCGGCGAGGGCGACGATCGCCACGGTCGACGCGACGATGAGCCCGTCAACGATGATCGGCCAGATCCAGGCGAGGTTCCGGTCAATGCCGGAACGCGCTGCCAGGTCGGTGAGAGCGGCGAAGGACAGGACGAAGGCGCCGACGGCGATCAGCACGGTGGAGCCAATACCCACGGCGATGATGGGGCGTGCGAGGGGCGCGGCCGGTTTACGGGCGGCAGGGAATGTCATGGGGACTCTTTCAGGATCGGTAGGAAACGGTGGTGCGGTGCGGTCTGTCAGAGTTCGAGTCCGTCCGCTTCGCGGGCGACTTCGGCTGCGGTGGTCAGGACGAGGCGGACCAGTCCGCGGAGCTGTTCGGCGCTGACTCCGGCGGCGCCTGCGTCGATGAGCCGGTCGGTGATGGTGCGCACGTCGCAGGAGAGTCGCTGGACGCGGCGGGCCTCGTCGAACTGGTCAGCGAGGATGAGCGCGTCCGTGGCGGCGGCCAGGCCGATAGGGTTCCCGGTGCTGTCGTTGGCGGCGGCGGCGATCTGGAAGCGCGGGTCGCGGACGGGCTCGCCGGTGTGGTCGCCGCCGGCGATCCGGATCTCGGTAGCGATCCTGGCGACGGTCCGGTCCACGCAGCCGACGTGGGTTTCGGCCCCGTAGGTCTCCTCGTAGGACTTGTAGCGGTACGGGATGGTGTGCAGGTAGTTGTAGAGTTCGTGGCTGCCGTCGAGCCCGAACTTGTCCTTAAGGACGTCGAAGGCGTCCCTGACGGTCTGGCCGGCCGCGAAGTGCAGCTGACGGACAACCTCGCCGATGCTCCGGGAGGATTCCATCCGGCGGTAGGCCTCGGTCTTGTGGCGGTCCCGTGAGAAGTTGGCTGCCATGTTGGTCAGGACGGCGGCGATTTCAGGGTGGAGGTCATCGGGCTGATTTTCAGTCATGGCCGTCATGTGTGCGGAAATCCGGGCACAGCTCCCCGGCCTCAACACAAGCGCCCCCGCAGTGGTGACTGCGGGGGCGCTTGTGTTGAGGCCGGCTCTTACTCCTTGGGGAAGGTGAGCTGCACTCCCTTGACGGGGTAGTCCATGGAGGAGGTGGCGGGGGCGCCCTTGTCAGAGGAGCGCTGGAGGGTGCCTGCCGAATGCACGGTGTAGTCCACGGTGAAGTCGGTCGCGGTGGCCGGCACTTCGAAGACGATCTTGAACGTTGCGGTGCCGTTCGAGGTGGTCGCCTTCTCGTTCTCCATGCTCTTGGCTTCGACCGTGAACTTTTCGCCGCTGACATTGGAGGCCGACGCCGAGGCGACGTTCAGGGCGGTGTCGTAGTAGCTGTTCGCCTTGGACCGGCCGTCGTAGAAGCTCTGGCTAAGTCCGAAGAACTTGGTGCTGCTGGCGCGTGCCGAGCCGTTCACGACCAGCCATGCCTTACCTTCGGGAGCCCAGCCGGTCTTTGCGTCGTAAGCTGTCCGGGTTGCCGTCACCGAGTCGGAGGAGAACCGGGCGTACATGCCGTCCTTGGTGTGATCGCCGATCTCGAGCTCGGCGGGTGTGGTGCCCTTGGCCGTGTCAACCACACCGTCGTAGTACGCGGTGGCTGTCGTGTGCAGCTTGCTGTCGCCGAGTGTGACCGTCTGAGTGAGCCCTTCGTAGGTGATTGCGAGGGCAAGGTCTTTACCGTCGCCGGGCACCGGCATCGAGACGGTGCCGGATTTGACGTCACCGACAGGGTAGGTCTTGTCACCAGAAATGAACGCCAGGGTCGTCTTGATCTTCTGCTCCGGCCCCTTCAGGTAGCCGGGGCCCGGGGTCTGCGTGGGCGTGAAGTTCAGGGAAGCCGTTCCGAACTTGTTGCCGTCACCTGCCTTGAGCCGGTTGGAGACCCCTCCGATGCGGTCGCTGATCCTGATGCCGTTCACGGAGAGGACCCCGTCGGGGGTCTCGACTTTCACGGTTGTGCCGGAGGGACCTGATCCGGTCCCCCAGATGGCTTGGGTGACCGGGGCTGAGGTTGTGTCCGGTTCGGGCAGATCGGTCTTGTCCGAGGCCTTTTTGCCGTCGGTGCGGTACAGCGAGGTGTTGGCGCCCGGCTGGCCTGTGCTGAAGCTTTTCCCGGAGCCGAGGAGGATCTTGTCGGCACCTTCCGGGGAACCGGAGAGCTTGACTGCGTCCCAGGTGGTCTCGTCCTGGCCGAGGTAGTGCACGGGGCCGCAGAGGGCGGTGTCGCCCAGGACGCCCTCCGGGGCTTTTTGGACGAAGCAGCGGGAGTCATCAATGACGGTTGCGGCGGTGCCGTTGGCTCGGTACTCGGCCCATGCGGCGTCCAGCGACTCGATGGTCTTGTCCAGCTTGGAGACTTCCACTCCGCTGAAGGTGTGCTTTTCGCTGCCGCAGCCGGTCAGCAGAACCGATGCGAGCAGGAAGGTTCCCGCTGCGACGGCCGCTTTGGCGGTCGGGGTGGATCGGATAGTCATAGTGCCTCAGATTCTGTGCGAACGGGATACATCGTGACGGGTGCATCGACCGCCATGCCGCCGATGTGTACGGCATGGCCCATCAATGTCACCGGTCATCGCATGCCCCGGCTCCGGCAGAATCCTGCCGCCCCCAGATGAAAGTACAGCGTTTGGACTATCACTGCGTCAAGCTGCGAGGCCCAGGGGGCGCCCGGATCTGCGGCGTGACACCGCAGCGAGCAGCTCGTGGTCCGAAATGTTGCGGCTCTTCTCATCAAAGCCCACCCGGTACGCACCTTGGTAGGCGCGGGCGATCCGGTCCGAAACAGAACCGGGGCGCAGGTGCGGTTCAGGGTCCAGGAGCAGCTGCAACCGCGCAGGGGTCGGCCGCCGGGCGGCCTTCACCCCCGTGGCCGGCATGGTGTCCCAGGCGGGGCCCTGACTGGTGATGTCCACTCCCCCGTCTGGGCGGATTCCGAAGGCGGCGTAGGTCAGGGAGGCGAGTCCGGGGCCGGCGGGTGTGATGAGTGTGTGGACCGGCATCAGTCCGTGCTTGAGCGCCCTGAACGGTCCGCCGAGGAGCAGCCGGTCACTCGGCGTGTACGGGAACTCCCGCAGCGGTATTCTCATGGGACCGGCGACCGAGGCCAGGACCTTGGCCATGCTGGCGGTGTCCATGAACGGGGCGCCTTTGACCTCGAGCCAGATCTGGTGGTCCGGGAGGTAGAAGTCGGGCAGATAGAACAGGTCCTCCCCGACCTGGTAGAACGACGGTTCGTAGTCCCAGTTCACGTCCAGCAGGTCCAGGAAGACAGCCCAGCGGGCTTCGAGCCGGGAGCGGAAGATCCGGCCGGAGTAGGAGACCTCCATGGCCTTGGGCTTGGGTGTCCTCGATGTCCGGGTTGTGCCGGCGCCGCGGGCAGGTGCCCGACGTGCCGCTGAGGTCTTGACCCGGGCTTGTGTGCTTGCCGGAGCTTTGGTTGCTGCGGTCTTCTTCGGGGCGGCCGGCTTCTTCGCCGTTCCTGTCTTGGCTGCCGTCCGTTTCCGGGGTGGCTGTGTTGTCGTGGGTTTGGCGGCCGCACGTTTCGGTGCAGTCGCTTTCTTCCTGGGTGCAGCCTTGGCTGCTGTGCGCGGTGCCATGTTTCCTCCTGGCCTGAAACATGCGCAGACAATCCCGGGACCGGCATTCAAGGGGTTTCGGCGCTCTACCGGCCACTCCCACCGAACGACCATCACTCGACCAGTTGGTCGAGTGGGAAAATCCCCGGAGTGGCGGGGAATATAGGGCCCCTACTACTACTACTCTACTTAAACGACCTTAAATAGAGATATATATAAGGGGGCCCCCTTGTTCTCTCTATAGAGGCCCCTCCTTTCTTAGTTAATACACTTCCCTCTCATAGATGTCCTATCCTCCGCGGTCGTTTTGGTCGAGCGAGGGTGTGTCGGGACTCAAATTCCTCGCCAGCATTGGGATGCAGGGCCGTTGAGTCACCCTACCGGCGGTCGTTTCCCGAACGTGTGAACGACCAGAAGCGGTCGAGTGTGAGAGATGCCGCCTTTAACTCATGTGATAACCTGAGGAAAGATTTTCCGCTTTAGAGACGATGGTTATCACATGGCTCCCAAATGGGGGCCTTTTCTTGTTTCCGGATGGTTTTTCGTTTGTCGGAGAGAGTCCAACGAAAACAGCCCCGCAGGCATTCTTCGTGCACGTTGCGGGGCTGTTTATCGGTCGGAGTAATTTACGGCGTCCAGGTCGCCGACGGTGCGCCGTCCTTGTAGGCGGGCTTGTAGACTCCGGCGACGGAATCCCAGCCGTAGCCGCCGGCGTCCGAATCCAGGTACGCGCGTCCTGTCTGCGGGGCTTCCTCTTCGTCATAGCCGACCCTGGTAAGGGTCCGTTTCATGGCCGCAGGGACGACCACGTCGTGACCGGATCCGTTCCACTTATCGATCAGCAGGACGTGCGGCTTCGCGAAGTCGAGAACCTTCCGACCCTCGGTTTCGGGTGACTCGGTGCGTGGTGTGGGGACCGCATCGTCGATTCCCCCATACCAGAGGACGTCGAGCTGAACACCTTCATGCCAGTCGTACGGTCCCTCGTTGACGAGCTCGTCGATAGCGTCCCGGACTTCGGGGCTGTCGACGTCCATGCCGGAGTCTTTCAGCAACCCGGAGACGGCCGAGTGGCGGGCTGCAAAGCCGCCGTCGTCCAGCCGGTGCCCTGAGCTCCAGCGGGGCTCTGAGAGCCGCTCAGCGGGCCTCCCGAGGGAAGTTCGCAGGAGCTGGTCGGGGGTATTCCGCAGCAGGTCCTTGATGGGGTCCGAGTCGTCGCGCTCTTCGACGGCCCGTCGGGCTTCGTCCTGTTCATCCGGGTCCAAGTCGTCCCATTCGCGGTCGAAGCGGCCCTCCTCGACGGCTTCGTCGATTTCCGTCCTGGCGGTGGTAGTGGCTTCCTCGTAGGCGTTGTCGGCGAAGTTGTCGTCGACGTCGTTCTCGGCGTCCACCCATTGGCCGGCAAGGATCATGCTCATCTGTTCCTGGGTCAGCCTGTCATCGTAGTCGACGAAGCGGAGGCTGACCGGGGACTGGTTCGCTGCGATGATGCCGGCAGCGCCTGTGGCCGCCGGGGGATTCCTGGTGGTTAGGCTCAGGTCTGGTTCGGCGTGGGTGGTGGCGGCGAACTGGCCGCCCGTAGGGATGCCTTGAGGCTGGCGGGCCGTGTTATCAGTCATACCCAGTGTGTGTGCGGCGGGGACCGCGGCCGCTCGCGCAAAGGCCCCGCAAGGTAACTTCTCACTCCTGCAGGGCCTCGCACATCCGGATGCGGTCAGTCTAGCCGCGCCGACTTTAATCCGGCCAGAGCATTAGGGGGGTGGGCAGCGAAAAGCCCCACTGCTATTGGGGGATGCAGCGGGGCTTTTCTGAAACTACTTTATCTGCCCGTGGGGGCGTTACGTGACAGGGGCCCGGTGACGTCACTCACCGGGCCCTGGACGTTACTTCTGCCCCAGCCGCTTCAGGACCTCGGCGGTGACGGCGTTCTGCAGCTTGGCCAGTTCCTCGTTGCTGAGCCCACCGATTTCTCCGGGCCCCGCAGCGGGCTGACCGGCCTCGGCCGAGGCGTCAGGTGTGGCGCCGACGGTCTTTCCGTCGGCATCAATGCAGCGGACGGTGGCACCGTCTTTGGTCAGGCAGGACGAGCCGTCGGATTTGACGAGCACCCGGTACGCGACGTTCTGGTTAAGGCCGATGGAGGCAGCCCATTCGTTGTGGGACACGGGGATAACTTCCATCACCGCAAGGCCTGTCGCCCAGCCGCTAAGGTCGCTGAAGTCCGCCTTGATCTTGTCGGCGGTGGCGCCGTTGGACTGCCGCGGAACCTCCAGGTGGTAGAGGGTCACGGCGGGCCGTTCGCCTGCCTTGACGTGCCCGGATTCGAGCAGGGCCACATCTTCAATGGACTGCGAGGACGCCCTGGACGTGAACGGGGAGGCGTACACCGAGCCGGAGCGGTCCTTGTAAGCCAGGGAGAATGCGCTGGAGTTGTCCTTGTTCGGGTCGTTGGAGTCCTTGACCTCATCAGTCAGTCCGGACTGGCCCATGAGCATCGACCACCAGTCACCGTCGCGGGTTGCCATGGATTCGTTAATCCTGTGGACGTACGACAGACCGACTGCCGGACCTGGAAGCTCCCCGGCTTCGACCTTGTCGCGGAGTTCAACCTGTCCTGTTTTGCCGTCGTAGATGGCCACGCCGGCGGGCACGTGGACGGGGTTGAGCCATCCGTCCAGCTTGGTCACCGGGACCACGATCTTCGGGGTGTCCCCGTCGCAGTAGCCCCATGCGTCGTCCTTTTTGGCGATCAGCAGGGCGTCCTGCCCTGCGATGGCGCGGGTCAGGGAGTTCCCGAACCAGCCGTCCATCCGCTGGGAGGCCTTGCCTTCATCAAACAGGCAGGGTTTGCCGGCGGCTTGTCCGGTCAAGGCGATCGTCTGGTTGATGATGGCCGCGTAGCCGGGGTTGCCGATGCCTTTGCGGTCAACGAGTGTCGAATAGTGGTTGGAGTCCGCCAGGTAGTCGGTGGCAGAGATCTGCCCGTTGATGCCGGACAGGTTGGAGCTGGCCTGCCGTTCGGCGACCAGGAACGGTGCACGTTCTTTCAGGGTCGGCATCGGGTCGTTGCTGTCCTGGACGGTGGCTGCGTAGGAGGTCAGCTGGCTGTAGGAGCGGGCGTTGCCATAGCCGATCAGTCCGGCGACGCCGAGAACCCCGATGAGGACGGCCACGCCCACACGCTCCAGCGCCCAGGCGATACTGACGGCCGCAATGATGAGGATGAGCAGCAGGAGCGGGAAGCCCCATTCGACGACCCAGCCGTTCCAGAAGCGGGCGCGCGTGAGGGGGTCCAGGAGCGGGAGGCCGAGGACGGCGATGACGCCCAGGACCCAGTAGGGAATTCCAGATGATTTCATGTCCGCAATGTGTACGGACTTCGGGGCAACGCTCCCCCGGTCGTCTACGCGCGGGCCGGCACGGACATCAGTGCCTGGAGCACTTCGGCGGAACCGGCACACGCCGGGCACGGACCGTCCGGCAGGCAGGTGAGTGGGCGGTTGCCGGCAAGGGCCAGCCGAAGGAAGATCAGCAGCCGGTAGCCGTCAAGGGATTTGTGGACCGGGAGCAGGTTCCCGCCGCCGTTGATGATGGCCATGAGTCCGGCAGCGCCGAGCGGGCTGGCCAGTCCCTCCCACGTACCGCCCGCGGCCGTCCAGAGGGCGGTGCCGAAGGCGAGTTCCAGGGCGGGTCCGGTGATGATGGCGATGACCCGCCGCCACGGGGTGGTGTTTCCGCTGGTGACCGCTCCACCGGCCAAGCCGAACTCGAGCCGTTCAACGGTCCGTCCGGTGGCCCGGGCTGCGAAGGCGTGGCCCGCCTCGTGGAGCATGAGCCCGGCGATCGAGAGTGCGCCGACGGTGGCAGCCTCCTGCCAGGTCAGCCACAGCTCTCCGGTGTACTGAAGCCGCCGGGTCGCGACGAGCATTCCGCCGCAGACCGAGAGAGCAATGAAGAGGGCAAGCAGGCCGGGTTTGAGGACGATGGGACACGGTGCGCGCAGGATAGTGAGGGTCACTGCCCTCATGTGTCCGGCATGAGCTCTCGGGCTTCCCGGCTGCTAGCGGCAATGCCGATGCCAGTACGCGACAGGCAAGTACGCTTGCACACGACGTAGCCACAGGAGCGACGTCGCTACAGGAGTGATACCAGCCATGGCGGACCAAACTCACGAGCCCCCGTACCAGTGTCGGATGCACTACGACCCATCGGTCAAAGGCGTCTGGATCGGGCACGGCGTCGACCTGAAACCCCTGTGCGGCCAAAGCGAGTTCATCGGGGTCACCAGCGTCGCTGAAGCGGTGGACTGCCTTAAGTGCTCTCGCATGATGGAGCAGTCGGCTACCTGACCGATGATCGCCTCCATCCGGCAAGTGTCATATGCCTCCGTCGGCGCCAGCACTTACCCGGCACGGGAAATCAGCGCCCCGCCAGCCACATTTCGATCCGGTAGCGGGTGCCGTTGGCAGCAGTCGCCCACCCCCGTTCTGGCTCGACGCTTGCCAGGGCCCATTCGGGACCCAGACCGGGGGCATGGGTGTCACCTTCGACGTCGGCATCGATCACGGTAACGACGGCGCTGTTGGCCACGCCCAGGAAGATTGCCTCCCGGTAGACCATGCCTCCGCCGATGATCCAGACCTGGTCACTGCCGGGGAGCCCTGCGACGGCGGCGAGAGCGTTGATGATTGAGGAGGATCGCTTAGCACCGGCGGCCTGCCAGCCGGGGTCGGATGTGATGACGATGTTCTTCCTGCTGGGAAGCGGTCGGAACCTAGCCGGGAGGGAATCCCAGGTGCGGCGGCCCATGATGACCGGGTGGCCATCGGTGATGCGGCGGAAGTGCTCGAAGTCTTCGGGCAGATGCCAGGGCATGGTCCCGTCACGGCCGATGACCCCGTTGGCAGCCTGGGCCCAGATCAGGCCGATGTTCCAGCCAGTGGCTGCCCTCACAGGGCGCTTCCGTCCAGGCCGATGGCGATGAGACCGTCTTTGTCCAGGATGGAGCGGAACGTCTCGTCGCTGAAGCCGGTCATCGCCTGCGCGGCGGAGATTCCTTCAAGGTAGGACTTGAGCTCGGCAGCCTTGATGACCTCCGCGAAGACCTCCTCGATCGCCGCAGCGGTCTTGGCCATGCGGACCTCGTGGACGGCGTCACGGCCTTCCCGGAACCCGCCGTTCTTGCGGTAGGCGGCCGCCTCGTCGGCGGGCCAGTCGGGAATTCGTTCGCCGCGGTCGCGGAGGATCTCGGTCAGGGGCTCGATGAGCTCGGGACGGATCGGTGCGAGCTTCTTAGTCTCCTTGGGCATGGCACCAATGTGTACGGCAAGAAGACAGCCTGTGCCCGCAGTGAGCGATTAATTTAGCTCTTGACTCTTGAACCAGCGGGTGGGATTGTCACCGCACCACCAGGGAGCCTGGCAAAGGCCGGTGCCTGTGAGGCGGGAAGTGAAGTCCTTGACGAGAGGGGAAACGATGAAAAATCCAGAGGAAGCGAAACCCGACCCGGATACGGAAATGAGCTACGCCGAAGCTGTAAGGCGGAAGCAAGCTGTAACCAGTGAGGAGCCGGTGAAACCCAAGGAAGACGTTCAGGAGGGCCCCGGCTCTGTCCTGCGGGAAGGCCCCGGCGAGTAGCATGTCATTCGTTCAGATACCGACTGCATATGCGGCTGACCCTTCGAATGTTTGGGCGCCGAAAGCGTTTTTTGACGGATCGGATCCCTTCGCAATCGTTATGAGGGTACAGGCGTCTAGCGATCTGGTGAGGGCAGGGTTGTCATACGATGCGGTTTTCCAGATGGCCAACCCCAGGCAGGACGAGCGCTATCGTTGGTGGATTGCTCTTGGCGACCATGCATATGAGCAGCCCACCAAGGACATCCACAGTGATAACCAGCGTTTCCAGTACGACAACTTCGCCCACTGGATTTCTTGGGACAAGTACAGCGATGCGGTGCGGGAGATACGTGGCCTCGAGCGCAATAAGGGTCTGTTTTTCGTGCGCGCACAAATCGATGTCATAGGCACGAACCTCTTCGCCCACTCGGGCGACTTCTGGTACAAGGCCGTACCCTAAAGGCTGGTTTCCTTCGGTGAGGCGCCGTCTTGGATCCGCACACATTATGGGCATGAGCAAAGACACTGTACTGGCACCTGAAGACTTCGTTATTACCACCGGCGAGGAACCTGCCGAATGGCCGGAGCGTTTCGCGCCCGGCACGATGGCGAAGGTCGTCACCCACTCTGAGGGTCTCTGGACGAAGATCACCTCGGACGACGGCCAGACCATCCACGCGACCATGGCGAACAACCCCTTCGGCGACTTCGCCGTCTTCGGCGACCGGGTCCAGTACCGGCGCGAAAACGTCCGGAACATCCTCCCTCCCACGTTCGGCTAGAACCCACGCAAAAGGCCCGCACTGTTCAAACAGTGCGGGCCTTCCTCATGCCACAATGCGGTCAGCCCTGGTGTTGGACCGTCAGGTGAACAGTGACCGGTTCGGGTGCGAACTCGGCCGGCATGCCCTTCTTGAAGTGGCGGCCGCCGAACGGCTCATCAGTCAGGTCGTCCGGGATGTAGGTCACTAGCAGGTCCGCTCGGGGGCAGCTGCAGTCCTTTCCCACGGTCTCGGCAAAGATGGACCGGTCCCAGGGGTTCTTGGTCCGGTAGCCGTTCTCCGGGTGGTTCTTGCAGATCAGCCGGTATTTGGCTCCGCCTGCGATGCCGAAGTTGACGTGCTCGATCGGTACGGGTGTCGTGAGAATCATCAGGACCGACTTAGCCCAGGCGTCCGCGGACGATCTCGGAAACCGTCTTGCCATCGAAGCGGCCCGCGACCTTGGCAGTGACAGGTTTCATCACGGCGCCGATGGAGCGAATGGACAGTTCCTGGCCGTCTGCCTTCAGAGCCGCGATGGCCTCGTCGACGATGGCTTCCACCTCGTCCCGAGTGAGGGCTTTCGGCAGGTATGCCTCGATGATCTCCGCTTCGGCAACCTCGGCCGCAGCACGGCCGGGTTCGCCCGCTTCGGTGTAGATACGGGCAGTGTCCCGGCGCTTAGCGGCTTCCTTTTGCAGCAGGGAAGTCACCTGGGCGTCGTCGAGTTCGACCGGGGTCTTGCCGGACTTTTCACGGGTGCTGATCTCGCCCAGAACGTTCCGCACGGTCGTCAGCGCGGTCTTGTTGCCCGCCTTCATGTGTACGACAACGTCGTCCTTGAGGCGTTCTTTGAGTGTCATCGCTTGTCCTTCTCTTCGGTGGTGCCGTCCAAAATGGTGTTGATTGCCTGGAGCAGCGGGGTTTGTTCAAGCCATTCGGCCGGGGTCTTGGACTCCAGCGTGCGGACGGGCTGGTCGTAGTTCGGGTCAAAGCCGGCGAGGAACAGGCGGGTGTCCTCTTCGAAGACTGCCATCACATAGAAGTCCTCGGGCCGATCCCGGAGGAACCACAGCACGTTCTCCAGGTAGCCCCGCGACATGTCCCTGAGGGCGTGCCGGTTGCCTTTTCGGTCCACCCAGTAGTCAGCCTGCTTGAAGGTGCTGAGCACAATCGGCGTCGCTTCATCGTTCATTTCCAACATGTGTGCGGAGTCCCGGCTAAGCGTGCCCGGTAGGCTCGTGCAGGAACGAGAGGGCCCCATGACAACCGAATCACCGGATGATCTGCAACGCGCAGCGAGCCAAGCACTGTCCGAGCAAGAAGACTACCTGCGCAGCCAGCGCCACCTCACCGACGAGCAACTGCTAAGCCAACTCGTCGAGACCCTTCGCAAAGAGAAGGCCGTCATCGACAGGTGGGTCGATTCAGGGGACTGCTTCATCCTCTCCGGCTCAGGAAAGGTGCACCTGCCGTCGTGCCCGAGCATGCAGGCCTTGGTGGACCGCGAAGCGGCCTGGGCGCCGTACCTTGACGACTTGGACCGCGTTCGGAACTGGCAAAGTAGCGATAACGCCCCGCCAATGCCGGCCCTGATGACTCGGGCCGACGTGGAGGATCTTAAGCGGTACTCGTCCTGCACGGTCTGCGCCCCGACCCTGGACCACACCGATAAGCGGCCCGTCGCCCGCGGCTGCACCCTGTTGCCGGCCGGCAGCCTGAATTACCGCCACTTCGGTACCTCGTTGACCCTCGTGGACGACGGGGTTGAGCTCGGTGTCCTGACGAAAATTTAACGAGTGGAAACGGCTGAGGGACTGGTTTTCAGCGCCGAGTTCGATGGAGCTGAAGAGCCTGTCACCGATCCGCTCACCGAGCTGATGTACAGGACCGGGAGCAGGCCCGTCTAGTCCTCTCTCCGAGGGCCAGCCCTCCCGGATTAGAGTGGCCCGAACTCCTTGGCGCCCACTGGATCCTGCCAGACCAACGACATCTCTTCCAGTGAGTGCCGAAGCCCCGGAGACGACGCGATGTCCGCACGGAAGTCCCGGGCCGCGTGCTCTATGAAGTAGGCCGGCACAGCAAAGACGCTGCCGAAAAAGAGGGGGGTCATGAGGGCGTAACCAATCAGGAGGACGCCCCCACCGGGTGCATCTGTCAGCAGTGCGCTGGTCAGAGGGTAGGTGATACCGCAGAAGATCAGGGTGAAGAAGGCTGCCGCACCAAGTCCTGACCGGAAGTTACCCGCGCCTCTCGAAGGTGCCATGTCCGCAATCTTCGGCAGCCGCTTCCGGATCCAACGGAACATCAGCACCCCGAACAGCACCAGCGACAAGCCAGGGGCGGCGAGCCCGAACAGAACACCAGGGCCACCACCGCTTGCCAAGCCGAGAGCCCCGAAGCCGGTGAACGACACCCCGGCTCCCACCGCGGCACCGGCAAGCCCGCGGAGATGGCCTCGGTTCCACGCCATCGCCCGCAGTGCCGTTGTCACACCCTCAGGTGCGTAGTGACCGGCCTCCTCCGAGAGCCAGTACCCGAGCTCCCGCTGGCGCGGCGTGGGGACGAACACCCCGTCACGGTGCCACGGCATGATCAGACCGCGACCGGAGCCTTGATCGCGTCTTGCGGGTCGTAGCCGATGACCTCGAAGTCCTCGAAGTCGTAGCCGAAGATTGAGCCCGGGACCCGGTTGAACTTCAGCTCCGGGTAGGGGCGGACGTCGTCCAACCGGCTCAGCTGGAGCTCGACCTGGTCGGCGTGGTTGTCGTAGATGTGGACGTCGCCGCCAGTCCAGATGAACTCACCGACGTCGAGGCCGGTCTGCTGGGCGACCATGTGGGTCAGCAGCGCGTAGGACGCGATGTTGAACGGGACGCCCAGGAACATGTCCGCGGAGCGCTGGTACAGCTGGCAGGAGAGCTTGCCCGGGGCGCCGTCGACGCCGGGAGCGACGTAGAACTGGAAGAGGGCGTGGCATGGCGGCAGGGCCATGTTGTCGACTTCGGCAGGGTTCCAGGCGAGGACCATGTGCCGGCGGGAGTTCGGGTTGTTCCGGATGGACTCCACAACGTTGGAGATCTGGTCGATCTGGCCGCCGTCCGGGGTTGGCCAGCAGCGCCACTGCGAGCCGTAGACGGGTCCGAGGTCGCCGTTCTCGTCGGCCCATTCATCCCAGATTTTCACGCCGCGTTCCTGGAGCCAGCGGACGTTGGTTTCGCCGCGGAGGAACCAGAGCAGCTCGACGGCCACCGATTTCCAGTGGACCTTCTTGGTGGTGATGAGCGGAAAGCCCTTAGCCAGGTCGAAGCGGATCTGACGGCCGAAGACGCTGGTCGTGCCGGTGCCGGTCCGGTCGCCTTTGGCGGCGCCGGCGGCGAACACCTCGGCGAGCAGGTCTTCGTAGGGAGTTTCAATCGTGGGCATGGGCTGCCTTTCAAGTGGCGGTCTTTGGTAATGCCTATGCGGTGCGGGATCTGACGGCCCTGCACCGGGTCCTGACCTATCGCTGGCCAGGGTCCGGTGTCGCTACCAGCACGGTATCGAACCGCTCGGACTCGCGTCCTTTTCCAGCGGACATTGCTGTCCGGCCCTGAAGCGTTCCCGCTTCGAATTCTTCCTATGCGGCGACTTTGACGAGGGGGGGGTGTCGTGCCCTGGGCGGGAATCGAACCCGCGACTTTCCCCTTAGGAGGGGGACGCTCTATCCACTGAGCTACCAGGGCGTGGTCCGAGGGGCCTTACGGGCCTGTTTACTGCCTGACGAGATTGCCGTTACTGAGCTGGACGGTCTGGCCGTTGGCAAAGCCGTTGCAGCTGGTGCGCCTACCAACGCTGATTGTGTCGGTCTGGCCGTCCGGCAGGGAAACCACAAGCTTGCAGCCCGATTTGCTCGAGTTCTTGTAGGTGTCCTGAATGACCGCCGACCCGGTGTACTTGTCGGCTGGTCCGGGGGCGCTGCAACTGGTCAGCAGGAGTCCTATCCCGAGCGCCAGAACGGCAACCGTATTCTTCAAGTCGTGTCCTCCAAGGCCATGCTCAACGTGTGGGCCCGGTGTGCAGATCAATACGGTGGCAGCACCGAACCTCTGCCCCGGACGCCCGCGGCGGGGGATGTCCGGCACTCCGTGGCACCAGGGATCCACGACCGGCCAGTATGAGTCCCGGGAGCCCTGGCCGGACGAATCCCTCGGTCCGGGCTATCTCAGGCGGCCCGGTACGTCCCTCATGTGTGCGGCGCCGGCGGCCAATCTCTCCGGGCTAGTAGCCGAGGACGCTCAGATACTGCTCCAGCGATTTGCAGTGGACGCCGGTACGTGCCCCGTCGACAGTGAAGACTGCGAGGGCGTCCGACCTGCCGGCGTCGTTGGCCGCATCGAAGAGATGGGCGGCTCCGTCCAGTGTCGGTGAAATGAACCTGGCCTTTGGCACTCCGTATTCGACAGTGATGAGCCTGAAGATTTCCCGCGCATACTCACGCGTCATGACCTCGTTGTTATAGCAGCGGACAGTGACGGAGGCTTTCTTCCCCAGGCCGTCACGGGTAACCAGCTTCTCCAGGTCCGTCATGTTTTCGCGGGCTTCTTCGGCGGTCAACGCCGTCGCGCGCAAGGGCTCCAGCACGACATTCCCGGTTTTCTCTCGGCTCAGCATGCGGGGCCTCCCTGATCGGTGCGGCGCTCGGATGATGGGTGTGGGTCGGCCGCTACTAACCCTATGCGCCCCGGCCGCCGACGGGCCGATCCGGATTGGCGGATCTCATCCTGTCCGGGCTGAAAGGATCTCAGCCTCTCAGCGGGCTCCGATTTCAGTGTCGGGCTGCTTGCGCAAGTACAGGAACGCGGCGGTGACGACCAGCAGGCCCAGGATCCCGGCAATGACCGCCCCCATGATGCCTTCGGCGGCTGACGTCTGGGTCGCGTCCACTGCGACGGGCGCGTCGGCTGCCTCGACGGGAGCCTGGGAAACCTGCGCGTCAGGCTGGACGGCTTCAGCCGGCACCACCGCGGAAGCATCAGTTTCCGTATCTACGGCAGCCAGGGCTTCTGCGGGAACGGCCTCGACGAGCATGACCACCGGTTCTTCTCCGGCAGCAGGGGCCAGGGCCACCCCGCCCACCTGGCTTTGCGGTGCCGAGTAGTCTTTCGGGGCGACGTACTGATTGGTGATCGGGGCCGCCGGAGCGGCAGGGGCCGGTGCCTGGATCGGCGGAACGTACGGCGCTGCCGGGGCGGGGACGTACCGAGGGAGCGGCGCCGGTGCCGGTCCCATGCCACCACCGTTGACCGGTCCTGCCTGACCTGGCGTGGTGACGGTACCAGGGGCGGTTCCGACGCTTCCGCCGCCGCCGACTCCACCAGTTCCTGTCGGTGAGCAGAAATCGGCGCCGTTTCCGGCTACAGAGGGCACGTACCCGGCCGGGCAGGTGATGGCATTGGCGGGTCCGGCGGACCAGAGGGCCGCGGCCAGCATGGTTGCTGTTGCCAGGGCAGCGGCGGACGTCTTACGCACGGGTGCCTCCCTCGGTCCGGCCGCCCAGCATTCGGGGCCGGATAAAGAAGTAGTAGGCCGCGGTGCCCCCGATCACCAGGACGCCGGCGACGGCGAAGAAGAGGACCTGCCAGGTCGGGACGTCAACGGATGCCGATGCGGTCTCGGCCCGGATGACGGTTTGTCCCACGGCGTTGGAGGATGTCGAGGTAGGGCCGGCGGTAGCTGACTCGGTTACCGCAGCTTGCTCTGTCGTCGGCGGCATCGTCGCATCCCCGGGGGCGCCGGTCTCGGCGGGCGCTTCGGGGTTGGTGATCCCGGCCTGAGCGCCAGGGGCCTCGGCGAGAGGACTCTGGACGGCGTTCTGCTGGTCCGGGACAGGGATGACCTGGGCGGGCCCTGGAGGTGCCTGGTACTTCGGCACAATGCTGAGCTCGACGGTGCCCGGAGCCGGCGCAGCCGGGACGGGGGCTGGTGCCACGGCTGGCGGTGCTGGTACAGGAGCCGGAGGGGCTACGACGGGCGGGGGCGGTGGTGGCGGGACTGCCCCGGGAGCTCCGCTTCCTCCGGCGACGTTTCCCATGCCTCCGTTGTTGCCGCCGCCTGTACCGGGTCCGGTGCCATCGTCCTGACAGACCTGTGCCCCGTTCGCTGCCGTCCAGCAGACTTGGGCGGCATTTGCCGGCGTGCTGAGCAGAAGCGGGCCGGCCAGGATGGCAAGACAGAGTCCGGCACCGGTTTTGATGCGCATTGTTTCCCCCAATGATTCGCCGGACCGTCCCGGCTTATGGTCAGCCTACTGGAGGCTGTGCTGTCCGGAATCACATGTGCGGATCGGTGACGGCGGCTCTTCAGGAGTTTGTCGCCAAGGCCCGGAATTCTTTGACGAGTTCGGGATTCTCGCAGGCGCGGGCGAAAGCTTCAATGCGCATTTCGATCTCTTTGCCCAACAGCCAGGAGCCGATGCGTTCAGCGATGGGCCGCAACCAGGCCGGCCGACAGGTGAACGAGTACTTCCAGACCGCGCGGGTCCCGCCGTCCTCGGGGGTGAACCGCCAGCCGCCGCCGAACTTTTTAAAGAACCATGGGCCGGAAATCATCGTCATGCCGACGTTTTTCGGCGGCATGAAGGAGACGTACTCGCTCACCATCACCAGCCCCATCCTGGACACGGTCCTGGTGCGGACTCCTTTGCCGACTGCTGCTGCCCCGTCCAACCAGCCTTGTGCGGAGATGAACGGGTCTTATTTGAGCCGGAACTGGCCCGTCGTTTGGGAGATGGCGAACGCCGTCTCCGGGTCGAGACGGATGAATCGCTCTGCGCGTACCTGAGCCATGAGGTTCAGCCTATCCGGGTGATTTTCGCGTGTCGTCTAGGCGGGCGCAGCGGCGTTGCCTGCGTCCATGCGGGCCTCGTCGGCCGCGTGCAGTTCGGAGAGCCGGATTTCTTCCCAGTCGCCAGTGATCGGATCGTTACGGAACGTAGTGTCCTCATCAGGCAGCAGCGCGTACAAGGCACCGTCGTGATGCATCCACTGGGTCCGGTAGAGGCGTCCAGGGTGCATGAAGACCTGGGGCATGCCGGTGCCGGCGACAATGGCACCCGGCTGGAGGACCGGGATGGTCAGAGCAG
The DNA here is from genome assembly GCF_040547265.1 of Arthrobacter sp. UYCo732. NCBI lineage: Bacteria > Bacillati > Actinomycetota > Actinomycetes > Micrococcales > Micrococcaceae > Arthrobacter > Arthrobacter sp. UYCo732. The sequence goes on along the minus strand of NZ_JBEPPJ010000002.1, from coordinate 285,902 downwards.
CCAGCGCTTCGCGTGCCGCATCTCCCTTGGCTCCACGAACAGGTTCGACGGCGTCGCGGGTCCTCACGTATCGCCAGCCCTCGGCCAGGTCGGTGCTCTCCACACCGAGGCTCAGAATGACCTCGCTGGTGTCGTCGCTGAACCCGCTGCGGCGGAAGCGGACGATAATGTCTTTCCCGACGCTGGCCGCGAGCTCACGGGCCTTGTTCTGCAGATCGTTCAACTTGGACTGGGCGGCGGTGATCTCGTCGATGGTGGTTGAGGCGTTCGCAAGCTTGAAGGCGCGGGGCATGATCTCTCCTGGTGGACGGTTGATTCCCTGGTCATGTGTACGGCGTCCAGGAGGAGGGTCACCGCTAGGATGCTTTCGGGGGCTGGCCCCGACGAAGGAAGAGGGACCATGACGACTTTGCCCGGCACGTGGCGCGAACCGCACCGCGACATTCCGGTCCCCTTTCCGGAGGCGCTCCAAGAGTGGGCCGAGAAGTCGGTCGAAGTACTTGAAGATGTAGCCCGGACGTATGGCGGCCACATCACCTATACCCAACTGGGCTCCCGGCTCTTCGACGAGACAGGTATCCGCACCAACGCACTGCTCACCAGATGGAGCGGAAAACTGCTGAACCAGGTCATCCACCTGTGCCTTGAGCGCAAGCTCCCTGCCTTGTCGTCCCTAGTCGTCTATTCGACAGACGGGACGGTTGGCGCCGGCTTCACCGAAGTGCTGCGCGCCTCCGGCCGGGAAGTCCCGTCGACCGAGCTGGAGCGTGAACGGGCAGCGGCCGCCGAGCGTCTGGCGTGCTACAAGTTCTATTGCAAGGAGGGGGACGTCCCGGCGGACGCCGCCCCTCAGCTGACACCCAAGTACGAGGCCCGGGTGAATCCGGTGAAGAAGGACGCTCCCAAGCCAAAGCCGGTGTGCGTCGTGCATGGGATCCAGCTGCCGGCCACGGGTATCTGCGACGACTGCGCCTAAACGGCGAACGCCCCGGCCAATGGGCTGGCCAATGGGCTGGCCGGGGCATTCTAAGTGTCGCTCTGGACGCCTTACGGCGAAATCCCCTAGCCCTATTACGCGTCTTTACCGGTGTCCGCGCTTTTACTGTTCAGGTTCAACGGCACATGTGCTCCAGGCGGTGTCGACGGGATCCCCGCTTGCGCTGACGGGTCCTGCATCGTCCTGCCCGGCATGAAGCCGTTCCAGACCGTGAAACGCACCGGGTTCGAACCGGTGTCTCCGGGGCATAGGCCCGGCGTATTAACCGAAGAAAGTGCTGCCCCAGTACATCAAGCCGCATTCGAAAGCGGCGGGTCGACCATTGCTTCCCCCGGCTCCACCTGTCATGTACTGGCCACTGCTCCATACGAGCGTTCCATTGGTGCGCTTTCCCGCACCGGGTGTTTCTACTTCCGCCGGGGCGGGTTCTGCCTTATTCCGCGGACATACACGGCAGGCTCGATGCCCTCTTCCGTGAACAGAATCTGCTCTTTCTCCTTCCAGAGCCTGGAGTTTTCGCCTTGCGCTTCCCTACGGACCTCGGTCAGCTGACCGATGAAGTGCTGGACCTCCCCGAAGCTCAGCGGGACGCTATGGCCATCAACAGTGAGCACGGCGCCGTTGATCTCCGGGTCGTAAACCAGGGATAGCCCATCCTTCTGCGTCGGCTTTCCCCGAGGGTATCGCGGGTTCCGCCATACGCCGTCGGCGTCTTTGGACCAGCCAGGGTACTGCTGTTCAGACATTGGTGGCCCTTTCGAAGCTCCTTGGATAGAGGGCGCAGTCCCCGATCCCGTGGTGGCACTCTTTCTCTACCCACGCACACACCTGGGCGTGCCGGACAGAAGCGGGGACTGCTTGAGAGCCGGCGCGTGTGCGAGACGGTCGACTCTCCGTTGCCTCAGGGGGACTCGAACCCAGGAGGTCCGGCTGTCGCCGGCCCAACTGCCCGGGCACCCAAAGGTCCCGGCCCCAACCTCCGGCTCGTCACCGGTGCTCTGCCAATTGAGCTACAAGGCGTTCCAGTTGTTTTGTTCCGGCCGTCGCCGCGGATGGTTGGTCGCCACCCGTGAAGCCCCCGCCCCGAAGGGCGGCAGGTATTCTTCGTAGCAGGAGCGGGTCTCGAACCCGCCTACCCTTCCCCGTCGGCAGACGGGTCCAGGCCACACCTTCCAGTGCGGGCGCCGCCAGAGCGCCTTCCCTGCAATCCATTCATTTAGCGTGAGGTCTATGGAAGCCCGCCCTGCCGGGCAAGCCAACCGCACGGGGTCGTATCGGGACACCGTCGCCGCCGTCATTATTTGTGCTGCCGCCCAAAAACAAGGAGCAACCCCTGCTGGCAACGAACCGCAGTCAGCGAGCTTTGCGGTTCAGCGCAGACCGGCACCCCTCGACGGATGCACCTCGGAGCTACGCTCCGGCTCTTCCTTTGAGCTACGGTCCTCGGTTCTGGCCAGCCGGGGCTGAAATTCCCTATCCCTCGCCGCGCATCTTGCCTAGGAGCTGCGCGGCTACTTTTCAGGTTCAACGGTGCAGGTAGCCAGGTGGGGTTGACCGGCCCCCGCTTGCGCTGGTGGGGTCCTGCATCATCCTGCCCGGCATACGCCGTTCCAGAGTGGGCCGTCCCGGAATCGAACCGGTCCGCGTCCGCGGATCCACATCAGCCCTGCCGGGTTCCTCAACCCTGGATAGGTTCCTTTATCTGCCTCTCATGTGTGCGGAGTCCGGAACCTCTCTCACCACCTTGGCATCGCGGCGCCTAAGCCAGGGAAGGTAAGGGTTCTGAGACACCGGTCGACGGGTTGGTTTTGAGGCGGGCAATGAACAGCGACACTGCAGCGATGAGCAGCGCAGTGCAGGCCGGCTCGAAAGTCAGGATGCCGCCATTCAGCGAGGCGGAGACTCCGCCGGCAAAGGTGAGGGCCGCCGTCGCTACGCCCAGGATGCAGACGACGCGGGCGACGCCGGACGCTTTCACGGTCAGGCGCAGGCTGGCGACCAGTGCCAGTGCCGCCGCCAGGGCCATGGCCTGCTGGACTGCCACGGGTCCTTCGCTGGCTCCGGCGACGATGGCCGCAGGGGCAATGAGGAGGAGGGCGAAGGACGCGACGTCCCGGCGCCGGATGTTCCCGTCTTCGGAATTGGCCCGAAGGATCGCGGTCATGGTCTCTTTCATGGCATGCCCTTGCCTTTCGGTGTGACGCTTCCACCTGTCACATGCGTAGACGGGCCCGCCCTCCTCCTCCGCGCTACTTCTGACGCATTACCGTGAGCAGGTCCAGCCGATGCAGGACCCGGTCAGCAATCTCCGGGTCGGTCCCTGGCTCGTTCCGGGCGTTCACCACTTCCTGGCGGGCCGCGTCGAGGGCGATGGTGCGGATGGCCACGGCGGAGTCGTGTTCCTGCCTGGTACGGGCACCCTTCCGTCCGGCCGGCGCCGCGTCGGTAATCAGTTCTTCGCTGAGCCGCTTGATGCCCCGCTCGATGGCTTCGTGGCGCTGATGCGGGAGGTCGTGAACGAAAGGGGCGTCATGCAAGGCACTCAGTGCGGCGTCTTCGGCTCGTTGGGCCAGGACCCTCTCGGCCTCGTGCTCGGCGGCAGGTGCTTCCCGCATCTGCAGTTTCCGCATCAGCCACGGCAGGGTGGAGCCGGGGATGATGAGGGTCGTGAACAGGACGGCGACAGCGGTCAGGACGATCTGGTCGCGGGCCGGGAACGGCGTACCGTCGGCAATATGTTCGGGCAGTGCCAGGGCAAGCGCCAGGGTGGCGAGTCCGCGCATCCCGCACCAGGTCAGGAGGAGCACGTCCTTGGGTCCGTTGGGTGGCAGGCCGTCGTCGCGGCGGCGGTTGAACGGCACGAGCAAGGCGAGCCAGGCAGCCCGGATGGACACGACGACGGCGCAGATGATGGCCGCTTTCCCCAGCATCGGGATGGTTTCGGCGCCGGTCTCTTCGATGACGCTCCGGGTGACCAGACCGATGAGCCCGAAGGCGAGGCCGGTTGCCAGGAGTTCGGTGACGTCCCAGAAGGCGTTGCCGGTAATGCGTTCGGCGGCGTCCTGCGGGCGGGAGCGGCGCTTCATTTCCAGGGCGGTGACAACGACGGCGATGACTCCCGAGGCGTGCAGCTCTTCGGCGAGGATGTAGACGGCGAACGGGACCACAAGTGTCACGGCGCTGCGGGCGGTGGAGGAGTCGATGAATCCGATGAGCTTCTTCGCTACCCACGCCATCGCCAGGCCCAGCACAACGGCGATGGTGGAGCCGACCAGGAACGTCATGGCCAGCCAGCCGTCGACGTCACGTCCGTTCACGGCGGCGGCGACGGCTGTTTGGAAGATTACGATGGCGGCGGCGTCGTTGAAAAGGCCTTCGCTTTGGAGGACGGTCAGCAGGCGGCGGGGCATGTGGACCCGGCCGGCGACTGATTCGACCGCGACCGGGTCAGGTGGCGCCACCATGGCTCCAAGCGCGATTGCTGCGGGCAGGCCGATTCCGGGGATCAGCAGCCAGGCGGCGCCGGCGACGACCGCCACGGTGACGACGATCAGGCCGATAGCGAGGAGGATGACGCTGCGCCACCGGATGCGGAACACCGACCAGGAGGTCTTTTTCGCGGTCGCGAACAGCAGCGGCGGAAGGAACAGCGGCAGGATGAGCTCAGGGTTAAGGTGCAGTTCCGGGATGCCCGGGATGAATCCGGCGCCGAGGGCGATGAGGACCATCAGGACCGGGTAGGGCAGCTTCAGCTTGTCCCCGAGGCCTACGGCGATGACCGTGGCCAGCAGGAGGCCGATGATGAGTGCGAGTTCGTGCATGTTCTGTCCCCCTGGACACGTGGCAAAGGCCACCGCCCGGGAGGGCGCCGGCCTCGGCTGGGTTCTCCGGCTGGTGGACCGGTGACGGATGAAACGTGCCGTGGGGCACCTTGCGGCTCTGACGGGACTTGAACCCGCGACCTCCGCCGTGACAGGGCGGCGCGCTAACCAACTGCGCTACAAAACCAGGTGGCCGGCGGTGGAAGGCACCGGCCTGGACCCTTGCCGCCGGAGTAGGCTGCAAGGGAAATCGGTGTCTGGCCAGCGGTGAAGCTGAAATTCCCTATCCCTATCACACGGCTTTACTAGTACCCGTGCGCTTACTCTTCAGGTTCAACGGCATTGCTAGCCGGGTGGTGTCGACCGGACCCGCCTAGCGCTATATTCGGGTCCTGCATCGTCCTATCCGGCATATGCCGTTCCAGACCGCGGGCTGTTCCGGAATCGAACCGGTCCGCGTCTGCGGATCCACATCAGCCCTGCCGGGTTCCTCAACCCGGTCTAGGTTTTTCTTATCTGCCACTCATGTGTGCGGAGCTCCGGGGAACTCTCACCGCTCCCGGAAAGCGCAACCGGCGGGGCCGCTTTCGAGCGCCAGGGGCATCAGCGTCGTTTCTGGTCGTGTGCAGTCGGGGCATCGAGTGCCAGTGCCAGAGCAGTGACGCGGTCATGCAGCTGACCTGCAGCATGCATGGCCTGCGCTTTGAAGGAGCCGCCGCGCGGGTCGACGCCGTCCACGATCGTCTGAAGGGCTGAGCGCACCACGTTGTCCTCGTAGGTGCTCGCCTCGGGAAGCTCAGAGATGGCGACCTGGAAAGCGTTCTTGACGAGGCCCTTGGCGGGGAATTCGGACTGCGTGAGCCATGCCATGGGAAGGATCTGGGCGGACTTGGCGTAGCGGGTCAGTGCGGACATCGGGTTCTCCTCGGCTTGTCTGCCGGGCCGTTTGCCCGGATTCTCTTCTCAACATGTGTGCGGAGCCTGCCGGGATGCTCACCGCGTCGCTGCTAGATTTGGGGGCGAGCGATGGGAGGTCGGCATGGCGGAGCGCAGCGAAACTGACTGGAAGTTTCTGGTCACCGAAGGGCACGAGATCCTGAAACGGGTTGCCCGGGACGGGGGCCTGACCAATTACGGCGAGCTCAACAAAGCCCTGATGGACGCCACCGGCCTTCCCGGCTTCGACTTCGCCACCGACCAGGGCCGCGGCGAGATGGGCCGGCTCCTCGGCCGTATCGCCATTCAGGATTGGGCCACCAACCCGGACTTCATGCTGACGTCCTTGGTGAAACGGACGGATGAAAACGGGCCAGGCCAAGGTTTTTTCAAACTGGCCGAACAGGAGCACTTCTTCGACCCGTCACGGCAGGACGAGATGGACTTCTGGCAGGAGCAGGTCGGCAAGGCCCATGAACGTTACCGGCGCGGCACGCCACAGCAGAGGAGCCGGAAGGCCTGACCTTCCCGGCTCCGGTGCGAGAACTTCCTGGGAACTCTAGAGCTTACGCAGTCCCAGCATGACCAGTTTCCCCAGCATCCGGCCGCACCAGAACACGACGTTGAGCCCCCACCTGAGGGGGTTCCAGCGGTCCAGTGATGCCAGTTTGTCCGGGTCACCTTCCGCCTTCTTGATCTTCCAGAACCAGAAACCGACGAGGGCGGCATATCCGGCCGGTACGGCGAAAACACCCACAATGTACGCGTTGACGACGAAGTCGCCGACGGTGGCCCAACCGATGAGGATGGCCGCGACGATCATGCCGAAGACCCCCATGGACATCGGGACTTTCGGAGTGAGAATGGGGGCGAGAACCGGCTCGACGGGCTTGGGCGGGCGCTCTCCCATGTCGGAGACTTCGGAGGGATGCGTGAACCGGGGTGCGCGACCTTGCTTGAGGGCGGCCATCTGCTCCAAGCGGACCTGGCCGTGCTTCCATCTGAGGTTCTCAGCGTCCCACTGTTCGTACTGCTTCAGCTCGCTCTTGTAGTCCGCCATGGCCTTGTTGTGCTGGAATTCCCTGGCACTGGCCGCGGTCCGGTTCTGCTGCCGGAGATCCTCGTTGGCGCGCACGCCCTCGGCGCGGGTGCGCTCTGTTCGTTCGCCGGCGCCTTCGTTCAAAATACCCATTGCTGGTCCCCCACCTATTCTGTTGAGCCGTGACGGCCCAACGACATGTCTAGCACCCTGAACCGCATGCCGTGACGTGCCACGGCGGGGGCGAGAGATCCTTCGTGTTGCATGGAGCGCATCCGGGGATCCGAACCCCGTGCAGACCGGCTGATCAACACCGGGCCCCACCAAGGGGCTGACGCGCGTGGCCGGCAATTTTCCCTGCCGGATAGGTTGCTCTTTCTGGCACCCATGTGTGCGGGAGGAGCGGTAACGCTCACCGCGTTCCTGAACGGATGACGCTAGCGGCGGCAGCCGCTTTCTTAGAAGCTAGTCCTTCGCTTCGGGGCGGACCAGCCTGAGGCCCAGGACCATGCCGCGGCGGGACGCCCCTTGCCGGTAGGTGCCGCCGGGGAAGCGGCCTTGGCGAGGGATTCCTTTTTGGCCAGCTCCCTGCCCAGGTTGGAAGTGTCGGGTTCGCCTTCCAGCGCTGCAACTGACAGCTCGCGCATGAGACGGGCAACGTCCGCGGTGCTGAACCTCTCCCCCAGCAAGGCGCGGGTGAGCGGTTCGTTCACCCAGAGGGCATCCAGGACAGCCTTGGCGGCGGACGTGATGATGGCGGAGTGGTCGAACGGCAGGTCTGCGTTGCCGGTGATCAGGTGGTGGACGGCGCCTACGGGCTCGTCTTCGGGGTCGATGACGGCGACGTGGGCAATCGACAGGGTCGGACCGCGGGGGTCACGGTCCGGATTGTCGAAGGCGCCGGTGTTCATCAGGAACAGGACGCTCTCTTCGGAGACGTTGACCTTGGCCGACAGGGCTCGCAGCGCAGCTTCTTCGAGCCGCTCCATGGGGCGCAGGAGCACGCCGGGGAGGGCGGCCTGGCCGGCGTAGGGTTCGAACCCGCGGACGCCCAGGATGACCCGCCAGTGCCCGTCGCGGAGGACAAGGGGCACTGTGTCGATGGACACCAGGGGCTGCTGCGGAAGGTCACTCATGGTCATGGGTCAATTCTTGCCGAAGTTCAAGGATGATCTGTCGCCGGGCGTTCCGTCCGCGGAGGTACGCGCGGGACCCGAGCGGGGGCTGTCGCTCGAACAGCTCCAGCTCCCTCTCGGCGTTGGCAAGCCGCTGCGCGCTCAGCGTCTCCGGCGTGGTGGTGTCCATGGTCAGGCGATGTTGCCGAGGACGGCGCGGACGTCAGCGAGGGACTGCCGGCGGATGAACTGGCCGTCGGCCCAGACCGGTTCCAACAGGGACACGGCTTCCTGCTCCGGGGTGGCTTTCTCGATTTGCACGAGCTCCCCGTCGGCGTTGCGGATGACGGCGAGGCGGCCGGTGGCGGACTTCTTGGTGCCGTTGTCCGTGACAGGGTCCTTCAGCAGGTTGTACGTCTTGTTCTTGATCTTTGCCCAGGTGGCTTTGATCGCCGACGCGAAGGTGTCGCGGGTGACGTACTGGTAGGAGAAGGAGCCGACGCCGAAGACGATGTTTTCGGACGCGAAGCCAAGACGCTCGAGCCGGGCCCAGATGTCCTTGGCGCGGTCCAGGGTGATGGAGTCACCGTAGATCAGGCCGACGCTCGGGTCGAGGACCATGTAGCCCTTCGAGTTCTTGGTGCCGCCGAAGTGCTTCCAGAGCAGCTGGACGGCTCCGAAGAACTCCGGGTCGCGCTCCTCAGTGCGCACCTGGGCGGTGAAGATGGCTCCGGGTCGGGACATGGTGCCGCAAATGATGTCGGCAGGGTCGCCGGAGTCGGGGCGGATGACGAGCTTACCGTCGCGACGGGTGATGCGGCCCTTGAGTGTCGGGAGGATCTCGTTGAGCACCTTCCAGAAATCTTCGGTGTCGGAGACGACCGAGACGTTCCCGGCGGGGTTCTTGTCCAGGATGCGGGAGAAGGTGTCCAGTTCGCTGGATTCGCTGATGCCTGCGCACATGACGGAGTGTTCGGTGGCGGGGATCGATCCAAGGACCTGCCCGTTGTCGGCTCCGGCAGCGGAGGGGTAGTAGCGGCGGACCCAGTCCAGGGTGGCCAGGGAGTCGGAACCGGTGAAGGAGAGCAGGTGGCCGGCGCCCGATGCGGCGGCGGCCGGGGTCCCGGTCATGCCGCGGTAGGAGAAGTCGTGCAGCTGCCAGTTCACGAACTCCGGTGCGGAGCCGGTCTTTTCGGCTGCCTCGTTGAGGACCTGGCGGTAGGTGTCGGCGATGGTGGCCGTGGTGGACGGGTGCCACACCGAGGCCGAGAGGACCGTTTCGATGTAGTTGACCAGCCAGAAGAATTCCGGCTCGGTGTTTTCGATCGTGAAGGTCGGGACGCGCAGCGGGACCCGGGTGCCCTCGGGGAGCCCGCGGAAGACCAGCGGCAGGTATCCCTTGCGGTGCAGCGCCCGGATGTGGTCGCTCTGAATGGTGTTGGGGCCGAGGATGGCAGTCAGGTTTGCCTCGTACTCGTCCACTGCTTCGTCCTCATCGGCGGCGAAGAAGGGTGCGAAGGCTTCAATGCAGTAGGACTGCAGGAAGGCCTGGAGACCGAAGTGGACGACCTTGGTGACGCCTTCGAGGCGGGAGCCGCGGTTGGTGTAGTTGGCCAAGATGCCTGTGGTGCCTTCCGGGTAGAGCTCGCGGTGGCCCAGCTTGTAGGCGTCCGTTTCGAACAGGGCGGCGGTGACGGAGGCGGTGGTGATGCGGGTGTCTGTTGCGGTGCTCATGAGTTGCGGCCTTCCAGAAGGTGGTGGATGAGGGGTGAGACGGTGGCTCCGACCGCCGGGTTAGCGGCGCCGGGGTGTGAGTCGGTGGTGTAGATGTTGCCGAAGTGGTCGTTCAGGGCGGCGGCGTTACCGGAGAAGACGCCGTGGCTGACCCAGAGGTCAAGGCGGTCCTTGGTCAGGCCGGTGGCTGCGGCGAGGCCGCGGAAAGTGCCGCCGCCATCGCAGATGTCGTCGACGACAAGGAACTTGCCGGTGGCCGGCAGCGCCTCGCATTCGAAACCGGAGAGCTTGCCTGTGGTGAAGTCGCGGTGCTTTTTGGCGTAGTAGACGGGCAGGCCCAGCGCGGCGGCGACTTTTTCGGTGCGGGCGTGGGCGCCTTCGTCGGGGCAGATGACGCCGGCGTAGTCGGCGAGGGTTTTGCGGAGGACTTTCTTGATGACGGCGTCCGAGTACACGACGCGGAGATTGTTCACCAGTGCCGGCATGATCTCGGAGTGCGGGTCAAAGCAGACGATCTCATCGGCCGCCATGGCGTTGATCAGGTTGGCGTATACCTTGGCGCCGAACGGGGTGCCGCGGTCCTGGCGTGCGCCGGGCAGGTACGGGATCAGCGCGGTGACTTTGTGGCCGCCCTGGTGGGCGTAGTCGATCCACATGGCGGCGGTTACGAAGTCATTGGCGTCGGCGCCGGTCAGGTAGAGGTACAGCGGGGTTTCGCCGTCGAGGACCTTGTCGGTGGTGACGTGGCATTCCCCGGCCGGGAAACGCATCTCGGAGGCCCGGGAGTGGGCGGTCCATCCCTGCGGGAACTTCGCGTATGTCGTGATCATGCTTCCACCCTACTCTATTAATCGTCATTTGACGATTATTCAATGAATATTGGTTTTCACTGTCTTCTTACCTGACCCTCATGTGTGCGGGAGCGGCCGTAAAGCTCCCCGCCCTGTCGAACAGATGCCGCACACTAGTAGGCATGACCGCTTTCGATGAATCCAAGCACCCGCGCAGCCGTGGAAGGTTCACGGCCGTGTCTCACCGCGAATCGGAGGTGGCAATCGGCGCCGGCTTCGACGCCAGGTACTGGGGCCTGCCGGCCGGGCGTCCCGGGGCCTGGGTGTTCGGTGACGACTCCACCGCGGAAATCGTCACCGGCTCAGTGGTTGATGGCCCGTTGTCGCAGGGAGTTGCGCGGCGGGAGAGCCTGGACTCCTTTACCCGATGGCAGGGATTCGCGGCAGGGCAGGACACAGCCGATGGGCCAGAATTCGCCGCCGGACTCGAGGACGGCCTCCGGGCCCTCTACGGGTCCACGGCTGGCGAGCCAACTGCCGAGCTGCTGGACATCGCCGCGACAACCCCCACCCGACCGACGTCCCGGGTCAACTGGATGCTGGGCCTTCGAAGCGCACCCAGCGAGGCCCACCGTCGCGGCAGCATGGCTGCCGGCGTGATCCTTTCCGGATCCGACGAGTGGTGGGGCATTGCCGACAACAAGGACCTGGCCATCAGCGGGCCGCCGGTGAGGACCCCTCGCCGGGGCGCCTGGTCGTCGCTCGCCTCCCGCTAAGTACCTCAGCGGACGTTCAGCACCACGCGGTGAGCGGGAAGACCGGAGTCGCAGCTTCGGCCTGGCCGGCGGTCTCCCAGGCGAAGTCGACGAAGCTGTCACCGATGGTGTCCCAGCAGTGCAGAGATCCGTTGGCATCGATCGCATAGAACTGGAAGAGGTTCTCGTCGACTTCGTCCTGCTTGACCAGCTCCCTTCCGCCGCCAGGGATCTGCGGTGGCAGCCCCGGGCCGGCGATGATGTACGCGGGGAGGACGACACTCTCGTGCGCCGGGAATGCCCCGTCCAGCCCGGTTGACTGGAAGGTACCGGTCCCGTCTGCGACGGCGTAGCACTCGTCCGCGTCGATCGTGATGGTGCCTGCGGGCAGTGACGCCCTGGCATCCGCCGTGCGGACGCAACGTTCCTCCGGCAGCCCCGGCGCGAGTTGAAGCCCGCCGGAGTGGACGATGAAGGTTGGGATCGGGATTGCTGTCATGGCGGTTCCTCGGGACGGGGACAAATGGTTACCGGTTTCGCCCCCATGTGTGCGGATCTGCACCCGGCCCTCTCCGGGTCAGGCGGCCCAGTCGGCCAGGGCTTCGGTGACGATCTTCTTCACGGCGGCCGGCTTGAGATCCGGCCCGTCCCACGCGCCTGTTTCGAGCGTGACCTTGAAGTCGCGACCCCCGCCCCGCTGCGCCCCGTTGTGCTCGGACACGATGGACCGGACAGAGGCTTCGAGCCCGCCGGCCGCCGGGATTCGCAGGTAGACGTCGTTCTCGAACCCTGGCTTCCACCCTTCCGTGTTGTGCCGGAGCGTAAGGAGGGACACAGTGCCGCGGGCGCTCTTGGCGGGAGCCTCGGCCAGGGCGTCGCCGTCAATCAGGTTCACGACGGTTCCGTCCTCGAGCTGCAGGACGGGACGGTAGTCGCAGCCGGTCCAGATGACGGAGCCCTTGGCTCCGGTCTTCACGGTCTTGAGGTCCCGTAGCGGCTTGATGACTCTCACCCGGTCTCCGGGCAGCAGGCCGGTGACGTCCAGGCCCTCGGCGGGCGCGGCTGGTTCCGGGAACGGGAGGGTGCGGTCGGTTCGGTAGCTGGCTGCCATGTCTAGTCCTGGTTCTGGTGGGAGGCGTAAGGGGTGACCGGCGGGACGGCGAGTCCGGCCCGGGTCCGGGGGTCTTCGATCTGGTCGAGCAGTATGCTCGTCTTCTCGGCGGCGCGGAGCGCGGCGGTGACGTGGATGTCGGCCTGCCAGATGTTCCGGGAGATTTCCGGCGGGGATTGGATGATGGCACGGCGCGGCGGGTAGATGCTCCGGTGGGCGGCGAGCCCGGAGAGAACGAACAACACGGATCCGGCGCCGAGGACGATCCCGAAAGCGTCAGGCGGCGTGCTGTCCCTCGGTGGTCACGGTCTGGCGTGCGGTAAGCAGGGCGACCGGGCTGGTGGTAGTAGGGGTGGCGTTCAGATGCTCGGTCCCCAGTCCGGCACCCGCCCAGACTGCACCGAGGGTGAGCAGCAATTCGCGGGTAATCCCGTCCGACCCGCTTCTTCCGGTCAGGGCAGCCGCCGCGGCGGCGTCGATGCCCGCGTCCCACACAATCGCCGCGGCTGCTTCCGGGTCGGCAAACATCCAGCTTTCGTCCTGCCGGGACAGGAGGTGCCCGCCGATGTAGGCGGCGACAAGCAGTCCTCCGGTCAGCCCGGCCCCGGCGACGGTGAGCGGATGGTGGATGACACCGGTCAGGCCGAGGATGGTGGTGATGACTCCGAGAACAGCGGCGGCCAGGACAGACAGTGCGGTGAGCTTGCCGGTCCGCGTTGTGACGGCCCCGTCCAGCTGCTTTGCGTGCGCCTTCGCCAGCGCTTCGAAGCGTGGCAGGTCGTTGATGATCTCGCGGGCGTGCAGGTCATCCATGGTGTTGGCGAGCTCCGGGGCCGCCTTCGTGAGGGTTGCCCAGCCTTCGGGAAGTCTGCTCCTGCGCCGGGCGACCCGGCGGGATGAAGTCAGGATGGCGGCGATCTGCCCGTCGTTCAGGGACCGGATGGCGGTGGCAGTGCGGGCTGCGATGTCAGCGGCTCCGGGCATGGAAATGTTGCTCATGAACCTTAATGTGTGCGGTGGACCCGCAAGCTCTCACCGGAGCTGACGGACCCGGTCGTTCCTGAACCGTACGGCAGCCGCAATCGAGTACGTCAGCACGGCGCCGGTGATCAGTGTCGGGAGCCATAGACCGGTACTCCAGGTGGCGGTGATGAACGCGAATCCGGCGGAGAGGCCGGCGAGGAATACTGGTGCCTTCCAGGCGGTCCTGATCTCATCGGCGAACGTTGCAATGAGGGTTCCGACCGCCCAGAGGACCGCGTAGATGATGGCCGGCAGGCCCGGGGCGGTGAGTAGCCGGATGCCGCCTTTGGGCTGGACAATCTGGAGGAGCTGAATTTCTTGGAAGATCCAGTAGCCGCCCAGACCGGCGAAAAATGTGATGAGCAGGCCGAGTTTCAGCCGGCGCAGCTTGAGCGATCCTGGCGGTGTCGCTGCAGGCTCCTGGTAGGTCTCTTCCTCGTACACGGGTTGCCGGAAGGTGGGCGCTTCGTGGCGCGGCTGGCGGGGCGGTTCCGGGGCAGCTGGCTCAGAAGGGGCGGTCTCCCGGTGCGGACAGCCCAGTTCCCGGTCGTAGGCAGCGCGCTTGGCCGGGTTCGAGAGTGTCTCGTAGGCGTCCTGGACAGACATGAAGAGTGGTGCCATGACCGCGCCGGCGACATCGGGATGGGTTTTGGCGGCCAGCTTTCGGTAGGCCTTCTTGACCTCGTCCTGGGTGGCGTCGGCTTTGAGGCCCAGCACGTCGTAGCGGTTCACAGGGGATCCCGAGGGCAGGTGCAAGCGCTGGGCAGCGGTGTGTGGCTGGTGCAATTCATGGGCGGCCTCTCGGTGGCTTCTACCCTAAAACATGCGTAGGCCAGCCGATCACGGGCGTTCCGTGCTCCTGCACACAGGAGGGGGTCGGACCCCCGACCCCCCTGTGAGTTCCAGATAAAAAGAAGGAGCCGGGAAGTTGAACTTCCCGGCTCCGTTATGTTGAAGCGCCGCGCCCCTCGGGATTTGAACCCGCCCGGATTGCCCCAGTAGTGGCTCGACACACTGTCGGCTCGGCACTTCTCATCCGTCGGCTAGGTCCGGAGGCCACGGTCTCGGGCCCTTTGGCTGTATGTACGGGATTCGGACCCGCTGGGTGTTTTCTCACGCTCCCCTATCGGGTTGCGTGGTCCGGCGTCATGCCCACCTGCTCACCAACTCACTGCCCAGGGGGACGGATGCCGATCCGTCTACCTGTCCGTCCTGCGGGGCGCGCTTTCCCCGTTCTTCGGATGCCCGGCTTCCCGGGCTTGAACTTCATGTGTGCGGAGGCGGGAATCAGCCTCACCGCCACCGACCAGTCGGTCAGATGCCTTGGTAATCCCCGGAGCTTTGTTCCGGAACAACCCATTGGCCATTCTTGGTCCGGTTGCCGCGCATGACGCCGAACATCGTGTCCGTCATCCCGGCAGGATCGCCGCCGCACCGGACGAAATCTTCCCGTGTGCGCCGCCCGGAACGCAGGCTGCTCCGGGTGAAGATGACTGCCCCCAGCACCGCACCGATGCAGGCAGCGACCAGGTAGAGGATCTCCGCTTCAGGGGAGAACGGGAGCAGGGCGCAAGACAGTGCGGCGGCTCCGGCCCCAATGGACAGGAACATGCCGACCGCGACGGCGCCGCGAAGTCCAGCGTTGCTGGGCCGGTCAATGTGGACGAACTTGCTCGGGTCAACGGGGGCCGGCCCTGTCCTGGCCCTTCGTCCGGATGGTGCGGTCATGTGGTGATGCTCTCTGTCGTGTAAATTCTTCGGCTTGGCAGCTCCGCCCCGGGACAGCCCACGATACGGTGGGTGCTATTCACCGGGCGTCAGCGGATGTTCACGCGGGCACCGTTTCGGGCTGCTGGGTCTCCTGCGGATCGGGCAGCAGCACTGAGGTGTCCTGCCCGGACCAGACCTTGATGACGGCCCAGCCGACGGCGGTCAGCGGGACCGACAGGACCGCGCCGATGATCCCGGCAAGGATTGTTCCGACGGTCAGTGCCAGCAGGATGACGAGCCCGTGGACCGCCATGGCCTTGCCCATAAGCACGGGCTGGAGGAAGTTGCCTTCCAACTGGTTGACGATCACAACGACGGCCAGTACGATGATCGCCCCGACGGGGCCGTTGGAGACCAAAGCCACCAGGACGGCCAGAATTCCCGCCGCGGTGGCGCCGACGAGCGGGATGAAGCCGCCGACGAAGGTCAGGACGGCCAGCGGCAATGCGAGGGGTACCTGCAAGATAGCCAGGGCGGCGCCGATGCAGACAGCGTCAACGGCGGCGACGGCAGCTGTCCCGCGGACGTAGCCGCCCAGGACTTCCATGCTGCGCCTGCCGGCCAGTTCCGCCTTGGCCCGGTGGTCGCCGCCGAATCCGCGGAGCATGAATCTCCAAATGTGCTCCCCGTCTTTGAGGAAGTAGAACAGGACCACGGCCAGGAGGACGAAGCCGGTGATGAAGGATGTGACTGCGCCGAGCCCGGTCAGGGCACCGGAGCTGAAACTGGAGCTGGTGAGGTAGCCGACGGCGGTGTCCCGCGCATTCTCCATGGCCTGCGCGTCCAGCTGGAACGGCCCGTTCTTGACGAAGCCGAGGGTCTGGTCGAACCCTTCTGTGGCGTGGGCGATCAGGTCTGGCATCTCGCGGCGGACCGCGATGACGATGCCGAAGATGGTGCCGCCGAAGACGGCGAGCAAGCCCAGGAAAGAGACGCCGGTCGCCGCCGCGGAGGGAAGCCCCCGCGCCTTGAGCCAGGTCACGAGCGGGGCGATCGCCGCGGTGAGGATCAGGGCCAGCAGGATGGGGATCACGACAAGGCTGACGGCGAGAAGACCGTAGATGGTGACGCCTGCCAGTGCGAGGATCAGCAGGATCTGGGCGGCTCGGGTGCCGGCGCGGCCGAGGGTGTCGGACCAGGTTGCCCCGGTGGCGGACGGGCGGACGGTCATAGAAAAGCTCTTCTCATGGTTGGGGTGTCTGCTTGAAAGCATGCGTAGAGATGGGTTGGGGGCTTCGGAATGACCTGTATGTCTGTTGATGCTGCTGGCGCACCCGTAATTCTGGCTGCCGGCTGCAGCGGTTATGCGCGATGGGACAGGCGTTGCACCGGCGATGTGGAGCGTTTGAAGAAGTCAGCCTTTGGCGGCCTTGCAGGCAACTTCAATGCGCTGGGCCGCCTCTGGGTTTCGCTTGGCGTCGGGGCTATCTGTCATGAGCAGGTAGATCGCGTGCATGTCGGCTTTTACCGTGTCCGGGGCCTTGTCCAGCATGTCTTTTAGTTGGTTGCCGTACCTGGAGTGGATCTGGTCGTCGTTGGACGAGCTGATCATGAGACTGGTCAGGGTGTTGTACTCAGAACATGCTTCCGCCGTGCTCAACTTCGGGGCGCAGGATGTCATCGTCAGCAGCGCAACAATCGATGCGAGCACGCACAGAAGCTTCTTCATGTTTCCCCCCAGTTCGAGCTAACGATTCCTGCTGATCCTATTGGCAGAATAGCTTTTTGCCCTCACCGTCACGAAACCGGTTCCGGTTCAACAGGAACCAGGCACGGTTGTCAGATGTCGAGGCTGGAGGGCCGGAATTTGTCTTCCAGGAACCGGCCCTGATTGGCCAGTGCCGAGGAGTCGTTTTCCACGACCGCGTCCAGGATCTTCCCTGCTTCCCGGGCCAGGATGTCCAGCTGTCCGAGGAGCTCCTCGTGGGCGGACTTCTTTCCGGTCTGACGGGAGCTCATGGCGTAGGTGCGTGGCAGGTTCAGGTAGGTTTCCAGCGACGTTGGAAGGTAGTCGTGGATGGTGGACTCGACGACGTTCAGCTGCTGGGGTGAGCCTCTGAGTGCCTCCCCCCGGTCCAGAATGTCGTGGAGCAGTCCGGTGAGGGCGTCCACCTTTGCGGTGACGTCCTGGCCGAGCCGGTTCCGGTTTGGCAGCAGCCGGCGGTCCAGCGCGGCCAGGTCCTCCTTGAGTTTGCGGAGGTCGGTGCTGGAGCCAAGGGCGCCGGTGAAGTTCACCTTCTCGGGCGGGGCCAGCAGGGCCCCTGCGGCGTAGAGGCCGATGATCACGGCGGGCCAGAAGGGGCCAAGGCCGAGTGTGAGTTCGGCCAGTACGCCGGCGCTGGCCAGTCCCATGCCGGTCAGGTTCTTGGTTGTGCCTGCCCAGGCTGGGACCCGTGAGAGGATCCCGGTGAAGTTGCTGGCCACGAGGCCACCTTTCAGAAGCATTCGTATTCGAGGTTCGGTTCTGCACCCTATGTGTGCGGCATGATCGTCAGCCCTCCCCTGCTGGAGGCGGAAACTGTGATGCCCCGGCCGGGAGCGGTCGGGGCATCACAGGTGGAGTCGGGCTACTGGTAGCCGCGGATCTCGCGGAAGACAGAATTCAGGTCGGAGCTGCGGGCGTCGAACGCCTTGCCGCCGGTCAGGGAGGCTACTTCCTGGAGTTCCTTGACGTTACCTTCACCGAAAATGATCACGAAGACCGGGATCTGTTTGGCGGCGGCGCCGAGGCTGGCGTAGTGGTTCTTGAACCGCTTCAGGTCCATGCCGTCCCGGTTTTCACCGTCGGTCATCAACACGATAGAGGTGAAGGTGTCGGGGTTGCTGGTTGCCTGGGCTTCGGCTTCCTCGAGTGCCTTCACGAGCGAGTCGTAGATCGCTGTCCCGCCCGCGGCGTTGAAGCCGGAGACGGTGGAGGAGATGCGTCCCAGTTCGGCGGCCTTGTCGGCTTCCGGGATGGTGAACCGTGCGGTGGCACCGACGCGGTCGTTGAACGGGATCAAGGTGACGTGCTCACGGGTCTGGAAGGACGCGAAGGAGCCGGTGGTCGAGGCATCCGCGCCGGAGAGGTTCTTCAGCGCCGATTTCAGCTGGGCGATCCGTTCGCCGCTCATGGACCCGGACGTGTCCAGGGAGAAGACCGTCTGGGAGGGCTTCCGGATGGTGCCGAGGTAGCTCTCGATGAGCTGGTGGGCGACCGTGAGGGTGTTCGGGAAGGGCTGCTCCACGAGGGGCTGCTTGCCGAACTTGTCCGTCAGGGCGATACCGGGAACCGCGGGGCGCCGGGCGGTGGTGTCCATGATGGTCTGCTGACTTGAGGGCTTGAGCAGCCATTCGGTCAGGATTTCAGCCTTGGCTTTCTTGGCGTCGCTGGCCGCAGCCAGAATGGACAGCGGGTAGTCGGCCGTGATGACGCCGTCCGCTGGTGTGACCTTCGTCAGGCTGTCACCGAGCGCGGTGGTGTCCATGCCGGCGATCACTGATTCGTAGTTGATGATCCCGTCAATGTCGGTGCTGGTCTGGAACTTGTCCGAGAGCCATCCCGATGAGCCGGCGGTGAGCTTCTGTCCGGAGAAGAAGCTCGTCAGTGACGGGGTGTACTCTTTGATGTTCTCCGCGGTCAGCGAGTTGCCGGTGTTGGCCAGGCCGGTAGCGACGGCCACCAGGGCGGAGAATCCGGAGTTGGAGGCGGCCGGGTTGGCCATGCCGTACCGGAAGTCGCCACCGGCTGCTGCGGTGGAAATTTCCGCCCAGGTGGGTGCCTTGGTGTTCCAGCCGAGCTTCGTCGCTACCTTCGACTTCACGCCCAGGATCACCGGGGAGGTCATGATCTTCGTGGCGGAGGCGACCTTGTCTTTGGCTCCGGGGAGGAGCGTCAGGTAGCGGTTGGACGGGAACCAGACAGCGTCGTACTTGCCATCAGCGGCGCCATCGGCGACGGTCTGCGTCCCTTCCAACGTCCCGGCGTAGTCGAAGTGGACCTTCACACCGGTCTCCTTGGCGGCTGCTTCGAGGATCGAGCCCATGTCTTTGAGCTCACTGCCGGCAAGGATCTGGAGAGTATCCGGGTCCGTCCGCGCCTGGTCGGCGGCCGAACCGGCACCGCACGCGCCCAGGGTCAGGACCAGGATGAGGGTGGAAGCGGCGACGCCGGCCCCCTGGGTGAAGCGGCTCATGAGAGTCCTCCGATTGACTTCTGACCCTCGTTGGCACGGGTGCGCTCAAGGTAGGTGCCGGCCTTGCCGATCTGTTCCTGCAATGCGTCGACCGTGATCTGCATGGACTCGACAGCCTGGAGCTTGTACGTGTCGACGGCGTCGATCGTGTCGTATATGTTCTGGAATGCGGTCTGCAGGGTCTCGATGCTGATCGTCGAGGATGCGGCCTGCTGGTGGATCTGTGCGGTCTGGTCCTTGAGCATCACGGACGTGGACAGGATCATGCTCTCGGTGGTGCTGTTCAGCGCCGTGATCTGGTCCAGGACCATCTTCTGACTGGTCAGTGCCTGTGCGACGATGACGGCAGTGCGCAGGGCCGCGACGGTGGTGGTGCTTGCCCGGTCGACGCCTTTGAGGAGTTCCTTGTTGTTGTTGCGGACCAGGTCCAAGGCCATGTAGCCCTGCGCGGCGACGGACTGCTGGGTCAGCAGGTCCTGGTGCTTCCGGCGCACCTCGAACAGGACGTCGGAGGACAGTACCTTCGCACGTTCCGGGTCGGTAAGCCGGAGAGATTCGATCCGAGTGTCCAGTTCGGCGTCGAGGGCGCTGACGAGGGCGACCTTCTGCTGAAGCTTGCCCATGGTTTCCCAGAGACGGGTCTTCTCACCTTCGATGTCGGCGTTGTCTTTCAGAAGACCGTCCGCGCCCTTGTCGAGGGACTTCAGGATGGCGTTCAGGTGCGACTGTGAGGACTGGTAGCGGGCGAAGTAGTTGCGCAGCTGGTTCTTCACACCGAACAGGTCGCCGAAGAAGCCACCCTTCATCTTGGACGGGTCGAGGTCTTCGACGGTGAAACGAAGCTTCGCGAGCCCGTCTGCGACCTGGGCCTGAACGTCGCCGCCCTTGCCTTTGGACCCGGCGAGGGCCTGGCTGGGCCGTTCCAGCATCCGGTTGGACATCTGTGAGGACGCAACGATTTCCGCGTTCCCGAGCTTGGCGATGTCGTCGATCTTGCGGGAGAAGACCGGGTCTTTCGTGTCGATAGTCATGAGGCTGGAGACGAAGTCCGCGGCCTCCTGCTTGATCTTGAGCGTGGCGGCATCTTCGAGTGGCACCACATTGGTGGCCTGCTCGGTGGTGACAACCGCAACGGCTGACGGAGGAGTCAGGACGAGGGCTCCCGCTGGTGGCGTGAGGCTCAGGGATTCGGTCATGGTTGGTCCTTCTACTTCTTGGTGACGGCGTCGCCGTCAGCGGTCGGGGCCGGGGTATTGGCGGGGTCGTATTTGGCGCTGATCTTGTCGATGAGCGACTCAAGCACCTCGTAGGTAGGGGCATCGGCGACATCAACCAGCGGCTCGGGCAATGGCAGGTTGTGTTCCTGCAGGGCGTTTTCGAGCTTGCTCCGGTCTGCGGGACGGAACCCGTGCTGGGCTTCAAGTGTCATCAGGTCAGGGTCGGAGAGGAGCAGCTGACCGATGGCACTGCCGCTGTCGGTCAGAGCAATGACAGTGTGCTTTGAAAGGACTGTGGCTTGTGGGTACATCAGGACCATGTCCGGGGACATGGCCTTTGACCCGGTCTCGGACATCTGCTGGCCCAGGAACTGGGATTCGTAGATCATCACCATCGGCTTCGAGCCCATGCCTTGAGAAAGGTAGTCCCCAAACGGCCCGCCTGAGGATGCCTCGGAGAATCCCTGATTGAGGAACAACCCGGCCATTTCGGGCAGGACGGTATCTCCGGAGAAGGAGCCGGAAAGGACGTTGTTGCCGTTCGCCGTGTAGGAGGCAATGGCCAGGTACATGGCAGCAGAGTTGGATGAGCGGATGTCGGTTGAGGTCATCAGGACGCTGCGGTTGGAGTTGTAGAGTTCGGCGGCTCCTGGAAGCTGGTTCCATCGTTTGCCCTCTTTGACTGCGTTCAGATAGGCCTTCATGTCCAACGTCCAGGTGCCTTTGGAATCCTGCCGGGCGATGCCAGCGTTCTTGAGGAGCTGGGCGACCGGCTTGAAGGTTGCGACGGCCATTGGTGAGAAGAACGGCGAGTAGGTTCCCTTCACGGTCCTGCCAATGGCGATCTTGTCCGCGGCCGGGGCTGAGGACGGGAAGGCAAAATCGCTAGTGGCCAGTGCGGGGCTGGTGGCGATCTGGCGTGAGCCTGCGGTCTTGACCCGTACGTCATAGCCTCGTGCGGCGAAGACGGCCTTGACTCTCGGGTCATCGAAGAATTCCTTCTTCTCGGAGCCGATGACTCCGGTGACGACCTTCAGTGGCTCGCTGGCAGTGCCTGCGGAGGCTGACATCTTCGGCACGATCACAGCCGCGACGACGCCGACCAGCAAGACGCCGGCCAGGATGATGCCGATGAGGCGCTTTTTCATGCGGTTGCTTTCTGTTGGTGTGGCTTCAGGGCGAAGGCCGTCAACGGTCAGCGGCCTTGGTTATTTGAGGCTCATGTGTGCGGCATCGTCGGCAGCAGTCACCGTGCGGCGGGCAGCCGGCCGGGTCACGGCACGAAAAAGCCCGCCGGCGCCCGGTTTCCAGGCGTCTTGCGGGCTTTTTCTGTGTGCTCGTTCGGGTCAGGTCCCGGCGGCCGCTGAGTCAAGTTTGTCGGCCATGGACCGGACAGTCCCGTCGCTCAGGCACCCTGTCGCCGTACTGGTTGTGAGCGGTTCCGGTGTCGGGATGAGGTCGGTGACGAAGAAGTGCTGTCCGGTGGCGGACCGGCTGATGACCACGAAGCAGGTGCCGCCCTGACCTGACCCGACGTCGAAGCGGCGTGGACCGGATGCTGCCCGGTAGGCGGGCAGGTAGCCGCCGGCTTCGAGGCCTTCGAGGTCAGTGAACTTGCCGTCCATGATCCTGGCGAGGCCCTGCGCGGTCCCGACCTGTGCCGCGTTTTGCCGGGCGGCGCTGTCCTGGGCGATTGGCATGAGCCCGGATACCGACGAGGCGGCCACGCCGCCGACGACTGTCATGACACCGAGCCCGACCATGGCCGCGGTGGCGTTGATAACACCTGCCTCGGATTTGACGAGGTCAACGGGGCTATCTAAGCGGAGCGATCGGGGCATCTTGGGACCTCACAGATCGGGACAGTGACCCCCAGTGAATCAGCGGGGGACGACATTGACCTTTCCGGAGTGACCTTGCCTCGGATTGGAACGGCTTCGCCCTGCCCGGGTTCCCGGACGAATGCTCAGAGCGCGTGTCCGCCGATGCCGGCGATCATGTCCTGGGCCACGGTGTCGGTGACACACTCAAGCGCTGCGTGGTCAGTGAGCTCTTTGGGCGTGGGTGCGGTGTCGCTGTTGAAGAACAGTCTGCCCGTTTCCGATTTGGAGATGCCCGCGAAGCAGCTGCCGTTGGCATCGGTGCCGACAGCCAGGGTGTCCCCGCCGTTGAGGAGGGTGGCGCCTTTGAGTCCGGCTTTGTCTCTGAAGACTCCGTCCCTGACTTTGGAGACTCCCTCAGCGGTGGTCAGGGCCGCCAGGTCCTGCTTGGACTCCAGGTCCTGGGAAAACGGAATGACACCGAGCACGGACACCAGCACGCCTGCGGTGAGGACACCGACGATAACTACGCCGACCAGAATCGATGGAAGATCGAACGCGCCAGCAGTGGAGCGGAGGGCGGTAGCGGCCGAGGGTAGCCGCCGTGCCCGGCGGTGGGGGTCCTTCTTGCGTCGGGGCGATGGTTTCAAGCTGGATCTCCTGGCCACGAATTGGTTGCGAGCTTCGATGTATATCGAAAAACATGCGTAGATTCCCTGAGCTCACACCTCTGACCGGCGGTGGGCCGTTAGGAAGTCGCTTCAGCGGCGGTCCCGGCCGGCAGAGACGACACGGTCCACGGCCTTCACAGCCGACCGGGTGTAGAGGCCGTGCCCGATGACGAACGCGAGAGCGTCCTGCTCGGTCGATGGGGCACCGCGTTCAAGGAACAGGCCGGTGCGGAAGTGTTGCGCGTCAGGGATCAGCAAAGTGGAGTAGGCGACGTCGGCGTCCCGGAGCACTTCCTCGAGCCTGCAGCGCGGCGGGACCAGGTAGGGGTAGCGGCTCGCTTCGACGAGTGACGCGATCCGGTGATGGTCGGTGAAAGCCAGGTGCCGGTGGACGGCCGAAGCGGAGCGCGCAGTATTGACGGTGTCATTGGGCGCACCAGCGTAGTCGTAGTCGTGGAACAGGGCGGCCAGGAACACCAGGTCCGTCTCCTCTGCGGTGAGTTTCTCGCCGTCCGCCAGTTCCAGGACGGCCAGCGCGACCACGAGCATGTGCGGGGTGCCGTGGTAGGGCAGCTCGGCAGACGGGTTGTCGTCCAGGGCTGAGAGTACGGCCTCAGCGTGCCCGGGGAAGCGTGCACGCAGTTCGGTGGCGCAAGCCTCCCGCCGCTCCAGATCGACCGGTCGCATTAAATGGGGTGCTGCCATCAGCCGGCCGAGGAGGCTTCATGGACGGTGAACGGGATACCTTTGCGTTGGGCATAGCGGAGGCAGTGACTGGCACCGCCGGAGCCGTCGAGGATGAAGGCGATGATGTGGTCCGGTGCGGTGTCGACCATGGCTTTGTTGCGGGTGTAGCCGGCGCCCATGTCTTGGCTGCCGTCCGGTTTCCGCCACTTGGCGGGATGCAGTTCTAGTGTCAGCCCGTTGTGGGCCCAGACTTCCTCGCAGATCTTGTCCGCTCCTTTGGGGCACTTGCCGGAGACGAGGACGGCGTCGGGGTCACGGCCGGTGGAGTCCCACCAGGTGCGGAGTGCGTCCCGGATGACGGCTCGGTCAGTCCAGCCGCGCGAGCCGGTGATGAGTAGACGCGGGGGCATCAGAAGTCATCCCCATTGTCATCGGATGCGCCTTTCATGGCGGCTTCGGCGGCATTTCGGGCGGCGGCGGATTTGGCCCCGTCTCGCCCGGCAAGGCACAACTGAGCGTAGGCAATGAGGTTCCCCGTCTGGAGGTGCTCGTTGGTTTTTGCCTGCTCTTCGGCAACGGCAAGGATGGCCCGGGTCTGGGTGACAGCGAGGGCGGTGGCTTCCGTCGGCGGCGTTCCGCGGTCCACGATGGCGCGGATTTCCTTTAGCCCGTCCATAGCCGCCTGATAGTGGTCATTCATTTCTGTCCTTCGGTGGAGGGGAATTCGAAAGGGGTTCCGTCGGCGTTCAGGATCGCCTCGAAGTACGCGCCGCAGGGTGAATCTCCCTCGCCGCAGATGGCGCAGACCGCAGAGACGGAATCGCTGCCACAGGTCTCGCAGCCACCGCACATGCCGGGGTTGATCTCGGTGAACGTGTGGGCTTTCAGCAGCGCCTGGCGGGCACCGGTCTCGTCAGTTCCGAGGAGCCCGGCGATGTGGGCGAGGTAGCCGGCGTGCCCGCGGTCGCCGCACTCACAGACTGTGTTTCGCGTGGCCTCGTCGAATCCGATGTTGTGGGTGACCATCAGCGGGTCAGGTGTCTCGGTCAATGTGCTCAGTCCATCTTTGGGGCGAACGCCCACTCAAGGCGGCACGGCTGGTCGGTGGTGCGGCAGGCACGGAAGTAGCTGATAGCTTTTCCGGCGTCCTGGCCGAAAAGGGTGATCCTGTCGAGGGCAGGGGCTGCGTTCATGCCGCGGTACTCTCCGGGTTTTTGAACCGTCCAGCCGATCCCCGGAGTTTCCTTCTGGGGCCAGGTGAGCATTCCGACGGCTGCCAGGTTGGCGGCGTGGGTTACGAACGGTTCCATCCGTTCTTCGCGGGTTTCCTGTCGGTTGCCGATCCAGTCGTTCCAAGATTCTCTGATGTCGCCGACTACCGCGAACGTGCGGCGAGCAAGCAGCTCGGCGGCGAACTCGGTAAGCAGCTGGTTCTCCTCCTGCGGCGGATATTCGGCCGACTTGGCTTCGGAGTAGGTCATTGAGGCCTCCTTGTGGGTCTGTCCCCAGTCATGTGTGCGGACAGCCCAGTTGCCCGACCCGCCTAACGGCAGACCATGGCGTAGGTGTGGGGGTCCGAAATCCCGGGGAACGGTGCGTCCGTGCGGGTGTCGTCGCTGACCAGGATGTCGCGGACGATTCCGATGACCGTTGCACGAAGCTGCAGGGTCTCCCCCGACACGGTGGGCCAGCCAATCGCGGTGAAGACATCACTGACGTCGGAGGTGGCATCCCAAAGGACGCCCATGAACTGGTCCTGCAGGTGCACGGTAAATTCCGGTACGCGGCCGCGTAGATGTTGCCGCATGGCTTCGTCGGCGAGCCAGGACGCCGCCCACGAAGTCGACTCGAAGAACAGGTTTTCGTAGGCGCCGTCGGAGACCGCCCATCGGTACTCTCTTGCTGTGGCTGCGGCCGGCCGGGCCTCGGTGAGTGTGCTCATGCTTGGTATGTGTGCGGACCTGGTCCGATCCGGGCACAGAAGGGCGGCCGGGTTTCTCCGACCGCCCCGTAAGCTATTGTCGTCCGTATTCGGCGATTTGAATCATGGCTCGAAATATTAAAGACTCAACAGCACCAAAAGCAGAACTTTAGACAGCTTTTTTAGAAATTCCAGTCCTCCGATTCGGTGGCAACCGCTTTCGACGACCCGACGATATAGCTTGAGCCCGACCCACTGAAGAAATCATGGTTCTCGTCAGCGTTCGGTGACAGTGCGGACAGGATCGCCGGGTTCACGTTGGTGGTGTCCTTGCCGAACATCGGTTCGTAGCCGAGGTTCATGAGTGCCTTGTTGGCGTTGTAGTGCAGGAACTTCTTGACGTCCTCAGCCAGGCCGACGCCGTCGTACAGGTCGTGCGTGTACTGGACTTCGTTTTCGTACAGCTCGAAGAGCAGGTCGAACGTGTAGTCCTTCAGCTCTTCCCTCCGCTCCTCGGAGACCTTTTCGAGGCCCTTCTGGAACTTGTAGCCGATGTAGTAGCCGTGCACGGCCTCGTCCTTGATGATGAGGCGGATCAGGTCGGCAGTGTTCGTCAGTTTGGCGCGCGAGGACCAGTACATCGGCAGGTAGAACCCGGAGTAGAACAGGAAGCCTTCAAGCAGGGTGGAGGCGATCTTCCGCTTGAGCGGGTCGTCGCCCTGGTAGTAGTCCATGACGATTTTCGCCTTCTTCTGAAGGTGCTCGTTCTCGACCGACCAGCGGAATGCCTCGTCGATCTCCTTGGTGGAGGCCAGCGTGGAGAAGATCGAGGAGTAGCTCTTGGCGTGCACCGATTCCATGAACGCGATGTTCGTGTAGACGGCTGCCTCGTGCGGGGTGATGGCGTCCGGGATGAGGGACACGGCGCCGACGGTGCCCTGGATGGTATCCAGCAGCGTCAGGCCCGTGAACACGCGCATGGTGAGCAGTTGCTCTTCCGGGGTCAGGGTGGCCCAGGACTGGACGTCGTTGGACAGAGGGATCTTCTCCGGCAGCCAGAAGTTGTTGACCAGGCGGTTCCAGACGTCAACGTCTTTTTCGTCCTGGATGCGGTTCCAGTTGATCGCGTGGGCCTGTTCGACGAGCTTGAGGGCTCCCATGGTGTTCTCTTTTCGTGGTGCTGGATGGTCGGCATGAGCCGGCGGTATTTCGTGGTGTCTGGGGTTCCCTATGCGGCCGGAAGGCCGACGGGCGATTTGGGGCTCGAGTTGACGCAAAAGAGCGTCAGGCCTCGTCGCCTTGGACGATCCCGCGGAAGACTTCGGTGGGAAGCCCGAGGCTCGCCGCGCATTCGGCCAGGAAGGCTTCTTCGGGGTCGACGACCGCCGGCGTGCCTGCGCCAACGACCGGGAGGTCGGAGATGGTGAGGCCGTCTGGTCCTACGCCGATCCCGATGCTCATGCTTCCGCCGGCGGGGATGCCGATGACTTGTGCGTCGCCGACATCGATGCCAAGGCCGGCCAGGATTGCTGCTCCCATACTGGAGGGCCCGCCTGTCGACGCCTGCTGGTCCGGATAGACCCGCCCGGTCGTTGCCTCCGGAACAGAGTGGCCATAGCTGGCAGCTTTGTTCAACACCGCGCCCAGCATGCCGGGAACGTCGTCCTCGGTCATCCCGGCTGCCGTGGCCAGGGCACGGCGCACCTGCTCGCTGGGGGTAGCGGTCCCGGAATTCCAGTCAACCTCGAATTCCTCGTTGAATGCCTCAAACGCGTCGTAGGACGTCCGGCGGATCGAGTCGTGGAGGGCCGCGAACGGCGAGCCGGCGAAGGCTGTCGATACGGCCAGCAAATCGACTAGCTCAGCGACGGGGTTCGGAACGTTGGTGGTGCGGTGGAGCATTACTGGCGGCCAGGCTGGTTCGCTTCCGTCCACGGCAATGAAGCGGGCGCCTTCCTTGAAGGAAACCCCCGTCTTGACCTCCGCGGCAGTTGCCGTGACAGTGAGTCCATGACCGGTAACGGTCAGCGCCAGCGCGTCCCCGGCTTCGGGGCCGGCTGTCGCAGCCCAGTCGCCGGTGACGCCGCGTGCGCCCCGCTGAAGGGCGGACAGCAGCACGAGCTGTCGGTCGGTGAGCTGGCCATGGTCCACCGTGATGGGGCCTGAAGGGTCGTGTCCGTGGAGATGATCGTCGGCCAGTGCCTTACCCCACCATGTCTTGAGTTGTCGGGCCTGCGCGGAAGGGTCGGCGCCGGCAAAATCGAACATGGGGTTGATGTTGTCCAGGTGTTCGATGGCGGACTGGAGCTGGCGGTAGTAAGCGTTCATGAGGCTTTATGTGTGCGGCGCCCTCGCCGCGCCTGCCCGGGCAGCAAATTGCCCCGGCCGGAACCGGGGCAATTCGCCGGACCTTCGATGGCCGCTCAGCCCGCAGATCGGTTTAGCCCACATGGGCAAGTAACTCGGGGGCGGCCAGCCGGAGCCCTTCACCGGCTATGTGTGCGGCGTACGGACCGGGTGTCTTCACGCCTGGGCGGCCCGCTTCCTGCTGAGGCGGTAGCGGATGTTGTTGAGAGAGCCCGGGCTGGCAATGAGGAGGACCCGGCACGGAAAGGGGATCAATTAGTTGCCGAAGCAGCCGGGGCTCTTCGTGTTGGTGCTAATCGCGGACTCAGGAGAGGCGGAGCTCCTGCCAAGCGGCCGAGATGAGCGTCTCTGCCTCGCGCACGGTAGACGTCTCGACATAGCCTCGCCTGCGTACGCTGATGGGCAGCCCTGTTGATTTGGCGGTGACGGTGACCCCGACGACGTAGAGACCGTCGAAGTCGTCGCGCATCGCCGCTTCGAGCTCATCACCGCCGTAGGTCGTGAGGATGTCGACCATTTGTGCGGATGCTCGGGCCTGCTCGTCCCCGCTGAGTGGCGAGAGCCCGGCATCGGCGATCATGAAGGCCGACACTGAGAACCGCCGATCCGATGCGAAGCTGGCGAACCGGATCAGGTCCTGGCTCCCCAGCTGGAGTCCTCTGCAGCGGGGCTGCGTGGGCCGTTCGGTGCCGATGATGCGCAGAGCGATGCTGCCGCCCTCGGACGGGAACAGCACGGCCTGGGACGCGCCGGTCATGAGGTCGTTGTCGTAAGAGGTGTTCAGATCGTTGCGGATGCCCATCTGGGCTATGTGTGCGGCAGCTGTCGACGCCCTGCTCGCATGCCGAAAGCCCCGGCAGCGCGGTGCTGCCGGGGCTTCAGTAGGTCAGGCTGTCAGAGCTGACAAGAGACGCAATTTTCCACCTCGGTTCCTTCCAGCGCGAGCTGGCGGAGACGGATGTAGTAGATGGTCTTGATGCCCTTCTTCCAGGCGTAGATCTGGGCCTTGTTGATGTCGCGCGTGGTGGCGGTGTCCTTGAAGAACAGCGTCAGGGACAGGCCCTGGTCCACGTGTACGGTCGCTGCCGCGTACGTGTCGATGATCTTCTCGTAGCCGATCTCGTAAGCGTCCTGGTAGTACTCCAGGTTGTCCTCGCTCAGGTACGGCGCCGGGTAGTAAACGCGGCCCAGCTTGCCTTCCTTGCGGATCTCAATCTTGGACGCCACCGGGTGGATCGAGGAGGTGGAGTTGTTGATGTAGGAGATTGAGCCGGTCGGCGGGACGGCCTGCAGGTTCTGGTTGTAGATGCCATGCTCCATGACGGAGGCCTTGAGGGCTTCCCAGTCCGCGATGGTCGGCAGGGTGATGCCTGACTTTGCGAACAGCGCGGTGGCACCCTCGGTTTCGGGCAGCCAGCTGCGGGTGACGTACTTGTCGAAGAACGTCCCGGAGGCGTAGGTTGACCGCTCGAAACCTTCAAAGGTGCTGCTGCGTTCGATGGCCATCAGGTTGGAGGCGCGGATGGCGTGGAAGGCCACCGCGGCGAAGTAGGAGCTGACGAAGTCGAGCGCCATGTCTGAGCCGTAGTAGACGTGTTCGCGGGCCAGGTAGCCGTGCAGGTTCATCTGGCCCAGGCCGATGGCGTGGGACATCCTGTTGCCGCGGGCGATGGATTCAACTGCGGTGATGTTGGACTGGTCGGACACCGCGGTGAGGGCCCGGATTGCGGTTTCGACGGTGTCGCCGAGGTTTCCGCCGTCCATGGCCTTGGCGATGTTCAGGGAGCCAAGGTTGCAGGAGATGTCCTTGCCGATGCCCTCTTCCTCATAGTTGAGGTTTTCGTTGTAGGTCGTCGGGGTGGAGACCTGCAGGATCTCGGAGCAGAGGTTGCTCATGATGATCTTGCCCTCGATCGGGTTGGCCTTGTTCACCGTGTCCTCGAACATGATGTACGGGTAGCCGGACTCGAACTGGATCTCTGCGAGGGTCTGGAAGAACTCGCGCGCTTTGATCTTGGTCTTCTTGATCTTCGCGTTGTCGACCATCTCGTAGTACTTCTCGGTGACGTCGATGTCCGAGAACGGCATGCCGTAGACCTTCTCGACGTCGTAGGGCGAGAACATGTACATGTCCTCGTCCTTCTTGGCGAGCTCGAACGTGATGTCCGGGATCACGACGCCGAGGGAGAGGGTCTTGATGCGGATCTTCTCATCGGCATTCTCACGCTTGGTGTCCAGGAACCGGTAGATGTCCGGGTGGTGGGCGTGCAGGTACACGGCGCCGGCCCCCTGGCGGGCACCGAGCTGGTTGGCGTAGGAGAAGCTGTCTTCGAGGAGCTTCATCACGGGGATGAGACCGGAGGACTGGTTCTCGATCTGCTTGATCGGGGCGCCGGTTTCGCGGACGTTGGTCAGGGCGAAGGCTACGCCGCCGCCGCGCTTGGACAGCTGCAGGGCGGAGTTGATGGAGCGCGCAATCGACTCCATGTTGTCTTCGATGCGGAGCAGGAAGCAGGAGACGAGCTCGCCGCGCTGCTTCTTACCCATGTTCAGGAACGTGGGGGTGGCCGGCTGGAAGCGGCCGTCAACGATTTCGTCGACGATCTTTTCAGCCAGGGTTTCGTTGCCGTCGGCCAGGCCGAGGGCGACCATGGCCACGCGGTCTTCGTAGCGTTCCAGGTGACGCTTGCCGTCGAAGGTCTTCATCCCGTAGGAGGTGTAGAACTTGAACGGGCCCAGGAAGGTTTCGAAGCGGAACTTCTTCGCGTAGGCCCGCTTGAACAGGCTCTTGATGAAGGCGTCGCTGTACTTGGCGAGCAGTTCGGCCTCGTAGTACTGGTTCTTCACCAGGTAGTCGAGCTTCTCCTCCAGGTCATGGAACCAGACCATGTTCTGGTTGATGTGCTGCAGGAAGTACTGGCGTGCGGCCTCGCGGTCAGCGCCGAATTGCATCTTGCCGTCAGCATCGTAGAGGTTCAGCATGGCGTTCAGCTCGTGATAGCCGAGGCCCTTGTAGGCCTCCGGAAGCAGATCGTCCTTGCTCACGCGTTCTGGCGCGAGGGTGTTCGTTTCCAAAATTTCTCCAATCCAGTTTGGACACGCTCCACGTCTTCCGGGGTGCCCATAAGTTCTACTCGGTACAACAGTTGTGTGCGGCACTTGGCCGCGATGACATCCCCTGCAATGCAGTAGGAGTCATGGAAGTTCGTATTCCCTGCAGCGATGACTCCGCGGATGAGAGCCCGGTTGCCTTCGACATTGAGGAATTTGATGACCTGCTTCGGCACCGCCCCGCCCTCCGGGCCGCCCCCGTAGGTGGGAGTGACCAGAACGAACGGTTCGGTGGCGATCAGGGTGTCCTCGGCGGTGAACAGTGGCAGCCGTTGAGCTGCGATGCCGAGTTTCTGAACGAAGCGGTGGGTGTTGTCCGAGGTGGAGGAGAAGTAAATCAGGTTCTCCGTCACCAGCAGTACCGCCCTTTCTCGTGGACCAGGTTCAGGTCCTTGGTATCCCCCTATGCGTCCCGGCGGACGACGGGCGTCGGTGGACTCAGCAGGCAAGGGTTCGCTGCTTGGGGCAGCCCGTGTCATGTGTGCGGCAATCCCAAAACGCTCAACCATTGACACATTGCTGAATTGTTGACTATGGTTCAATAACTAACCGCCGAAGAAGAAACGAGCCACCGAATGCCCGCTCCGTCGATTACCCTGACCCCTGCTCCGGCACTCATCGAAGAAGAGTTCACTATGAACGCGGCCTCCACGTTCCTGGGCACCCATAAGCGGAACATCGAAAAGCTGCGCGCCGCCGGCTACCTGGACGACCTGACCCTTGCCTCACTGACCCCGATCCGCACGGCGGACTTCGTTTCGGCGGATAAGAAGCTCCCGCTCATCCAGACAGCACCGGCTGAGGTGGCCGTCGAAGAAACCGACTGGCGCAATTGGTACGGCGACTCCCCATCCCTGAGCAATGAGGACTGGATCAACGCCCAGCGGGGTGACTGGACCGGCGCCGGAGCTGAGAGGATCGAAAAGGTCCAGTACCTGGCGGTCGGCCTTGGCGGGATCATCACCGGGGCAACCCGCGTGATCAAGGCGGTTCCCTCCAGCGATCCGCGCAAAGCCCGCTTCGAGCTTCAGCTCCTCGGCCGCCTCACCGGGGACCTCAAGTCAGGTGACGTCACCTTCAACGAGGAAGCATCCGAAGACGACCTGACCTTCGCCCACTCAGTAGTCGGCAAGCGTTACGAACCCCGTGCCGGCGGCAGCGTCATGTGGCTTTAGCCTCTGCCGAGACGACAGAAGCCCCGGTCACCGTCATGCGGTTGCCGGGGCTTTTGCGACCGTTAGCGCATCATGCAGCCGCGGTGGGGCATGACGTGGGTCCGGTGCGAGGTGCAGCAGTGGTTTTCGTGATCGCAGCCGACGTACTCGTAGTCGTCAGGCAGGGTGGTGTCGACCGGGACGCGGTCCCGGTATTCCCGGCCGTCGGCGTTGGAGGTCAGAATGACGGAGCGGCCGGAGCGCAGCCCGGTCAGGGTCCACAGGGAGCCGTCGGATTTGTCCTTGTAGACGTGGCCGATGCCCACTTCGATATGGAGCTGGGGAACGGCGACGGTCTCGGCGGACAGCTTCAAGGGGATGCCGGTGCGGACACCGGGGCGGGCTTGTTGGGGTGCGTTCTCTTCCATGCAGCCCATGTGTGCGGCAGCCTTCCGACCCCTCCCCTGCTTCAGCGGAACAAGCAGCCCATGTTCCGGTGGGGTGCAACCACTCAATGTGGACCGTCGGCACTCTCGCTGTAACCCCAGGATGAGGATCTCTTGCCGGTCCCCGTGCGGAGTGCACGAAGAGAAAGCGAAAGGGCAGGACATCGCAAAGGATGTCCCGCCCTTTGTGAGCCGGTCGCCTAAACGGCGTCCTGATTCGCAAAATCTCGTGTGTCGAAATCAGTTTTGGATTCAAAACCGATGATCCTCAGGCCTCCGGGCTCCTTAGCCACCACTACGTTCGCATAGCCCTTTGCACGGTATACGTTCTCGCCGTTGCCGTCCTTAAGCTTGTCTGTGGCGTACTTGGAGGCCAGTACCTCGTCGCCAGTCATGCCGACGTGCTGTCCCACGAAGGCAGCTCCGTTTACGTCATCGACCCGGTATCCGGCATTGAATTCGATGCTGTACTTCAGGTACGTGACCAGCCCGGCCTCGATCGGCTCATTGATGAGGTTTCCATTCTGATCGACCTCATCAACAGGGTCGCCATTTTCATCAACAAAGCCGCTACCTGCCACGTCCAGGTCCAGATCCTTCAGGCGGGGAGAACCGTCGTGGATGAGGGTGGGGATGAATTTGTTAGCTCCGAAATTACCGAGGATTACCTTTGTCTCGCCGGGGTTTTGGCTTGTCTGCGGAAGGATGCTTTCGGAGAAGTAGTCCTTGCCAGTGGCAGCGTGCCAGCTCGAGAATTCCGTATCTCCACCCTCAAGGGCGGCTGAGTCAAGGAATTCCTGTGTCATGTAGTCAACGGCCAGTTTCTGGGCGGCAGTAGCTTCCGGAATCATCCAGCCCCAAGCGTCCCGATGAGCAAGCGGTGCGTAGTTGTAGGCGGGATCCTTCTCGCTCAGCTTGATCCTTTCGTAGGTACCGGAGGGTGTTGTCACCATTTCGCCGCTGCCCACCGCGTCCCCATAGGACGAGGCAGCCTCGACGGCGCCGGCAACGCCAGTACCCCCCGGGCTCGGGAGCATGCTGCAGCCCGTGGCGGTCAGCGCCAGGACAGCCAGCAGGCCGGTGATCGTAATTGCTTTGCTGCGTGATGCGATAGTCAAGTCAGCCCCCAATAGGCGTAGAAATGTCAGGTAAACCTGTCGTGAAAGTGGACCTAGTTCTGGGCCCAGTGATCTTCGAGGGCGTACGCGAGGGGTCCCTTATTGACGCTACCTTCCTTTTATCGGATTGTGGTGACGGCGCGGGGCGCCCCCGCTCCTGCCCCCTCATGTGTGCGGCAGTCGCCCGTGCCTCCCCCGGTCAGGCCACCAGCTCGTACTCGGATCCCAGTTCGGTCCACGTGACGTAACCGCGGCGTTCGCAGCCGGCCCCATAGAATTCCTCAACCAGGCCGATGAGTCCGGAGTCGCAGATCCTTGTGACGGCCCAGGTGCGGCCGGTGGAGTGTTTGCGGTAGCGGGCGCCGACGGCGGACGCGTCGAGCGTGAGTGTGGTCATGCCTTCCCTGTGTGCGGTTGCGGGAGAGTATCGTCAGCCGATGCCCAGGTCTGCGTAGAGGCCCCGGATGGATGTCGCCTGGTGGCGGCGTCCGATCTCGATGGCGATGCGGGCGCAGGTAAGCGCGTCGGCCCCGGCATCGTGCAGGGTGAACTCGGGAAGCCCTAGATGCTCGGCCACAAGGTGAAGCTTGTGTTTGCCCAGCCGTAGCGCGGTCCGGGACAGTGTCTCGGTGCAGCGCAGCTCGTTCGTCGGTGGTTTCAGGCCAGCGATCTGGAAGGAGCGGCGGAGCACGTCGGCGTCGTAGCCGATGTTGTGGGCAAGCACCGGACCGTCACCAATGAGGCCGGCTAGCTTGCTCATGGACTCGGTCAGTGAAGGCGCGTTGAGCACCATCGAGGCATCTATGCCATGGATGCGGGTCGTGAAGGCGTCGAACGTCTCGAGGCCGGTGTACGGCCGAATCAGCCAGGATCGGCTGTCCGTCACCAGTCCGTCGCGCACCGTGGTGATGCCGATGGCGCAGGCGGAGGCGCGGTCGGAGTTGGCTGCTTCGAAGTCGATGGCCGTGAAGTTTAGGCCGGGAAGTGTTTCCATGCGGGTGATGTGTGCGGAAGCGCTCTCAGCCGTTCCCGGGTTCCCGGTCATGGAGCCAGCGGTCGTAACGTGCACCGCGCTCTTTCAGGAGCCTCGTGGTCCTGTGGATGATGACCCCGAGCAGCGGCGCGAAGACTGCCAGGGAGGCAAGGATCGGAAGGACGTCCGGTGCCAGGCCGCGCGGGGTCCCGAATGCGGCACCCAGAATGAGGAGCGCCATGACGACGTTGGAGACGATCACCACGCCCTTGTTGATGCGGATCGCCTGCTCGGCACGCGCCACGTCCATCGCTGGTTTGGGAATCTTCCGGGTGAATCGTTGCGGCGCCGAGGCCAGCCAGCCCAGCGCCGCGATGGCGGCCCCGAGGATGAACATGACGACGCCGATCTCCGGGTCGTTGCCGGTCAGCGCCGAGGTAAGAACATAGGCGGCACCGGAGGCGGCCAGAAGTGCGCCGTACCCCCAGGATGCCATGACCCAGGTCCGCCGGTGCGCGTAGGCAAGCGCATAGTTGTCTGTCGCCGGCTCGGTCCGGTTCGTGATGCCAAACATCAGTTTTCCATGATCCAGTTCTTGTCGAGTTCACCGCGGTGATATGCAATTTCGAGGGCTATGAGCACGCACTTGCGGCGGAGGAAGTCCACCTCCATTTGGCTGATGTCCGGCCTGTCAGCAAGCCGGACCCAGCGGGCGTACGCCATCAGGTCATCCGTGAAGTCGTGGGCTGCGGGCAGGGCAGCCACGTACTGGTCGGCCAGGTCATGGCAGGTGTAGCCCAGCCGGCCGTCCTGGACGAAGGACGTTTCGATGGCAGCGGCCAGCGCCTTGGTCTGGATGTCAGCGGTCACGGATTCTCCCCCGTTTGCTTGTGCGGCCCTGGCCTATCCTGCCATCACCTGGGCCACTGCATTCCCATACCCGACAGGAGCAGTGACGCAGCGGTCTCCGTCCTGTTGAACGATCAGCCGAGCGGGCGCTCCTGGGCCATCCAGTCGTCGACGACGCCGTGGATGTCCATGTTCCCGTCCCAGCCCGCTTCCATGTAGGCGTTGGCCGCGAAACCGGCGAATCGCTCCACGGTGTCCCTGTCTTCAAAGCCGGTCACTCCCAGCACTTCTGTGCCGTAGTTGTAGGCGTGGCGGTGGAATCCGTCCCAGAGCTTCCGGTCCTCCGGGCTCATCGGGTCCTCTTCGGCGGGCCCGTCCCATCCGAGATCGAAACGGTCATCCTCCTCGACCGGGTCGTCCCCGATCAGGGCGGCGAGCTTGTCCGCGGCTTCGTTGTCGGCCTTGGCTTTAGCGGCCGCCTCCTCGACGTAGCGGGGGATGCATCCCTTGGCGGGCGTTCCCGGCTTGAAGTCCAGGTCGCGTTCGATAGGGACACCGAGATGGCCCCGGAGGCGTTCGACTTCGTCGAGATCGATGTAGCCCCACTCACCGCCGTAGCCGAGGTCGGTGTACCCGAACGCCAGGTTCTCTTTGGGGTCGCGTTCGGCCACGTACCAGTCCATGCTGCCCTGGAAGTAGTGGGCCTGGATCGGCTTGTCGCCGAGTGGTCCATCACCGTCGGTGGCGTAAAGTGCCGGCCAACTGGCCAACTGCTCGGCCGGCGGATAGAAGTCGTGGCCGCGGATGTGGTGCAGCGTCTCGACGGGCCGTTCCGGGACCCGGATGCCAAGAGAAACGTCCGGCTCGGCATGGGCGGTCGGGGCGAACTGGCCGCCGACAGGGATTCCCTGCGGCTGGCGGGTGATGCTGTCGGTCATGATGCTCCTGGAAGAAGATGTCGTTACCCGGATTGTGTGCGGCGGGCGCGAGATGCGATCAGCTGCTGATGCGGTCCCAGTCCTAGCCGAACTGGCTCATGACGTTCAGGACCGCCGGCCCGAGCAGCGCGATGAAAAGAACGGGAAGGATGCAGAGCATCAGGGGGATGATGACCTTGACCGGGATCTGCATGGCCTTTTCTTCGGCACGCTGACGGCGTTTGAGCCGGATTTCCCCGGCCTGGGTCCGCAGCACCTTGCTGATCGAGATGCCGTAAATGTCCGCCTGGATGACGGACCGGATGAACGCGTCCAGGTCGGGGACGTTGGTCCGCTGCCCCAGCGCCTCGTAGGCTTCCCGCCGGGACCTCCCGATCTGCATGTCCTGGAGGGTGCGGACGAGCTCGTCCGCCAGCGGGCCTTTGCCTTTGTCGCCGGCGCGGGCCATGGCGGAGTCGAATCCGAGGCCCGCTTCGACGGCGATCATCATCTGGTCCAAGGTGTCTGGAAGTTCGAGCCCGATCAGGGTTTGCCGTTCCGGGCCGCGGCTTTGGAGCAGCAGGTCCGGGACGAAGTAGGCGGTGACGGTGACGGCGATGACCAGCAGCATCAACGGCGCCCCGGGGCGTCCGCTGTAGAGCAGCAGGCCCAGTAGCAGCGCCACGACAGCGAGCACTGGCTTGGCGGTAATTACCCGGTCCATGGGCCAGGCAGGGGGCCGTCCCGCGAGGGCGTGCAGGCGATCAAGCCGGGCTACGGCGCGTGGGAGGGTGAACCGGCGGGCAGTGGCCGCCAACGACCAGCCGCGCCCCTGTGCTGCGAGTTCAGCCGGCTCAGCGAAGCCTCTGAGCAGGTTCTCCCGGACGGTCTGGCGGCTCTTGTCGCGGCCCAGGAAGAGGCACCACAGAATCACCGGGACCGAGAAGGTGATGGCGCAGATGGCCAGGGTGATCGACGACGGCATGATGCTCCTTTCGCTGTGACCTGTGGGGCCGCGGGTGGTTAGAACTTGAAGCTGACAATCTTTTTGAGCCATAGTCCGCCGACAGTCATCATGAGCACGCCGGCACCGACCATGCCCCAGCCCATGACGCTCGAGCCGAAGCTCTTGATGTAGGACGGGCTGATGATGGCCAGGACGCCGATGATCATGACGGGCAGGGCCATGAGCACGTAGGCGGACATCTTTCCTTCGGCGCTGAGCGCTTTGACCTGCCGCTGGATCTGGTTCCGTTCCCGAATAGTGCGTCCCACCTGGTCCAGGACATCCGCGAGGTCGCCACCGACTTCGCGGTGGATGCCGATGGCTTGCGACACCCAGCTGAAGTCCTCGCTTTTCATCCGCTCCGCGGTTTGGTCCAGAGCATCGGTGAGGTCCCGGCCCAGGCGGGTTTCGTTCATGATCCGGGAGAACTCCTCCGCGGACGGCGACGGCGCCTGCTGGGAGACGGCGTCGATGGCCCGCTGCAGGCTATGCCCGGCCCGCAGTCCGCCGGACAGCAGCTGCAGGGAGTCATCGAGCTGGTCAGCGAACTTCTTGCGCCGCTTGCCTGCGAGTACGGAAAGGTACATTTTGGCCCCGAAGGCGCAGCTCCCGGCCCCGAGCAGTGCCAGCAGTGGACCCCCGACCAGGAGTCCGGCGATGGCCCCGATCAGGCAGGCGGCCGCGGCCAGGATCAGGAAGTCGGCCGGTGCGATGACAAGGCCTGCGTGTTCGAGCGCGACAGCGATGGCCCGGGTCCAGCCGCGCCGGTTCAGGATCTCTTCGATGGTGCTGGAGGTGATGCCGGTCATCCGGCTCAGCACGGAGGTCGCCTCGGTGTTTTCCGGCCGCCGCCGGTCTGCAGCCAGTTTCGGCTGCCGGGGTTTGAGGACGGTGAGCCCGAAGACCGCCAGTGCGGCGTAGCAGCAGATGAAGCCGAACAGGAGCATTACCTGCTCCCGGCAAGGGTTGGCAGGCCGAACACCGACGGGGAGAGCTTGATGCCCAGGTCGTTGAATTTGTCCGTGAACTTCGGCCGCACACCGGTGGAGACCGGCTTGCCCAGGAACCGCCCGTCCTCATCGACGCCAGCGCTGTAGTCGAAGACGAAGGCGTCCTGGAGGGTGACAACGTCCCCCTCCATGCCCTGGACTTCTGTCACGTGAGTGACGCGGCGGCTGCCGTCACGCAGGCGGGTCAGCTGGACGATGACGTCCACTGCGGAGGCGATCTGTTCCCGGACAGCCCGCAGCGGAAGGTCCATGCCGGCCATCAGGACGAGGGTCTCCATGCGGGAGATGGCGTCCCTCGGGGAGTTGGAGTGGATGGTGGAGAGTGACCCGTCGTGGCCGGTGTTCATCGCCTGAAGCATGTCCAGGGCTTCACCGCCGCGGCATTCACCGACGACGATGCGGTCCGGACGCATGCGCAGCGAGTTTTTGAGCAGGTCCCGGATGGTTACCTCGCCTTTGCCTTCGACGTTGGAGGGACGGCTTTCCAGGCGCACGACATGGTTCTGCTGCAGCTGGAGTTCGACGGCGTCCTCGATGGTGACGATCCGCTCCCCTGGCGGGATGAAGGAGGACAGGACGTTCAGCAAGGTGGTCTTTCCGGTGCCGGTGCCGCCCGAGACGATGATGTTCAGATGCGCCTTCACACAGGCATCGAGCAGTTCGGCCATTTCCGGGGAAATGGACCCGAAGCGGACCAGGTCGGCGGCCTTGAGCGGGTCAGCGGCGAACTTGCGGATGGTCAGGGAGGACCCGTTGACAGCCAGCGGCGGGATGACAGCGTTGACGCGGGACCCGTCTGCGAGCCGGGCATCCACCATCGGTGAGGATTCATCGATGCGGCGCCCGACGCGCGAGACGATCTTTTCGATGACCCGCCGGAGGTCCTCTTCGGATTTGAAGCGGGCCTCGCTTTCGGTGACCCTGCCGTTCTGTTCCACAAAGATCTGATCCGGGCCGTTGACCATGATTTCGGAGACGGTTTCGTCATTGAGCAGTTTCTGCAAGGGACCGTAACCCATGACGTCGTCGCTGATCTGGGTGACCAGGCGCTGCTTCTCGTCACCGCTGAGGGGAACACTTTCGGCGTCGACGATCTGGGTCAGCTCATCGCGGGCGTACGCCAGAAGCTCATCTTCAGCCATGGCAGGGTCGTTCAGGCGGCTGCCGATCCGTTCGAACAAGGCGTTTCCTGCCCGCTGCTTCAGCCCGGACAAGGCGTCCGCAGGCGGTGCCGTGTCCTTGACAGGGACGGCCGGGGCCGGCGGCGCGACGGCTGGGGTGATTCCGGCTGCGACATCAAGACGGTCGGCGAGGTTCACTACACACCCGCCCGTCGGTGCAGCCCTTTGCGCGGTGTTGCGCACTCGGGGTCGAAGCGGTCCACCAAACGACGGAGCGCCTTGGCGGCCTTGTCGCGGGACCTCTGATGCAGCAGCGGTTCGCCTTGGTTGGTTGAGTAGGCCAGGGCCTTGGATCGCGGAATGGCAAGGTTCACCGGGGCCCCGAGGGTGGCCTCGATGTCCTGGATGGACAGGCCGCTGTCCCTGGTTGCGTTGTTCACGACGAGGTGCCTTTTCTGTGAGGTCATGTGGAGTTTCTGGAGGACGTCCAGTTCTTTCCGGGCGCCGCGGACGCTGGGGACGTCCATGCCGCACAGGAGTACAAGGTCGGTTGCCGCCTCCAGCGCCGCCAGGGTGTGTTCGCCCAGGCCGGGCGCGGTGTCCACGACGACGTACCGGAACTCGCTGGCGAGCTGCTTGAGCATGTGGGTGATTTGATCCCCGCTGATGCGGTTGCTGGCAGCCGGATCCGCTGGCGCGCAAAGCGCGTAGATGGAGGCGGGGTGGACGCTGAGGAGAGTTTTCAAGACCATGGTGTCCTCTGCCGCGGCGCCGGTCACGGCGTCCTTCAGAGTGTGCTCGGGAACAATTCGCAGAACCGTGTCGACGTCACCGAACTGGGTGTCCAGGTCTACCAGGACGGTCGACATGGGCGCGATCCGGCCCAGCCCGACCGCGATGTTGGTCGCCACGGTCGTCTTACCGACGCCGCCCTTGGCTGCTGTCACGGTGATGACTTTCCCGAGGGGCTCGTCGGCTGCGGCGGACGGGGAAATACTCCGGCGCCGGCTGGTGGCGGCCTGGCATGCGCGTTCGAGCATGACCCGGATGGTGTCGGGGTCAGCGTCGGGGGCCAGGATGTCCCGGATGCCGGAGCGCATGGCTGTCAGTGTCAGGTCTGGATCGGCCTCGCGCACGAGGACGAGGCTGATGTCCGGGTGCTGGACGTCAAACGCCGAGGCCAGCCGCAACGAATCGTCGAGGTTGATGCCGGGGCCGAGCAGGATGACCTGGGGTGCGCCGTCGGTGACGGCCCCGAGAACCTCTTCCGGGGTCTTCGCCAGGGGCGTGCCGGGGAATGACTGCATACTGCCGGGAAGCCCGGAGATGGCCAGGCGGACCCGTTGGCCGAACGCGGCATCGGGAGAGACCATGACGAACCGGCTCATTTGTAGAAGCCGTCCTTGGTGACGACGGAGGTGCCGTCCGATGTGGCCGTGGCCGGCTCCTTGGACAGCCAGAGTGAACCGAATTCGGCCGCGAAGATGATGCGCTCGGCATCCGAAGCGGGCCGGGCCAGGGTGATGAGCATGGCACCGGCGGGAACGGGTGGTCCCGGGGATGCGGTCGCGGCCGCCTTGCCGGTCGGTTCGACGGGGGCGCCCTGAACGGTAGTAACCAGGACCTTCTGGAAGACCAGGTGCGTGGTGGGTCCGTCATGTCCGGCGCCTTCGGTGAAGGAGACGTAAACGCCGACGGTATCCCCGGCCGCGAGCTGGCCGCCGACAACACGGTCGGGTCCGAGCTGGATGGTGATTTCCTGCATGCCCTCCGGTACGGGTGCGGTGCCGGGAACCAACAGGGACGCCGGGTCCACCATGCGGCCGTCAAGCAGTTGCTCCCCGGGCAGGAGCGGCGCGGAGGTGACCCTCCCGGTCAGGGTGCTCAGGTCGGTGACTGCGCCCGGGGCTACTGCTGACGCCGGGATGGCGGCCGGCTTGATGAACTTGGTCAGGTCGGTCGCGGGAGTGTTGGCCGGAACGTTCTTGTCCACGACGTAGATGTTCGTGATCGCGGCCCCTTTCAGCGCCCGCTGATCAGCACCCTGGACGTAAGAGGTCACGGCGACGGTCCCGCTGATTGCGAGCAGGAAGGCGGCGGCACCACCGATGAGTCGGGTTTTCAAGCTGGGAGGCTCCTCTTCAAGATCCAGGCGTCCACGGAAAGCAGGCCTGCACCTACATGTGTGCGGACCTGGAAAGAAACGTGCCCGCCCGGGCTGCCGGTGTTCCTATTCGCTGAGCGTGACGATGCTCGCGCCGAGGTCAGGGCCGACACCGGTGAACTTGTCGTCGAGGGAGACGAAGCTGACGAACTGGCCGATGATGCCTTTGCAGTCGCCCTTGCAGTTGGCTCCGGTGTAGCTGGTGTTCTGGTAGCTGAAGCCGGGAAAGTTCCACCCCAGCAGTTTGAATGCTGCCCAGCCGGTGATCTTGTACCAGCCGCCGGACCCCGAGCCGCTCTTATCGCTGTAGACGGGCAGCAGGACAGTCTTTCCTGCTGATGCCGTCAGCACGGCCGCGCACCCGTCGGGGAGGCTGATTCCGGTATCGCTGGCCATCATGGCGTTGATCGCGATGTCCACATTGGTGCCACAGACCCCGCTCGGGGTGGCCAGCCAACCGAAGCCGCCGGGGAGCTGCTGACCGGAAGGACTGGTACTGGAACACGATGTTCCGCCGCTGTCGCCGTGCCGGCTGATGACCTGGATGGCGCCGTCGAGTTTGAAGTTGCAGGGGGCGAACACCAGCGGCAGGATGGCCGGACCCCGGGCGGGGCTGCCCCATCGTGCCGTGGACGTCGCACTGACTGTGTCGGTCTCGATCCCGAGGACGGGCGCGAAGGTCAGGGCCAGGGAGCCTGCATTGGTTTTGCCGTCCTTGGTCGTGGTTTGTACCTTGACGGAGTTGGCTGTGGGGTAGGTCAGGGAGGAGACGGTGGAGGCGCCGTCATTGGAGTTCGCGTTCGCCAGTTCCTGGGCGGCCGGCAGTTTGAGGGCCGGGTTCGTGCAGGTGCGGGACTTGCTGCACTCCTGGGAGATGGCCAAGGCGGCGGCGTCCGCAGCTGACTGGAGCTGGGCCCGTTCGGAGTACAGGGCGCCTGTGTCGATGGCGATCGCGGCGAAGCCCAGGACCCCGACCATCGCGAAGGCCACGATCACCGCAGCGGCTCCGCGCTCATCCCTGGTTCGGGGAACCCGCTTCAGCCACCGCACCGCATGACCCCTTTACCTTTGAGATCGACCCCGTCGGTGAGGAAGCCGGTAATGAACTTCAGCCGGTAGGTGACCGTGACTGTGACGTTGGCCCCGGGAGTGCAACTGGCAGGGGTGACTTGGATCTGCCCTTTGGTCAGTTGCGGGTTCAGTGCCGGGGATGCCGTCTGGACCGCTGTCTGGGCTGTGGCGACGTTGCCCTGGATGGACATCACCCTTGCCCCTTCGCGGGCTGCCGCCGTCACGGTGATCTGGGCGTTGTAGGCGCGTCCAAACTCCATGATGCCCAGGAGTACGGCCACGAGGATGGGGAGGATCAGCGCGAACTCCACAGCGACCGAGCCGCGCTCGGATCGGAGATGCTTCATGGCTGGATTCCTGTCCCACACAAATCTGCCCCGCGGCCGCCATCTAAGCAGCCACGGGGCAGATTCATTGTTGTCGAGCGGACTATGCGCCGGCCGGTGCGCCCGGGAGGCTCTCGGTGACGTTCGTGAAGAGGCCTGCGAGCTGCGGGCCGAGGATGACGAGGGCGGCGATGATGCCGACGGCGATCAGTCCCACCAGCAGGCCGTACTCGACGGCGGTGGCGCCAGACTCGTTGGAGAGACGCTTCTTGGTGTCATTGAGGAAGGAGAAGAGGGTGGCGAAGAGCGGGTTCATGGGTTTCCTTAGAACGGGATACTGCGGACGTCGTGCGATGAGGTGCGCCGCCTTGCACTTTCCGGTGCGGAGCTTCTGCCTCTCACCACTAGAAGTGGCTGGCCGCGCAAAAAACTTGAGTAAATCTTGATCTTTCTTGAGAAACCTCAGGCAGCGAGGCTGAGCGCAGGCAAATGGGCCTGCCTGTACGCCGCCGCCCACGCCTCAATCGGAGCGATCAGAGCAGGCTCACCGGGGCCGCCGAGGAGCCCAATACGTTCGAGCCGGTTCCAGACCCGGAACCCATACGGGCCAGTGTCGTCCTTGACCCAGTTCAAGGCTTTGGAGACCATGGCGAACTCCGCGACCGGCTCGACCGGAACCGGCCAGCGGTCCGGCGCCACGCACGCGAGCCAGCGCACCTGGTGGGCGCGGGCACCCAGGATGGGGACCATGCCGAGGGCGTATTCCTTGTCGCCGTGGCCGGCCTGGACGACGGAGCCGGCGACAGCGGTGCGGATCGCACCGCCCATGTTGTCCCAGGCCTTCACCTGGATGGCGGCGTCGGCCAGGACGTATAGGTCACCGACGTCCTCTTTACGTCCTGCGCCAAGGAAGCGCATCGCCTTCTCCAGGGCGAACTCCGGAAGCAGGTTCACCAGGACGGGTACCGACTCGCGTTCGAAGCGGTCGCCTTTGTCTTTTGAGCTGTTGGCCATGCCGGTCCTATGCGGTTCGGTCGCTGACGGCCCTGCTGGCGAGGTCAGGCAAATGGATTGTCATCGTCCCGCACCACAGCGGCGCCGCGGTTCGGCATGAGTTCTGGCCCGGCAAATGGGTCCGTATCGTCAGGCACGGCCACGACGTCGGGGACGGGATCCGCCGTCGGCTCGGGCAGTGTGACGGTCTGCAGCATCGTGTCCTGCTTTGATTCCCAGGGGGCGATCTTGCCCTTGCGCCATGAGACGTCGATCGCATCGAGGTCGGCGAGCCTCTCCCGTGTGAGGTTTCCCAGGCGCAGGTCGTTGCGCTGGTTGTTGATCCATGTGCCCAGGTTGTGCCCTGATTCGACGTGCTTGGTGGGCACCAGGGCGTGTCCTTCGCGGGCCACGTAGGCGGAGAGTCTGGTCAGCGCCAGGTCCCACTTGGCC
This sequence comes from Arthrobacter sp. UYCo732, assembly GCF_040547265.1. Classification (NCBI taxonomy): domain Bacteria; kingdom Bacillati; phylum Actinomycetota; class Actinomycetes; order Micrococcales; family Micrococcaceae; genus Arthrobacter; species Arthrobacter sp. UYCo732. The sequence goes on along the minus strand of NZ_JBEPPJ010000002.1, from coordinate 241,240 downwards.
TTCCGTTTATCCACGGCAGTCTCTTTCGGCTTCTTGGCTGACTGCTTGGCGGGCTTGGCCTTAGCCGCTGTGGTGGGCTCGATCTTCCCCGTCCCGGCATCTTTCCCGCCGACCTCAAGGTCGGTCTTGCCGTCGAAGAATTCCCGCAACCGGCTGGTCACGGCGGGGGCACGAAGGGCGGCGAAGGCCTTCGTCTCGATCTGGCGGATGCGTTCGCGTGTGACACCGTACATCTTGCCGATCTGATCCAGCGTCAGGCACTCACCTGTGGTGAGGCCGAACCGGTATGCCAGGACCCCCGCTTCCCGTTCGGTGAGCAGGTCCAGGGCTCCATGAACGGTGTCCCGGAGCTGGCCGAGCACGGCCGCGTCGAAAGCGGTTGGCTCATCCGGGTCATAGAGGCTCTCGCCCAGCGGCTCGACGCCGCCCTTACCGTTGGGCACCTCCCAGTCCAGGGAAGCCGGGGTCACCCGGTGGCGGCGGACTGCTGTGATCTCCTCAACGGTCTTGCCGGCGGCCTCCGCGATTTCTTCGATGGTGCCTTCCCTGCCCTTGTTCTGCAGGAAGTTCCGTTCGGTGAGGAAGACACTGGTCATTTGCTCGTGGAAGTGGACCGGGATCCTAATTGTTCGGGACTGATCCGCGATTCCGCGGGTGATGGCCTGGCGGATCCACCATGTCGCGTATGTTGAGAACTTGAATCCCTTGGTGTAGTCGAACTTCTGCACGGCCCGGTAGAGCCCGGTGTTGCCCTCCTGAATCAGGTCAAGGAAATCCATGCCACGCCCGGTGTACCTCTTGGCGATGGACACGACCAGGCGGAGGTTACCGTTCACCAGGCGGAGCACCGCGTGACGCCCTTCGGCGGCAATGGCCTCCAACTCGAGGACGGCCCGGCGGCCCTCGGGGCGTGCGGTCGCCAGCATGTGCTCTGCGTAGAGGCCGGCTTCAACAGATTTGGCGACGTCGACCTCCTCTTCGGCGGTCAACAGGTCGAATGCCCCGATCTGTTCGAGGTAGAGGCGGACGTCGTCATTGATGCTGCCTTCGAGGACCGGCTCGTCGGACCAATCCCCGTCCTCCCTGTCGAGGATGAACGGTGCTGCCGGTGGCTTGGCCACAGGGTCCTTTGTCTCGTCGGGCTCTTCGGGCACCGGTGCGGTAAAGGCGAGGAACTCTTCGATGGACTCGACGTCGGTCTCGATCCGGAACGTCCCGTGCCGGCGGGCGTAAGGCAGGACGGCTCCGAGGTATTCGTCGCCACGCACTGCCGGGTCTTCGACGGTGTTTCTGGAGTAGAGGACGACGAACCGGCCGGCCCGACCGTCGGCTTTCTTGCGGATGACCCGCCCCAACCGCTGGACCAGCTGGCGCTGGCTGGATGACGCGGCAACCATGATGCCCAGGTCCGCCTCGGGAACGTCGATTCCTTCATCCAGCACGCGCGGGGCGGTGAGAACTTTCGCTGTGCCGCCACGGAAGCTGCCCAGAGCCACAGAACGCTCGTCCTTGCCCATGCCGGACATGACAGTGGTTGCCGGGTTACCCATGGCGGCGCAGACCTGCGCCGCTGAGAGCGCGGACTTCTTCGTCTGAGTGAACACGAGGGTGGGCCCGGATGCGGTGATGGCAGGGTTCAGTGCGGCCAGTGCCATGCGCTTGGTGGGCGTCTCGGCCAGCAGGTTCTGCCTACCGGTCATGGCGGCCATGTATTTGCGGGCCAGTGACGGACCCGGGGAGTCGACCTTGCTTTCGGCCAGACGGGCCACCGCGGCAATGAACGGCGGGAACGGGTTCCGCGGCAGGTGGAGGTAGATTTCCAGGGGCACGGCGGCCTTGGCCATCGTTTCGGTGAACGCGTCGTATTCGTCACGCTCAGCGGGAGTCAGTTCTACGCCGACCATGGCGACGTCGAACGGGGCGATGATCTTCTCCGCCAGGGCGCGGTCGTACCAGAGCCGGAAGACGATGTCCCCGAAGAATGGTGCCAGCCGGACGAGGTGTTCGCCGTCGGCCCGTTCGTAAGTCGCGGACAGGCCAAGCCGCCACGTGTACCCGGTCTCCAGCGCCTCGGCGAACATCGGCGCCGCGTAGCGGTGGCATTCGTCTGCGATGATCAGGCCTGCCTTGTGATCCCGCAGCGTCTGGCGGGTCGCCGCCGAGTGAACGATCGCGACCAGGACATCAACAGTGTCCAGGCTGTCGTGGCGGTGATCTCCCAGGGCGCCGCGACGGGCACCCGGAAGGTCCTTGGCGAGGGAGCGCAGCCACTGGGTCTGAAGTTCGGCCGTGGGGACGAGGACCAGCACCTTGAACCCGCGCCGGATGGCTTCGAAGGCGGACGCGATCCCGACACGGGTTTTGCCTGCCCCGGTGACCGCTTCGATGACGCCGCGCCGGCCTGCGGCACGCCAGCTGTCCATCGCTTCCTGCTGCCAGGTGTAAAGGCCGGGGTAGTCATCGGCGGCCGGGATGTGCCGTTCCGAGGGGACAGCAGAAAGTGCGGCTTCGTTCGGCCGCTGGGTCAGGGCAGTGTTCATGCCTTTGAATGTGTGCGGCGAAGCCCCTCCGCGTGCCCGGGGCACCGGAGGTTCGGGTCGTCATGGCCGTGGCCGGGGTTGGCAGGGCAAGGGAAGACGATACTTGGCCTATGATCTAAATCCGCGCCACGGCCGTCCCCAAAACGTCTACGCATGTTCCTTGCCAGAGGCCAACTACTACCAGCACTCAGGGGTTTATCAACATGGACATCAAGCGCCGCCGGATGCTCACCGAGCCGGGCGACTCCCTCCTCCTGTCAAAGTCCTCCATGGACACGGCCTTCCGTTTCTCGGAATGGCAGGAGATCACCGGGCTCACACCGAACCGGTTCACTGCGGATCCGATCTGCGCGGTCCCCCTTCCGATCTACACGCAGGTGGCGCCAGGGGTCCGTCAGTTTGCCTCCGTCAAGCCGGAGGTAATGTGGCACCCGCTGTTCTGGCTGCCGCCCCGCCTGGCCGGCCGCTACAAGCTCCCCACGGGACCTGCCGGCGCCCAGGAGGTCGAGCCCACTACGATGTGGTCCATCCGCGTCGCCCTGGAGCTGACAGCTTCCGGCCTTTACAGCATCGAGGATGGCTGGCTCGACGTTCTTGCCACCGTCGGCATCGACGTCGAGAACGAAGTGGATCTGGCCCGGATCGAGGAATGGCAGGCCGGCGGTGTCGATGACCTGCTCGACTCCATTGACCTGGACCTGTACCTGAAGCTGGACACGAACCCGAACTGGGCGCTTCAGTCCGCCATGGCCCTCGTTGAGCCGGCCACCCGGGCCCAGTGGGCGATCCTGGCCGACTCCCTGATGGAAATGGTCTCGGACTCCTACGACCCGGAGCAGGACACGCCGCTGCAGGAGGTTCGTGACACGATCGCCGTCGCCGCGTCCTTGGCCGGCGTTCAGCTCGAAGACGTTTCCACGGATGACGAAGAGCCCGCCGAAGTGTTCTGGGAGCGGATCGAGCTCGAGGCCCGCGCCGGAAACTTCAGCACGGTCCAGCAGTTCCTGGCCGGTCCGGCAACCGAGGCCCTCGGCTGGCTGACACTGACCCGCGACACGTACTGGGAATCCGTGGAGGACCTGAAGTCCCTCCAAGGAACCCCGGCGCCGGCCGCGTAGAACGATGGGAGTCACCGTGGACGAGTACACGCCACTGGAAGCCAGGGTCAACCACAACGGAACCGTGGATGTGCTGGTCGACGGGTCCGCCGTGCCGGCCGGGTCCGGGCTGAGCATGGGAGAAGTGGTGCAGCTACTCACACGCTATGCCGGTGAAAACGGCAAGCTGCTGATGACCACCACTCACCCCAACGGACGGGTCACCCGTGACCTCGTCTCGGAGACCGGAGAAGTCACGCCCTTCTACCCCGAGGCCAAACCGGCAGCTCCGGCCGCCGCGGCCGCGACCGCCGAGCCCTCCCATGAGGAGCTGTACCAGGCACTTCGGAACAGCACCCGCCGGGTGGGGCTGGCAGACATCGCCTCCGTGCCCGCGGCACAGTCGGTCGCGCCGACGACGACCCGGGTCAAGATGGGCGAGGGGGCGGTGCCGAAAGTTGACGTCGAAGCTGACATCCAGAAGGCGCTGTCGGCCAAGAAGCCTCCGCGCAGCTCCGCGAAGACGATGATCCTGGCCGTGATCGTCACGGTGGCCATCCTGGCCGGACTGGCTGTGGCCGGATGGATGCTCCTGAACGGTGTGGACATCCGCCGCCCGTTCCCCATGTCCCAGGGCTCCGTACTCGAGGTCCCCCTGCTCTAACTGCTCCCAGATAATGCCCGCCCTGTCCACTGTGACGGGCGGGCTTTTTCGTGCCCGGTGAGTGCCGTCCGGGCCGCCGCACACATGGCGGATATGTCTACCACCAACGTTCAGCAGACCAGCGCCGTCGCCTATGCGAGCCTCGAAGATCTGGGCGAACGGCAGACCGCCGTCCGCAACGCCATCAGCTCCATGGGTGCCGCCTGCAACCAGAAGATCGCCGACTACCTCGGCGTTCCCGTCAACCAGGTCACCGGCCGTGTCTTCGAGCTGCGTGCCGCGGGCCTGGTCCGCGAAGCCTACCGGGGCATCTGGCTCCCGACCGGACGCAACGTCATCTGGTGGGAAACAGTCTGATCACGACAGCCTGTGGTCGTCAACGATCCGGACCTTCAAGTGAGCCTCGTCGACTTCTGCGGACAGTCCGTATTTTTTCGCGGTCTCCAAAGACCACTCCCATAATGGCGCTCCAAGATGATCCCGTAGCTTCACAGGGCCGTCAAAGTGGGCTCCGACGGCGCTACCGAAGGCTGCCAATCCGACCCAGCTCCCTGGCGGAAGGTCAGCCAAGATTGCGTGAAGAGCCCGGCCCAGCTTCTCTACAAAGTCCTCGGAATTTCCGTCGAAGCCAGCGACATGTGCGGATACGTGTTTCTCGATGGCATCGGACACATTTTTGTGGTTTTTGGTTATCACTGTCTTCACCGGAGAGGGCTCATCTGCCTTTTCTGCCGGGACACTCCGCCGCGGGGCGAATTCATCATCGATCAGCTGCGCCATCTCCTGGTGCAGTGCGGCGATGCTGCTATGGATTCTGCGCGCTTCCTGCCAGAACCTCGCTGATTCCTTCGGATTGTGCTCCCAGACAACTGCCTCTTCCAAGCCGTCCGGCATGGCGCACCTGAATAGCTCTGCCAGGGCTGCCGCTAATTCCAGAACCGAGGCCATATCACTGACCAAAAGTGGCGATGGGCTTTTGAGGGTGTTGACGGCCGCGCAGAGATCCTCGATGCTGCCGTACAACTTGCCGAACTGCAGGCGGTCTTTCACCGTGTCATGGTCGATCTGGGGGCAGTAGACGCTCTCCATGACCTTGATGCGGTGTGCGTCCTGGTCTGGAAAGAACTTCGGATGTATCTTCTCCTGCAGTACCGACCGGAGCGCTTTCTGCTGCTTGTCTGCCTGCTCTAGGGGATTTGGATGAAGTGTCCCATCTTGGAGCCGCCAGCCATCGCCCCTGTCCTTGGCCTCCGCGACATTGCTCGGGTATCTCTTCCACTCGCTCAACATCAAGGTTCCGAGCGTCGTGTTGTAGAAGAGCCAGTCAAGTTCGGCCACCGGTTGGTGTGCGGCATCGACTCGACAGTTGCTGAACGCCCACACGTCGTCGCCCAGGAGTTCGTTGAGCCTGTCTACGTCGCTATGTCTCGCCACACGCGCAGATGTCGATGTTGATGGGAAGTGCAACACTGCTTCCTCCTCGTCGCCGACGCTGGGCTTCACAACGTCCACACAGACGACTGCCGCGTCGTGACGTTGTCTGCTCATTTTGCTCCATAAAACGGAAGTGACAAGGACTAGCGCAACTGTGTCCCTTCTTCGAGGGCGTGGACCTTTGCCGGGCATGCCGCACACATAGCGACCATGGCGAACCAACATTTCACCCCCGCGTCCTGCACCCCGTACGCCTACGCGTCGCCGGAACCGCCGGAGCTCAGCTACCGGTACTTCACACCGGAGTTCCTGGACGAGCTCGAAGAGCACTGCCAGCAGATGGCCGTCGGCCAGCTCTCCGCATAGGAGACCCCGGACGGTACTCCCGTCCTGCATGACCCGGGCCTGTCGGCCCACTTCCCGCGAGACAGAAGTCAGAGGATCACATGGCGTTCGCCCATCTACACAACCACACCGAACACAGCAGCCTAGACGGATTGGCACGAATCAAGTCGGTCGCCAAGACTGCTGCGGCACTGGGCCAGACCGCCATGGCCATCACCGACCACGGTTCTCTTGCCGGTGCCTGGAGGTTCACGAAAGCCTGCCAGGCCGCCGGGATCAAGCCGATCATCGGCATCGAAATCTACATGTCCATCGGGGACCGCTTCGAGCGGAACTCCGAGATCGTGAACCGCAACGATGACACCACAGCCGACGCTGACGACGGCAAGGGCGACACAAAGGAAAAGCGCTACGAGCACCTGACTCTGCTGGCCCGCAACGAGACCGGCTGGAAGAACCTCCTGGCCCTGCACAACAAGGCCGAAGAGTCCTACTGGTACAAGCCGCGCATCGACTACAAGCTGCTCAAGGAACACGGGGAAGGCCTGATCATCCTGACCGGCTGCCTCGCCGGTCCGGTCGCCGGGCCACTCTCCCGCGCCGCGGCCACCGCAGCTACGGGCAACGCCGCATCAGCCGCCGCGCTTCAGGCCAGGGAAGACGACGACGAGGAAGCAGCCTCGAAACTCGACACCGAAGCACTGGCCAGCCTGGTCAAGTCAGCCGAATTCGCCGCCGAAGCCCGGACGAATCTGGACACCCTGATCGACTGCGTCGGCAAGGAAAACGTCTACCTCGAAATCATGTACCACAGCATCGATGCCGAGCAGTCGGTCCTAAAGCCGATCGGCCAGCTCTCGTGTGAGTACGAGATCCCGATGGTCGTCACCAACGACTGCCACTACGAGAAGGAAGACGACGCGGACCACCACGAAGGCTTCCTCGCTGTCGGCAGCAAGAAGGGCCTGGACGACCCGGCCCGCTTCAAATTCAACGGCGCCGGCTACTACGTGAAGTCCGAGCAGGAAATGCTCGACATCAAGCCCGGCAGCAACTCCTGGGCCACCGCGTGCGCCATGACCCAGGTCATCGCGGACCGCTGCGATGACCAGGTGATCCCGACACCGCACCAGCGCCTGCCCAAGTACCCGCTGCCTGAGGGCTTCACCGACTCCAACGTCTACCTGAAGAAGCTCGTCAAAGAGGGCGCCGTCGCCCGCTACGGATCCCCGCTGTCCCAGGAGGTCAAGGACCGGCTCAAGACCGAGCTGGACATCATCGCCGAGATGGGATTCCCGGACTACTTCCTCATCATGTGGGACGTCATCAACTGGTGCCGTACCGATGCGCCCATCGAGTTCGACAACCCGGACGCCCCCCGCAAGAAACCCATCCTCGTCGGCCCCGGCCGCGGTTCCGCCGCAGGCTCGGCCGTCTCCTACTGCCTGACCATCGTTGGCCTGGACCCGCTGTACAACAACCTGCTGTTCGAGCGCTTCCTGGAACCCGGACGCGCCGGCATGCCCGACATCGACGTCGACTTCGAAAAGGGCCGCCGCGACGAAGTCTTCGCCTACCTCGCCTACCGGTGGGGCAAGGGCAACGTGGCCCGCATCGGCACGTTCGGTGTCGCACTGTCAAAGGCAGCGATCAAGGACGCCGCCCGCATCCTGAAGCCCTCCGGCGCCAGCGAGGAAATCAAGGCCCAGGCCAAGGAGTACTTCATCGCCGGGGAACGCGGCAAGGGCGCAAAGCTGCTCGCAGATGCCGAGAAAGCCGCGGCCGACCGTGCCACCGCCATCATGCGCCTGGGCAACAAGATGTCCGACCTGGTTCCCGCGTCCGGTGAAAAGGCTTACGACTTCGCCCAGCTGGCAGACCCGAAAGACCAGGCCGGGCAGGCGTTCCGTGACCTTGTGGAGGAATCCGGGCAGGACGCGCTGGACATCCTCGAAATGGCCCGGTCCTTCGAAGGGGTCATCAAGAACGAATCCATCCACGCCTGCGGCTTCGTAGTATCCCCCGAACCGCTCGACGACCTGGTGCCGCTCCGGTGGGCCTCACACGCCGCAGACGCCGACCCTGCAGCTCCGCGCGTCATCTGCTGGGACGGTCCCGAGGTGGAGGACTACGGCTTCCTGAAAATGGACATCCTGGGTCTGATGAACCTGGACATCGTCTCCACCGCGCTGGAAAACATCGAGATGAGCACAGGCGAGAAGCTCACCATGGATGACATCCCGCATCCGGACACCGCCGGGGACCCGAAGGTCGATGCCGCGTTTGCGCTCATCGCCGCAGGCAACACCGGCGGCGTGTTCCAAATGGAATCCGCCGGCATGGTCAAGATCGCCCAGGACGTCGTCCCGGAGTCGCTCACTGACATCTCCGCCATTGTCGCCCTGTTCCGTCCGGGCCCGTTGGCAGCCAAGGTCCCGGACCGCTACGCCGCACGTAAAAACGGGCTCGAAGAAGTCGACTACAACCAGTTCACCGCGGACAAGACCGAGCAGGAATGGATTGCCAAGGTCCTCGGCGACACGTACGGCGTGTTCGTTTTCCAGGAATCCCTCATGCGCCTCGGCACCGTCATTTCCGGCTTCGACGCCTCCCAGCGTTCGGTGCTGCGTAAGGCCGTCGGCAAGAAGGACGCCAAGAAGATGGCCGAGGTAGGTCAGATGCTGGCCGCCGGAGCGGAGCAGGAATTCTTCGACGAGGACGGGGTGATGATCTCCCCGAAGTTCTCACCGAAGACGGCCGCGCATATGTTCGAGCTCATGAAGGGCTCAGCGTCCTACCTGTTCAACGCCTCGCACTCGGCTGCCTACGCGCAGCTGGCGTTCGTCACCGCATACCTGAAGGCCAACTGGCCGGTGGAGTACGCGGCGGCGATCCTTGCCATCGCGGACAAGGACGACAAGCGCATGAACGCTTTCTGGTCCCTGAAAACCGACGGCATCACTGTGCTGGCCCCGGACGTCAACCTGTCCCTGGCCCGCACCGCCCCGGTGAACGGTTCCGTGCAGATGGGCCTGGCCGAGGTCAAGGAGGTCGGCGTTGCCGGTCACTACATCGTCGCGGAACGGGAAAAGAACGGCCCGTTCAAGAACCTGACCGACGTCCTCACCCGGGTGACCGTGCCGGGCAAGAACGGGGCAGAGCCGACCAAGCTTCCCGTGGGCGCCATCCAGGGGCTCATCGAAGCCGGTGCGCTGGACTCGTTCGGTCCGCGTCTGGGTCTGCTGATGACGCTGCGCGCCGCCCACAAATCCGAGCTGTCGCCCATCGACGCCGAGTGGTCCGACGTGGAGGAATCCACCCGGCAGCGCCAGCGCCTGGGCGTCAGCCTCGGTACCCACCCCCTGCAGTCCCTCAAGGAAGAAATCCTCGCCTGGGAAGGTCCGGCCGGCGGCAAGGCCACCCCACTGCACCGAATCGCCGATGAGAACGGCGAAGCCGTGCTCACGGTCGGAGTCATCTCCATGTGGGAAGAGAAGGGTTACTCCGGCGGACGCCGGGCCAACTTCGCCCTCGAATCCTCCAAGGTGACCATCCAGGGCGTCATGTGGGACCGCACCCTGTCCCACCTGCGCCGCCGCGGCGCCGTCCCCAAAGTCGGTGACGTTGTCGCCGTCTCCGGCAAAGTCAATGTCCGCACCACCTCGGTCGGCGACGACGACTCCGAGGCTCAGGACACCATCACCACCAAGGAGCTTTCCATTTTTGAAGTCTGGCCGATCGCCTCGGCAACCGCCCCTGAAATCAACGAACCGGCCGCCGTGATCGACTTCGCCGCCAAGTACCGGGAACTGCGCGCCACCCCGGACAAGCCCAAGGGCCCGACCGGCGGCAAGACCCCAGAGGTCGCCGAGGTCCCTGAAGTCCAGCCGGAACCGGCCGTCATCGCCGAGGTTGCCGACCTGGAAGAACACCGGAACCGGACCCGCTCCCGGTCCGCGGTTGTGGCCGTATCGAGTCGCCATATGGGTCTGGGAAGCGGGCGTGTCATCCATGGTGACCCCGATGTCCGGAACAGCCACCTGTACGCGCTCTGGCCGACCAAGAAGATCCTGCCGGGGTCCATCTACCGCGTCATCTGCGCAGGCGGTGACCTGGTCACCGTCCTCGTCAACACCCCGTCTCTGAAGCCGGAACAGATGCTCGAGGTGGCCGCAGGCGTCCACAGCACGGACAGTCGCTGGAAGAAGCAGGACGGTCCCTCGGAGCTCTACACCTGGTACCTGCTGGAGCAGGCGGCCGAAGACGCCGGCGAGTCTGAGGACACCCAGGCCGCCTGATCCGGTGAGAGGGGCTCCGGAATCCGCACACATGAGGGAAGAACAGGCGGGACTGCCGCCACAAAGATCTACCCGCCGCGTGTGCGGCAGAAGGAGCCCCTCGTGAGCCCCGCCACCGACAAGCCCCAGACCGACACCACCCTCGCGGCCCTGGCAGTGCTTGAACGCTTCGCCACTAAAGATTTCGACTCGGTCGACGCTCTGCTGGACACCACGGACCCCAAAGAACTCCTCATGGGCCTCCTCGACGTCTCCCGAATGCTCACCGGCATGCTTGCCCGGGCCACCGACGCCCGCCACGACGAAGTCATCGTTCACGTCCGCGGCACCATCCTGGGCCTCATCCACGACGGCCAGCTCGGCACCGGTCTCGTACCGGTCAAGTGACCTGTGTGCGGTGACGTTTTCCAGTGCCGCCGCACACATAGAAACCAGAAGGAACTGCCCTTTTGGGGTCGGATCCAACTGAATGCGGGACCCGCGCGGAAGTGACACCCGTCGGCCGCCGGCCCGCATAGGACTACCAGAAAGCCGGAGATGTTCCGGGTTTCTACCCGCAGCCCTTATGGGCCTTACGAAAGGCTTCGCCTTGTACAACATCCCCTTCAACGGCAACCTGACCCACGACCTGGAACTCAACACCAACACGGCATCAGGTATCGCCCGCCTCAACTTCCGCCTCGCGGTCAACGAAGGCGAACGCGGCTCGGACAACGAGAAGACGCACTTCATCCCCTTCACTGCTTTCGGCTCGACCGCTGAGAACGCCGCGAAGTCCTTCAAGAAGGGCGACCGTATGCTCGTCCTGGGCCGCGTCAACACGTACCCGAAGAACGTGTACCTGGAGAACTCCGACAAGGAGCTCGAGGAGAAGGAAATCACGATGGTTGGCTTCACCGCCAGCGACATCGCCGCACCGACCCGCTTCGCTACCGTGGAAATCCACAAGATCGCGAAGAAGGAAGGCGCGGAGGGCTCCGCTCCCGCGAAGAAGGCTCCGGCCCCGCGCGTGGCTACCTCCAAGCCCAAGGTGGCAGCAGCCGCCACCGCCGGCGGCGACGACGACTTCTAAGCCGTCACACAAGAACCCCGTCCTGCCCCTCACCGGGCCGGGCGGGGTTCTGTCGTTTAGCCCCGTCTACGCATGTTTCCTACGGATAGCGAAACAACCCGAGAAAGCGCCATGACCTCCCCCACCACGCTCATCGAAAACATCTCCGCGTTCGTCCAGGGCCTCGTGATGCAGGTGACTTCCCTGGCCAGCGCGAACCCGGTGCCGTTCCTCGTCATCGGCGGCTTCATCGTCCTCGCCTACGTCGGCCGCACAATCGCCCGGAACCGTCCGTTACCGACCGACCCCTCCCGGCTGTTCTCCGCAATCCAGAAAAATGAGGGCTTCGGCCGCGCGGGAGGACGCTGCGAAATGGATGGGGTGTTCTTCATGCGGTGCAAAGCCAAGGCCCATCACGGCGACCACCACTACCCGTGGTCCAAGGGCGGTTCCACGTCCATGGCCAACTTCGTCGCCGCCTGCGCCCGGCACAACACCTCCAAGGGAGCCAAGATACCGACCGCGTGGGCCACGATGCGCATGGAGGCCCGGCGCCGGAAGTACTTCCCGCAGGGCGTGAACGTGAAAGCCGGTGAACGCTTTGCCCACCGCTGAGACGACCGGACAGAACCACGTCCCGGCCCGGCGCGGGCCGGCCACCGGCGAACTCTGGTCCATCCAGGGGACCGATCAGCACGCGATCTTTCTCGGCGACGGACTCTGGAACGTCCTCACCTTCGTCAACGACGAATACACGCTCGGGCAGGTCACCGGACTGGAACCGGCCGCCCTCGCCCCCGAACAGCCCGACGGCTTCCACTGGGCAGACCAGTTCGACTCCCTGGCCTCCGCGGACGGTCTGCGGATCAGCTGGGCCGAAGAGATCCTCACCTATCAGGCCCAGGGCTGGGACAAGATCAGGAAGCTCCCCCAGCCCGTCCGCTGAAGCGTCTGTGATGAGCCGTACCCCTGAAATCTGCGCATGTTCCAGGGTATGAGCGCCAATCCTCCCGAAAGCACCGGCCCTGCCACTCCCGACGCACCCGGGCCCGCCAACACACCGAACGGCAACGCCACCGTCGCAGACCAGGCCAAAGCAGACGCCGGCGCCGTAGCAACCGCAGCACTCAAAGGCGCCGCAACGGGAGGTCTGGCGGGCGCCGCCAGAGGTGCGATCGTGGGCGCGGCCAAAACCAAGACCGGGCGCAACATCGCCATCGCGGCGATCGCCGCCCCCGTCCTGACGCTCACCATGCTGGCCAACCTCATCTTCGGCATGGGCCAGAACACGACCGCGGTTCCTGCCGGGCGGGGCGCTATCGCCCAGACCGCCGCGCTGGCCGCCTATGAAAACGACGGCGAACTGCGGTCAATCCAGGACGCGGCCACTATGACGGGGACCCCGTGGGAAATCCTCGCCGCGATCCAGCAGACGACCAAGACCTGGTCCGGCGATAAGGGAACCGGGCCTCTGGGCATCGACATGGCCAAGGCCAACGGGGAGATTACCGAGGCTGACGCCAACGACCTGGACAAGGCCGCCGTCTTCGTCGGTCGGAAGCTTCAGGCTGCCTCCCAGACCACAGTGAGCACGCTTCAGACATCGGCGCTGGACGCCGGCTACATGGACACGCGCGGGCCCAAGGATGAGAACATCCTGAAGCCCTCCGAAGACGAGGAAGCCAAAGCACTCCGCGAAAACGTCAAGAAGCAGTACATGGCGGCCATCACGGCCCTTCCGGTCAAGGACAGTGACAAGGTCGCCGAGGCGGTCTTCAAGTCGGCTGTCAGCCTGAGCATCGGGGCTACCGCCAAGTGTTCACCGTCCACGGTCACGGTCGGATCACCCACCGGCGGGGATCTGAACGAGAAGAAAAAGAAGTACGCCCAGGCCATCATTGACCAGGTCGCAGCCAAGGGCATGCCTGAGAAGGCCGCGGTCATCGCCCTGGCCACGGCGCTTCAGGAATCCGGCCTGCAGATGTACTGGAACTCGAGCGTCCCTGGCTCCCAGGATCTCGCCGACGGAGGCCCCGAGGGCGGCTTCGACCTGGGTCCCGGCAAGAAGTCCTACTCAGTGGGGCTGTTCCAGCAGCAGGTCAACGGAAGCGCCTTCTCCTGGGGCACCGTCGAAGACGCCATGAACCCGGCCAAGTCCGCGGACATGTTCCTGAGCCGGCTGCTGACCATCATCGGCTGGGAGAACAAGCCCGTCACCGTAGCCGCCCAGCTGGTCCAGAGCTCCGCGTTCCCGGACGCCTACGCGGACGACGAAGTCGCCGCCCAGGCCATGGTCAACGAAATGAAACCAACCACCGGCAGCTACGGCACCACCACAAGCAGCCTGGGCCAGGGCACGGATGCAGTCCCCGGAGGCTCGACTGGTACTTCCACCACAGCCGGTTGCTCCCCTGCCGCCGGCGGGGTCGGGACGGGCGCCGCCGGTAAGGGCGATGACTACCCGTTCAAGGACGCCCAGATCTACACGCCTGACCCGTGGGGCCTGTACTACCGCGAATGCACTTCGTTCGTTGCCTGGCGCATGAACGTCCAGATGGGCTACAAGGAGGGCGAACCGTACCCGTTCACTGTGGCCACCCAGGGCGTCGGGCTCTTCGGCGACGGCGGCCAGTGGGGCACAACGCTCGGGTCCAAGTACCCGGTCGACATGACCCCTAAGGTGGGAGCTGTCATCTGGTGGGGTCCGAACTTCAAGAGCCCCACATCTGAAACGCAGGGGTACGGTCACGTGGCGGTCGTCGGTGCGATCAACGATGACGGCACGGTCGTCGTCGAGGAATACAACTTCGGCTACAACCACAACTACCACACCCGAACCATCCCGGCCGATGAGGTCAGCGGCTACATCCACATCGCTGACATTCCCTAGCCCGAACTACCCCGAAGGACGCTCCATGACCGCTGACTCGAAGCAACTCCACCCTGCACTGCAGTTCCTCAAAGACAACGCCGTCGTCATTGGCCTGGTAGTCGTGGTGGCAGCCTCCGTGGCCTTCTTTGCTTTCACCCAGAACGCGCCGGCGGCCAAGTCACCTGTCGGTGCGGTAACGCCAGCGCCGGTAGCGACCGCCCAGCTCGAAACCGGAACCGCCACAAGCCCCTCAGCCGGCCCTTCGGACCAGGCAGGCTCCCCGGCTCCATCGGACGGCACTGCAGGCTCCCAGGGCGGCGGCCAGCCGTCCCCGACGCCGTCTGCATCGGAGCCGGTGGTGTTGGGCAAGGAGCCCCAGGGTGTGAAGGCAAAGGAATGGCGTCCGTACGCGAAGGATTTCGCCTCGGCGTGGGTCAACACAGCTGACGGCAAAGAAGCCTGGCTGAGCCGCCTCAAGCCGCTGGTCAGCGACAGATTGTACGCCGGCTACGTCACAACGGACATCCGCGTCATCCCGGCCGTCACTGTGGACAGCGTGTCCATGGCCGAGGAATCCCTGGGCTTCAAGACGTTCGTGGCTTACTCCACCGCGGGCCCGCTGCTCCAGGGTCGCGTCGCTGTTCAGGCCGACGGCAGTTGGCTCGTTGACCAGGTCTCGCCGCCGAAAAAGTAGCAGACACAGCAAAAGGGGCACTCAGCGATTGTTCGCCGGGTGCCCCTTCCGTTTTTCGTCGAGCCTCAGTAGTTGCTCATGTCGTTGCGTGAATGAATCAGCTGCTCGCGGATACCCGAGAGCTCTTCGCGCTGGCTCTCCAGGGCTGCCAACAGGGCGTCGTTCTCGCTCCGGAAGACCTTCTCCATCGAGTACCGGATGTCGTAGAGGCTGTACTTCTTGTCGATCTCGAGGACCGTCAGCTCCTCGTCGAAGAGTTCGATCTTTTCGGCGAGCACCTTGTCACCCTCGCCGGGAAAACGCTGCGAGTTGGGACGGTGCACCAGCATCTTGGCTGCACGAATAAGCTGTCTGGTGTCGTACTGGCCGAGCCGCTCAGGGCGCTTGGCCACAGCCGCGGGTTCCACGGACTGCCTGTACTGCTCGTGCTGGGTCCGGAAGCGCTGCTCGTAGTCCTCCAGGTGCTTGCCCTTTGGTACGGGGTTCTGCTCCTGCCAGCGGGCAGTCCACTGGGACATGGTCTGCTCCATATCCCGATCGATTTCCTCGGACCGGAACTTCGCGTAGGCGTCAACGACCTGATCGATGATCTCGTCGGGGATTTCCACCCGGGACCAGAATTCGATGCAGTGCTCGGCGGTCGCTGATGGGGCCGGGTTGAGGAAGGAACCGTCGGTTCGGTCAAAGAGTCGGATAGGTGCCTCCGAGTGCTGTGTCGGCGCAAACTGGCCTCCGACAGGAATGCCCTGCGGCTGACGGTTGATGCCTTCTGATGTCATGGTCGGTAAGCTCCCTTGATGCTTGCGACGCTTCGCAGGTGCTCGGCGTCGATACTACTGGACGTGGTCGGTTAATTCGGCTAAATGCCTCCTACCGGGTTTGTGTCCGGCAGGAGGCATTTTCGACGAGCTACACGACGGGCAGCTGTTCTGTCACCGGCGCTGCCGGTCCGTGGTCCGGACGCGCCTCCGACTGTGAAGCCACTACTGGCTTCGCTGCGGGACCCGTCTTGTCCTGGCCGCCTTCGCCAAGTACCTTGCTGGACTTGCCCTTGGAAGCTTTGACCTCCTTCGGGCCCTTCTGCTTCATCTGGTGACGCATCGCCTGGCGGTAGTTCTCCGTCCGGACGTCATCCCGCTGGCGACGTGCGCCCGGGGTGTTGTTCCTGGCCGCGTCGATACCCTTCTTCGCCGCCCAAGCACCAGCGGCGACCGGCACGATGGCCAGTGCCGGAGTGGAAACGGCGAGCAGGGCACCGCCGGCGAGGACCTTCGCTGAGGTACGGAGCGGCTTCTCACGGAACTGCTGCTGTGTGCTGGACCAGGAGTCAGCGATGGCGTTCTTGGCCTTTCCGCCCATCGTGGTCGGCAGTGGAGCAAGACCGAGTTCTGCACGGCGCTGTTTCTCGAACGACACGGCCGCAAGGCGCTCGTCCTTCGCAGCGCCACGCATGGCCTTGCGGTCCCCGGCGGACATCTGTCCGTGGGCGAGCTGGGAGTTCGCCACATTGGAGTTGACCAGGTCCAGGTGATCGAGTTTTCCGTCGGCGTGCCCGGCACGGATCTGCTCGGTCGTCGGCGGCACGATTTCCGACTCGCCGGCGTCTACGGCTTCGCGACCCTTGGCCTTTGCACCGACGGCACCGGCTGCAGCACCCGCGCCGAACGCGCCACCGAGGCTGAGACCGCCACGGCGCTTGGATCCAGCCAGTGCTGCAGGAACGGCACCGGGGGCGAGAGCCCCACGCTTACCGGCACCAGCCGCGGCACCGGCACCGACCGGAGCAGCGGCCCCGCGGCGGGAAGCCCCGAGCTTACCGAGACGTCCGCCGGAAGCGGCCGACATGGCACCGTTGAGACCGCGGCTGCTGGCACGCTTGGCAGCGCCCATGGCACGGGCTCCGTGCCTGCCGGCGGTGCGGTCCAGGAGGGATCCGACGCCGGCCGCGGCTGCGCCACCGACGGCTGCCGCTGAAGCGCCCCAGGCCAGACCTGCGGAGAGCTTGAACGGGGAGGGAACCTTCATGACCTTGGTGAACATCATGTGCAGCAGGTACACCGCCAGCAGCGGGGACAGGCCGGTCCAGACGGTGGCGATCAGGGATCCGTTGCCGCCGAGGAACGTCGCACCCGTGGACTGGAGCATCGTGGTCAGTACCGCCACGAGCGCGAAGATCATCTGGATGCCGAAGACGAAGATGTTCATGCCGAGCAGCATCTTGACGAAGCCGGAGAGCTTGTCCATTCCGGCGCTCGGCAGCAGGCACATGATGACCAGGAAGAAGGCGGTGATGATCATGATGAGCATCGCGACCTTGGCCACGATGATCGAGATGGCGATCGCTCCGAAGACACCGAGCATCGCAGCTGCCGAGAGGTTGTAGGCGAACACTGAGGTGATGCCCTGGTAGTTGTAGTTTCCGTGCAGCGTCAGGATGTAGTCACGCAGCTCCAGGCTGGTGGTCCGCTTGGCCACATCGTCACCGTTGGAGGGCCAGTTCATGGCTCCGGGGACGTCGCCTGTCTGGTTGAACCAGTTCTTGCAGTCATCCGGGCTGACCTTCTTTTCGGTGTCGCCGATGTTGAAGGTGTCCTGGATGGTCCATGTCCCGGTCGCGGGGTCCTCGCCGGCGCCGATGCGGCAGGTGGACCAGCCGATCAGGGAGCGGTCACGGCTGACGTTGTCGACCGGCTGCCAGGCTTTGGAGTTGTAGAAGGCTTCGCTGTAGCCCTTGTCCCAGAAGCGGCCCATGGTGCCTCGCACCGTGGATGCGGCGGGGTTCTGGTCTTCCGCCACGGAGCTGCCCATAACGCGGACACCGCTGGAGTTGTTCCAGTCCAGGAGGTGGCAGTAGGTGTTCTCATCGAGCCTGTTGCCCCCGGATGCAGTCGCCGTACCGAACTGTGCGGTCCGCCAGGTCTGCAGGCCGGTGCCTTCCCAGAGAGACGACATGATCATCGGTACGCCGGAGGAAAGCTTGTCGGCTCCGGCCCCGTAGGTTGCCTGGTAGCCGGACTTCAGGGAGGTGATGTAGTTCCCGCACCAGAGTGGGTTGGACTGGTCGTAAGTGCCATTGGAGGTGCTCGGCATGGCCAGTGCTGCTGCCGGCGCGGATGCGAGGGAGGAAACGGTTTTGTTCAGTGTTGTGACGATCCAGCCCGGGGACATGAGACCGGGCTTGTATTCACCGGTGTTCCCGTCCTTGCCGCCGCCTGTTGAGGCCATGGAGCCAGCGACCATGATGCCCAGGAGACCAACGATGGCGCCCTTGGCGATGATGGTCTTCCAGGCGGCACCGCCGCGGCGACGGGCCTGGAAGAGGAGTACGGCTACGGCGATGACCACGAGGGCGGCGAGCAGGCCGGACTTCAGGACAGCGTCACCGATAGTGGCGCCCACCTTGTCGGCAGCCCCGCCCATCGAGTCCAGGAGGCAGAAGTTGATCGCGAAAGCCGAAGCCCCGGTGCCCAGGGACCACATGAAGTTGCCGGTGGACATGCCGCCGCTGACGATCGCGTTGCGCTGGAGCAGCTGGGCCGTGTCGGCCATCATGACGTTGTCGAGGCGGGAATGCATGTTCGCTGTGGCATCGGCCCAGCGATTCACCGGAAGCAGAGGGGAACTGGCAGCGTATTTTCCGTCGGTGCCGCTGATTCCACAGGAGTTGGTCGCAGCGGGGGCGATGGCCGGAACAGCGGCAACAGCGGCGGCAGGGACACGCGACGGGGCAGCGCTGGCTGCGGGCGGCATGCCGATGGCCAGGACGGCCATCACGATGAGTGCCCCGATCAGGCGGGCGAGCAGGGACTTCTTCATCGGGATGATGCCTCAAAATCTTCGAAGTAGGTGGGCTGCGCGGGCCGGGAGTCACCTTCGTCGCGGTAGACCGGGACGGTGATCTGGCGGATGGTCCCGAACGTTTCGCCGCTGACATCGACCGGCTGGCCGCACAGGTAGAAGGTGTTCACTGCGGAACGCTTCTTGTCGAACATGGCCTGGTACGTGCGCAGCTGCAGGCCGTCCTTGGAGCGGCGCTCAATCAGGACGAACGCGGCTGCCTGCACAATGGGGATCCAGAGCATGGCGTAGGAGCCGAGCATCGGGAAGAAGATGGCGGTCAGAACTCCGGCCGGAACCATGGCGAAAACCGCGATCCAGAAGGTGCGCCACTTCATTTCCACCGTGCCGATGACTGTGGTCCTGTCGGCGCCTGATGTGCGGCCCGTCATAGGGGTCAGCAGGTACAGGGAGTTAATGGTGGCCATGAAGATGTCCCTTCAGACGTAAGCCGGGACTCGGAAGCCCCGGCTTACGGTTGATCAGTGGCGGTTTAGGTTCCGGTTGCGGTCTTCGCCAGCTGGATGCAGATGTTGGCTACCCAGTCGAGCAGGCCCAGGAGCATCGGGAACAGAACGCCCGGTGCGCAGAGGATTGCGCCGGGGATCAGTGCGCCCCACAGGGGCTGTGAGCCTTGGCCCATGCCACCGCCGCGGCGGCGGTCCCATGCCCACTTGAGCAGAGCGCCCACGACGAGGATGACGCCGATGATGGTCAGGAGCTGGGGAAGGCCGGGGAAGCCTGCGTTCACGGCCTGCCAAACGCCGTCCCAACCGCCCTTGAGATTGACTTCGCCGGCCATGGGTACGGCCATTGGAACAGCGTTCATTTCTTGCCTTTCTTGACGCACCCGCCGGGGCGTGTGCCGCTTGTAATGCTGTGGGTTGTTCTACTCATAGACATGCGTAGATCTTTGGGTGACGGCCGTTCAGCGGGAGATGAGTCCCATGACCCGTTGAACTTTTGGGTCGTGGGTGAGTCGTTCACGGTGAGCGTCCGACAGATCCCATGCCGCCAGCGCGGCGGCCCGCACCAGAGGGTGGCGGTCTTCAGCTGCCCTGTCGCCGGTGCCCGCGTAACCGGTGTTCACGGCAGCCAGGCGTACAGATGCCGGCTGGTCGGACTGGGAGAGCCGCTCCAGGACGTCGTCCGGGACACGGATGCTGGAGGTCACCTCCGCCCGGACCAGGGGGTCATTGCTTTCAGCGAGGGAGCGGATCTGATCGACGTCGGCGTCGCCTACGGAAGGAAAGTCGGCATCGATGATGCTAAGTTTCGGCTCCTGATGGGCCGAAGCGGCGAACTGGCCGCCGCTTCGGACCCCTTTCGGTACTCGGTTCGTGGGCACTGAGGCCTCCTAGCTGTTCTTGCTGTGCTTGTTGTTGGCGATGGCCATGGCGGACTCCCACATGACCTGGGCGCGGCCTTCGCCGCGGGCCTCGAAGCCCTCCAGCATGGTGACGACACGCTCCTGGTCTTCGAAGTCCATCTCGCCGAACGGTGCGAACAGCGCAGCGGTGGCCTCGTTTTCGCGGTCTGCTGACCAGTCCTTGCAGGCGCCCATGAGGCCGCCTTCGTGCTTGTCCATGACACCGCGGTGCTTGGTGACCTGGCGCTGTGACAGGCTGCCTGGGTTGGACATCGGAACCTGAGTGCCTTCAGCGATGGCGTTCCAGGCGAGGCGCTTCATCTCTGCCTTGTGGGCGGCGCCGGTCTCTTCCATGGCCGTGTGGGCGCGGTCCATGTAAGAGTTGGGCTTAATGTAGTTGCCGCTCTGTTCGGGGTTCACGAGTGTTGCTCCGAGGGTCGACTCCACGCCACCATCTGCTCCGTGCGGGGCGTCGAGGGAACGGTCAAAGGTGCGGGCGATCCGGAAGTCCTTGGAAGGCTTGTGGCGCGGGTCGTGCCACTCGTCCAGGACTTTCTGCGCGAGCTCATCCTGGGCCCGCTGCGTCATCCGTTCGCCGGTCTCAAGTTCAATCGCCTTGCGCTGCTCGTCGAAGATGCGGTAGGCCTTGCGGTCTTCAGCACGGAACGTGGTTTCCGTGGCACGCACCGTCACGTTGGCGGCGGTGGAGGTCACCATCTGCTTGAAGTCGGTGATCTTGCGTCCCCGGTCCAGCGCCTCGAGGGTGCGGAGCATGGTCTCCTGTGCGATGTCGTCTTCGTCGACGATGATCGACTTGTCCTGCTGGTTGTACCGGCGGCGCCAGTGGGCTGCCGAGGTGTAGGCGACCTCGACAAAGTCTTCGACGTTAGTGAATTCGTTGAGACGCTCTGTGGCGAGGCTCAGTGTTGGCTCGGCATGGAAAGTCGCGGCGAACTGGCCCCCGGTCGGGATGCCCTTCTGGACGCGGTTCATGCCGGCTGAGGATGCGGTGTCGTTGCTCATGCCTGGTGTGTGTGCGGCAGATTCACAAAACGCGCAGCTTTCAGGAAAAAATGTCCGGGATCACTATTTCGGGCCCCTGGTTCAGCAGCGCTCCAGTACCTTTTCGGCTGCCCCGCGCACCCTTTCCGGGACGGCGTTACCGTTCCGGCGGGCGTCGTCCATGAGTTTGGTCGTGTATTCGCAGAGCGTCTTCTTCCCTACGTCCGGCCACTCGCCGGGGTGCAACAGGACATCGATCATGTCGGGTGCGGGGCTCGTTGCCGAAGACCTGGCGTTGAGCCGCTCCAGTTCCTGATCCGCCGCAACCTTGGCCTCTGGTGTCCCGAAGCGGGCCGACTCGTAGGCATCGCGGTCCGCGGTGGTGACCGACTCCCTGCAGCCGGTGACAGCGGTGAGAAATACAGCCGCGGCGGCCAGCACGGTGAAGGTCTTTTTCGGGGAGCTCATGGCGGTCATGTGTGCGGACTTCAGGGCCTCTTTCACCAAGGTGGTCCACCCGTGGTCCAGGGTGGTCCTTTTGCCGGTCCATTCAAGTGGTCCTTTAGTGGTCCACTTGGTGGTCCTTACTGGTCCATTGCCGGAGGTCAAATTGTCGTGGACCGGTCCTAGACTGGCATTTCGAGCGGTCCACGTGGACCACTGTCGAGGGAGGAAGCGGACGAATGACTTCACGTATCGAGCCCGATAGCCGGACGATGGTGATGCTGTCACTGACTTTGGTCGGTGTCCTGGCCGCGGCGAGCTTCACCCTCTCTTTCCTGGGTCTCATGCAGGCAGCATCCTGGGCCGGAATCCCTGAGCAGCTCCGCTGGCTAGTGCCCATCGTGGTCGACTCCACGATCCTCGTATATGCCGTTGCGGCCAGTGTTCAAAGGGCCAGAGGGGAATCGACGACCCTTTCGTGGGTCGCTGTCGGCTTTTTCACGCTCGTCTCTGTCCTGGCCAACGGCGCACACGTTTTGGCACCTCACGGGGTGCCGGCTGCCGTGGATTCGACCGTGGTTTTCGGTGCCTTCCTAGCTGCCATCATGCCTGTCAGCCTGTTCTTCGCGACGGAGACAACAGTGAAGCTCGTGGTGGCGCCGGCGTACGGTTCGGTGGCCCAGCGGAGGAAGCGGGCACGTGATCAGGTGGTCCGCGCGGACCAGATGGACCAGGCGAAGGACCAGTGGACCACTTCGGGTGGACCACGAAAAGGACCACTTGGTGGACCAGCATATGGACCAGGGGTGGACCACCTGAAGGACCACCCGCGGACCACCCCGAAAACACGTGCCGAAGTCGACCCGGTGAAGGTCCGGGAACTGGCCGCGGAGAAGCTCAGCCAGAGGGCCATTGCGCAGCGGCTGGGGTGCTCAAAAACGACCGTGGCGAGGGTTCTTTCAGACGCCGGGGATCCGGTGCCGGCCCACTAGGCGCTGTTTCGTTCAGGCGAAGGGATCTTCGTCGTCCGCCACGATTACCAGGTCCATGACCGGTTCGGCCACGGGAGCTTTGGCTGGTGCCTGGGGCTCTTCCGGTGATGGTCCGGCGGGCGGTTCGGCTTCTGCAACGGACCCCGGTTCAGGAATGTCGTCGGGCATGTGCTCAATCATTGAATCTGTCGCGGCGGATGCCTTCTTGACCACCCGTCTGGCGGAGTTGGCCGTTGCTTCCGCAGGTGCCGGAGTCGGTGCGGGCTCGATTACAGCAGCGGGCGCTGGTGCCATAGTTGCAGTGGCGGCAGCTGCCTTCGTGGCGGTGATGCCGGTGGCAGCAGCCACTTTGAATGGCTTCCCTTCGCAACCAGCGGTGACCATGCACCGGGTCGGCGCTGTATCGGCGGTCAGCACGTAGTGCTGGCAGACAGGGCAGATGACGGGGATGACGGCGGGGTTGACCTTGACGAGGTTCAGGACCGGCTGCCATGTGTTGACGGTGTCCAGTTGGGCGTCCGTGAGGTCCACTGCTTTGAAGGCTTTGATGACCAGAAGATTGTCGGCGCCCATCGCTTCGATGAGTTCGGGCCAGGTGTTCTGCTTGGCCTTTTTGAGCAGCGCAATGCCCAGGCTGACCGCCTCGGCCAAACCGTTGTACTCGGGTTTCGTCTTCAGTCCCGCCATCAGCAAAGACCCATGGTGAAGCTCATGCTTTTCATGTGTACGGCAATCCGGGCGGCCCTCATCAGGCGGCCAGTTCGTAGCCGCGGATGTGGAGGATGTCCTGGACGATGGACTCCACGATGTCGCCCAGGGACTTGAAGTTCTTCTCCAGTTCCAGGTCCTCCTCGGTGAGCACTTCGTAAGCGTTCGTGTCCTCGTTCAGGACCGAAGTCATCCTGGTGACGTTGTTGTCGGCACCGGGCATCATCACGTCCAGGTCCTTGGCCTTGTTCCGGAGGATGGCGCGCATGTGGGCGTCCAGGGTGTTGGTCGCCAGCAGGGTCGTCACCATGCAGGTGTTCACCTGCCCGATGCGGTTGTTCCGGTCCTCGGCCTGGGAAATGTTGGCCGGGGTCCAGTCGGTTTCGATGAAGATGGTGTCCGAGCTGGCCGTCAGGGTGATGCCGAAGCCGGCGGCGCCGATGGAACAGAAGATGACTCCGATCTCGCCGTTCTGGAGCTTGTCCGCGACGAGCTGGCGTTTGTGCTGGGCCACTCCCCCGTCAATGAAGCCGGCGTCGGCGATGCCTGCCTTCTCGACGGCTTCGATGAGGGCCTGCATGACGGGCTGGTGGTGGACCCAGACGGTCAGCGGCCGGGTGTAGATCTTCTTGCCGTTGCGGACCTCAGTGGTGGCCTCCATCCAGTCGGAGATGATCTCGATGGCGGCCGGGATCTTGGCGACGCCGGCCGCTGCGCGCAGCGGCGTAATCAGGTCAACACGGGACCGGGCGAAATCCTTGATGGAGTCCTTGGAGATGATCTCGCCGGCTTGGCGCTGCTCATCGATCCACTCCGTCACCTTCTCGTACAACGTGTCGTGAGCGGCTTTGAAGCCTTTCTGGTCGATTTCGACGTAGCGGGTGGTGCGCAGCTTGGGCGGCAGCTGTTTGAGTACGTCGCCTTTGTTCCGGCGGACCCAGCAGCTGTGGGTGAGCATCTGCTCGAGCTGGGGCAGCATCTTGCGGTTGGGCAGGAACGCGCCGAAATGATTCTGGGTCGTATAGGTCTCCATGAATTTGGAGGGACCACCGAAAACCGGATCCAGAAGGCCGGCAATGGCGAGCATGTTGACTCCCTCGGCCGGGTTCTGCAGGAACGGGGTGCCGGTCATGGGCAGGCGCAGTGCGTCGATGGAGCAGGCCAGGTTGCGGTTGGCCGTGGCCCGTTTTCCAGCCCAGGTGCGGGAGCGGTGCACTTCGTCGAAGAGGGCTGCTTCCGGCGCCCAGGCAACAAGATCGTCAAGCAGTTCGGGACGGGATCCGAGCAGGGAGTCCGCAACGACGACAACACCGGCTTCAGGGAACGGCGGGACCTTCTTGCCAGCCCGGATCGGGACAATGTACGCGGGGAAGTCGGGCTTCTTCGGTGGTGCCTTGGGCTTGGCCTTCGACTTCCGCTTCGACGGTGCAGGCTCGACGGCGGCTTCCTCGGGCGGCTGGATCTTCTTCAGGCCGGGTCCCAGGGCGGCGTACGCTTCCCGGCACCAGTTCTCCACAACGAGAGGCGGGACAATGATGACGATGCGTCGGGCCCGGGCGATGGCCGCGGCAGCCAGCGCACTTCTCGTCTTACCCAGGCCCGGGGCGTCCGCCAGAGCCCGGTGTCCCCCGGCGATCGCGTAGGCCCCTGCTACCTGGAACGGGTACAGGGCGAGGCCGAACCATTTGGGCAGGTAGCCGGAGTGGGTGGCGACGATGTCTATGAGTTCCTGAGTGCGCGGGGAGAGTTCGTGTTGGAAGTCCCCCTCAACGCCGGTGGAGGATGCCAGTTCGCGCGCTGCGGCCCGGACGTCGTCCGGTATGGCCTCCAGTTGCCGGGCGGCGACTGCTGCGGCCCACGTGTCCGGGTCAAGTTTGAGCCCACGTTTCGGTTCACCTGCGTCGGTGACCAGGTCGGAGAGCATCACCTCGAAGCGCTGCCGAGCCTTATCCCAGACGGCGCCGGGGCCCAGAATCGTGCTCATCCGTTCGAAGCCGGCCATGCGGGGTCGGACGAATGCCATGTGCGGGAAGCGGATGGAGCGCTGGAAGAGGGGGCGCCACAGGGATTCCAGGGAGGTGAGCCCTGCGAGGTCGCCGGTGGCCTCGGAGAAGTCCACGTCGATTTTCGCAGCCTCGAAGAACCGGTCCGGGTTCGTGCCGGTCCCCGTGATGTACCAGGTCTTTTCGGAGTTGTCCCAGCGGCGGCCAGGGAGTTTCTTGACCCAGTCCTGCGCGGCCTTGCCGTTGGGCAAGGTGGCACCCCATCCGAATTTGAATCGGAGTTCTGGGTTGCGGTAGGTCCCGGTGAGGACAGCAGTAAGGGCCATGCTCTCCCTATGCGTCGTGGTCGGCGACGGCGGTTAGAGCCAGCCCAGCGGGTCCACGACGTCCTTGCCGAGGTAGACCTCGAAATGCAGGTGGCAGCCGGTGGAGGCGCCGGTGGTACCGACCGTGGCGATGGCATCCCCTCGGTTTACGTGCTGACCGACGGTGACGGTGGATGCTTCCAAGTGGTTGTAGGTGGTGGTCAGTCCGTCCTCGTGCTGGATTTCAACCCGGTTGCCGCCACCGTTGGCGTGCCATTGGGCGAAGATCACCGTGCCGCCGGAGGATGCGTGGACCGGTGTGCCGCAGGTTCCGGCAAAGTCTTGTCCCCTGTGGAGTTCGGAGGCGCCGGTCAGCGGGCTGGTGCGTTGGCCGAAGGCCGAGGTGGTATCCAGGTTGCCAAGCGGCGGCGCAAG
Source organism: Arthrobacter sp. UYCo732 (assembly GCF_040547265.1). NCBI lineage: Bacteria > Bacillati > Actinomycetota > Actinomycetes > Micrococcales > Micrococcaceae > Arthrobacter > Arthrobacter sp. UYCo732. The sequence goes on along the minus strand of NZ_JBEPPJ010000002.1, from coordinate 215,150 downwards.
AGTGCCTTTGGACTCTGTGACGGCTGGTGCTCCGTTGGAGGTCGACATCAGGTGGTGCAGCTTTTCGTCGGGGCTCGGCGGCGGCGCAGCCATGGTGGTGACCGCGGAACGGTCGAAGTGGATGCGGGCTGCCGCGGGGGCGATGATGGTCACCGGCCGCGGCTTCGCTGGGGTGACTTCTGAGGCCAGGGTGAACTCCTGGCCGGAGGGTCCTATTGCCTGGACTGCAAAGCCGCCCAGCATGGCCAGGGTCATGACCGCCACAGCGCCGGCGGTGCTCCTGCGGCGGAAGGATCGGCGGCGTCGGCGGTTCTCCGCACGGACCTCTCGCCTATCCGGAAGATGGGCATTCGTTGGGGTGCCGTCGAGGCGGCGTCGTGGTTTCACCGGGAACATGTGTGCGGCGCCCTGACGGGCCCTCACCGCTCTGTTAGGCCGCGAGGGTATAGGAGTTGACGGAAAGATCCTCATCGTCGTACACAACGACCTGAGGTGCCTCGGCGCTGGATGCTGTCGACATGCTCAAGGCCAGCGTATTGCGGACGCTGCGCGCGGCCTCTTTGTCTGCCAATCCGGTCGCGAATGGAGCCGGTGCGGCTGAGGCGGAGACACTCACATCCCAGCTGGAGGTTTTGTCGTTCTGACGCATAGTGATGTGGGTCGTCGCGGAAGCCTTTACAAGGGTTCCGGCGGTGGTTTCGATCCATACGTCCATGACAATCTCCTGCTGTTTTGCGGGTGGTTTCCTTGCCTTTTATGTGTGCGGAATGCGCGGTGCAAGTCCCCGCTTCGGCCCTTTTTCCTAAACAGATTCCGGGCAAAGAAAAGCCGCCGCCCATGATGGGCGGCGGCCTGTATGAAGTTCGGATCAGCCTTCGTGGCCGGCCATTTTGCGGCCGAAAACGGACAGCGGTTCGCTGGGAACTGTCAACGCAGTGCGGCGCGCGTCCGGGTTGGCCTCGATGGTGTGCAGCAGGTCAGCGGCAACGATTTCGCGGTTGCGGAGCTGGCCGGTGCTGATGGTGGTGTTCTCGCTCATGGCTGGTCTTCCTGTTGACTGCGTTCTTCTTCCCCCAAACATGCGTAGAGAACGTGTGACAAGGAGCCGCCCCGTACATCAGGCTATGCTGACCCCGGTCTAAACGGAGGGAAAGATTATGACGAACGAACTGACGGAGCAGCCCGGGGCCCGGAGCGTATTGATCACTGGCGGAAACAGAGGGATCGGCCTGGCGATTGCCAAGTCGTTTCTGGCCAACGGCGACAAGGTGGCTGTCACCTACCGCACTGAATCGGAGCTTCCGGATGGCATTTTGGGTGTCCAGGCGGACGTCACGGACTCCGAATCCATCGACCTTGCCTTCAAGCAGGTCGAGGCTGCCCACGGCCCGGTCCAGGTCCTGGTACCTAATGCCGGGATCACGAAGGACACACTGCTGATGAGGATGTCCGAGGACGATTTCACGTCCGTTCTGGACACCAACCTGACCGGCACATTCCGGGTCATCCAGCGGGCAACCAAAGGCATGATGAAGCTCCGCAAAGGCAGGATCGTGCTGATCTCCTCGGTGTCCGGCATCTACGGGGCGCCGGGCCAGGTGAACTACTCCGCTTCCAAGGCCGGGCTCATCGGCATCGCACGGTCCATCACCCGCGAGCTGGGCTCGCGCGGAATCACGGCGAACGTGATCATGCCCGGGGTCGTCCTAACGGACATGTTCAACGAAGTCTCCGAGGAAATAAAAGCGCACTACAAAGCAGGAATCCCGGCAGGCCGTTTCGCTGAGCCTTCCGAAATCGCCAACGTTGTCCGCTGGCTGGCCAGCGATGAGGCGTCCTACATTTCAGGAGCGCTCATTCCTGTCGACGGCGGCGGCAGCATGGGCCACTAGGCGTCGTTTTGCGGGGCGACACGTGCGTCCCTCCGTTCCGCGCGTTCCACCGGGCAGGTCGTGGTCGCAGTGCGCCGGACGACACTGCTTTCGTAGCGATGCCCGTCCGGGCAGATCCAGTGCACGACCTTTCGGCTGTTGGGTGCGACATCGGCTGGCGTGATCGTGTTGCGTTCGGTGTCCCATTCCGGGATCAGGTCGGGACGTTTGTCGGCCAGTGACGTCCCGGGCTTCGGGCCTTTGTAGCGGATCGCTTCTGCCCGGTTGGTCCGGGCGCATTCGGGGCAGCCCCGGCCGACGGTGCGCCGGCCTACGGCGGCCTTGTACGGTTCGTGGCCGACAGGGCAGTTCCACCACGCCTGGACGAGGCTGGAGGGGCTGACCTCGTCGGGCGTCAGCTCGTTCAGGTCACGGTTCCATTCGGCCGCCAGTTCAGGTTTTGCCCCGGCAAGGGTCGCCTTTGCAACCGCGCGGGCTGACTGTGCCGCCGATTGGCGCTGCTTGCCACATTCGGGGCAGCCGTTGCCAGCCGTGCGATTGCTGATGTACGACTCGGTGGAGCCGTGCCCCTTGGGGCAGATGAAGAACGCCTTCCGGTTGGAGCGCGCGGCCACGTCGGACGGGGTGAGCGGGTGGTTGGCTTCGTAATCCCAGTCTGCGGCTACTTTCGGGAACGCTTCTGCCAGGGTCTTACCGTTCCTGGGTCTGAGAAGCGTGGCCTTGGCGCACACCGGGCATCCCCGGTTTCGGCCGGTCCGCAAGGAGATCTTCCGCAGGTATGGTCCATGCCCGGCGGGGCACAGCCAGGATGCCATCAGGTCCGAGCCGTAAGAGACGTCTTCGGGTCGGAGTGCGCCGTTGCCGTCGGCGTCCCATTCGGCTGCGATCTTGGGAAACTTTTCGGTGAGTGAGCGCCCGGCCGCCGGGGCTTTCCGGCGTGTGGCTCCTGGCTGGGGCTTAGCTGTTGTCTTCACCCCACTCATGTGTGCGGAGCACCCCGGCACTGTCACCGGGCGGGGAGCCGCCTGCAACATCGTCAGTGTACGGGGGTACCATACAGTCATGGACAAGGAACTGGTGGACCGTCTTGTGGACGAAGCCAAGACCCTCGCTGCGGAAACAGAATCCGCTCGGGAAACCATGATGGCTGCCTCACGCCGGCGCCAGGAGGCCATCCTGGGCTTGAAGGCCGCCGGCCTCTCTGTGCGGGCGATTGCGACACGCCTCGGATCCAGCCCTTCTGTTGTCCAGGATGCTCTCCGGACGGCCATCGCCCGCCACCCCGCCACAAACCGGCGGGAGGAACGCTTCCCCTATGAGCTGCACGTGCTCCTGGCCGCCAAGCTCCATCAGGACCCCGGACACCTACTTGACCTGGCGCTCGAGAACATTTCCCGGATGCGCGCAACACCGCGGGCGCCGATCGCCGAGAGATGGCTGAACCGTTGGGAAGCCATTCTCAAGCTGCCAGTCGTGGAGATTGAGGAAGCTATGCTCAAGGATGACGACGAAGGCAGGGACATGCGTCAGATCAGCCCCTTCGCCGGAGCGCTTGATCGTAATGAGCGGATGATCGCGATGAAGAAGGCGCAGCTTCTTGCGCAGGGATGAACTCGAGCATGCGATCCGCGCCGTCACGAAGATCATTCAGCAAGACCGGGTCATCATCATCGGCAGCCAGGCAATCCTCGGTTCTTATACCGAGGACCATCTCCCACAGGCAGTGACGATGTCGCCCGAGGTTGACATCGCCCCCTTGGCCTCATCGGACGCAGAGTCTCTTGCTGACCAGCTCAGCTTCGATGTCGGAGAATTCTCGGATTTCCACCAAACCTACGGCTTCTACATCGAAGGTGTCGGAATGCGGACGGCGATTTTGCCTCCGGACTGGGACTACCGGCTGGTTGGAATTCGGAACGAGGGCACCGAGAACGCCACGGGACTGTGCCTTGAACCGCACGACCTGTGCGCTGCGAAGCTCATGGCGCATCGGCCCAAGGATTTCGAATTCGTTCTTGCCCTTATCGACGCCGGGCTCATCGACCCTGCTGTCCTGGCCGATCGCGTCTCGTCCATAGACATTGGCGCTATCGAAAGCGACCAGAGCCTGGACATCCTCGAATACCGGCAGCAGGCGTCGGCGTCGTGGCTGGCCAATGCTGCAGGGCGCAAATCGGACGAGGCATCCCGAAAGCAGCAGACAGACGCCCCGGACTAGGCTGCTTTCCGCTCCTCCAGGGTCCCGGGCTGAAGGAGCACGATCTCGTGCACCGGGCCGGGGACCGCTGCCGCCGACGATTGGGCGTCCAGGAACGAGGTCATCTCCTCCAGTGCTGCGTCGATGATCTCTGTATCGGGTGCCGGGTTGTTCTGCAGGTAGAGGTTCGCTGCCAGCGCCAGGGCGCCCGGCATGTCCCAATCCCCGTCCAGGACATACCGCAGGATTTCCTTGGTCTCGTCCTCGTTCAGCACGTCCATGTCCTCATCGCTGGCAATGCCGTCGGCGAGGCGTTCCAGCTCTCCCCCGTCATCGATGCCCGGACGGGTCAGGACCAGGTTGACGATGGTGAGGCGGACCAGTTCCTGCAGGTGGGGCAGCGAGTTGTCCACGAGGTCACCAGCCCGGCCGGCGGCGGCCATGAACCCAGCCAGGGCTTTTGTGGATGCGTGGGCTTCAAGTGCGGCGGCGAGCCGCTGCGGTGCTTCGGACATCGCGGCGGAGGGCAGTGTGTACAGGGTCATCAGGCAGCCATTTCTGTTACGCCGGTGTGGATGGCGTAGGTGTTGGTGGACGGCGTGTAGCCGTCCATCGGCAGCGGGTCGGTGCCGGCGAGGATGCCGTCGATCCGGGGGCCGATATAGCTGGTGATGGTGTCGGGGTTCAGTTCGACGCCGACCCAGTTGCGGCCCAGCTTCTGAGCGACGGCAAGGGTGGTGCCGGAACCGGCGAAGCAGTCCAGGACGGTGTCACCGGGCTCGGTTGCGGCGGCAATGAGCCTCTCCAGCAGCGCTTCAGGTTTGGGGGTGTCGAAGGAGGCGCCCATCTCTGCCCCGAAGATGGCTTCGGACTCCGCGCGGGCGTCCTCGTTGGTGGGGGAACCGTTGACCCGGAACGACTGCAGGTTGGTGAGAACCTTGCCGCGGGATTCCTGGGACACGTAGGAGGGGCGGAGCATCTGCCGCGGGCAGATGAAGGCGCCGGGTGTCTCAGCCATCTTGTTCACGGCGTCCTGTCCGTAGCGGAAGGGCCCCGACATGCGGAAGGCATTCTTGTTGGTGCCGTTTTCGACGATCAGGTCATCGAGCAGGTCCGAGTCGATGGTCGGGGTGTTCATCTCTCCGGCCGGGATGGTCCGGTCGCTGAAGTTGAACGTCATGGACCCGGCGGGGAACTCGAGCACGGAGGGCTTGTTGCCCTTGTTGTGGATCGGGATCCGCTTGCCGACCTCGGTTGAGGAGTGGACCAGGGGCGCCATCTTGGACTTGTCCTTGGCGTAAATCAGGATGTGGTCCGTGACGTCGGCCAGGTGCGCGTGCAGGAAGGATCCGCGGTTCTTCTTCTCCCAGATCATGGTGCCGACGTAGTTCCGGTCCCCGAAGACGTCATCCATGATGCACCTGACCCGGTGAATGTACCGGTCATCCAGGTGCACGAAGATGCTGCCGTCCTCCATGAGCGTTTCCCGGACCCCGGTCAGGGTGCGCTCCAGCATAGCCAGCCAGTCTTTCAGCGGCGACGAGTCGCTGTACTGGTTGAACTTCCTGCCCGTGTTGTAGGGCGGGTCCAGGTAGGCCATTTTGACGATGTTGTGGAGCTGCGAATCCGCCAGTGCGCGTTCTGCCGTGTCGCAGAAAAGTAGGTTCATGGCAGCCTCTATGCGGCGACTTTCACGACGGGCGTCGTTTAAGTGCAAACATGGGACCGCCAACCCGGATGGACTTCGATGCGGGCGCCCCTAGCCAGCCCGGGCAGTGCGCATCCAGCCAGGCCACACGGGCAAATGGCAGATGGTTTCCTTGCTTCAGTGCACGCTGGTTGCTCAGGAAGATGGCGATCAACTGCTCGCCCTTGGCTTCTGCCGTGAAAATTGGGAGCCGGCCGTTCGCCAGGATGAAGTCCGAAGCCTCCCGGGCCCGTTCCTGCCATATTTCTTCAGAGGATGCCCTCCAGCCGGGCAGGTGCTGGTCCAGGAAGGATGCACGGAACGGGTCCATGACCCCGCCGTTGCACGCCACGCGCTGGACGTTTAGCCAGAGCCCGGCTGACCGCTCGTAACCTGATGATGATGCTGCGGAGGGCCAGCGCCCGTGCTCCGCGAAGAACCGGGCGATACCCTCGATGGTCTTCTTCTCGTCCAGCATCATGTTCCCGCTCCCTGTCTGGCCAGGGCCCAGTTGGCAGCAATGCTGTCCAGTTGTTCCCGGCGGACGGCGCCGAGCCGGCCGGCCCTGGCTGCGGCCCGCTGTGTTCCTAGCCAGCGGGCGAGGGTCTTTTCGGCGGGGTGCGTCACCCGTGGCCACCGGCCTGATGACTCCAGGAAGGTGGCCAGGGCTTTCGCCTGCGCTTTCCAGTGCAGCTCCCGGCTGTCCTGCGCCGGCAGCCAACCCGGGACGTTCTTATCGAGCCATTTGCGCCGCTTCGTGGTGATCTTCCCGGCCCGCGCCAGGCTGCGCTGGTAGTTCATCCACCGGTAGAGCCCGGACACATCGGCGGTGCCACCGGTACTGGCGGGGAGTCTGCCGGCGAAGTCCACGTAGTTGGCCAGGTCTTCGGCACGACTCAGCCACAGGTATTCGGTATCAACTGAGGGGCGGTCCCATCCGGGCGCTCTCGTGTCCAAGGCGGCTTTCCGGTCCACGGACAGGTTCCCTGCCGCCGCTGCGCGGCGCTGGGATTTCAGCCAGACCTTCAGCTGGCCCCGGACCGGGGTGCCGGCCGTGGCGGCGTCCGCCAGCCGGGTCAGCTGCGCGTCCCAGCGTTCCTGGCGGGTCTGTCGCCAGCGCGGAATGTTTGAGTCAAGGTAGCGGCGGTGCGTCCCGGTGAGGCGGCTTTGCTGGGCTGCACGGCGTTGCACTGCCAGCCAGCCGGCAAGTTCATCCTCGGTAAGGTCCGGCCCCGGCCCGGGAAGGCGTCCGTTGAATGCGACAAAGACGGCGACGGTGGCGGCTTTGGCGGTCCACGGGTCAGCGTCGGCGCTGGCGGCCCGGGAGTCGGCCGGCGCTGGTACCGCTGCACCGGGGATCGTCATGATGTTCACAAACGAAAACATGCGTAGAAATCGGCGCCATAGCCGGCCAGTCCCCAATTCTTTCGCAGATCTTGAGATGGCGATTCTGTGGCCTTGGCAACTTTATGGCGGAATGCACGCTGGCGTTCTAAACTCCTGAATCATTGCTACTGGCATTTTGTAAGGGCGAACGATGAATCAATCATCGAGTTCCAAAACCTGTACAGCAAAGATGTCCAAATGGCAGCGTCGGCGAACGGTCTTCTGGCCGCGAGCAAAAGCTGCGGGAAAGGCCATCATCGCGCTTGCCGGATTGGGAGCGGCAGTGGTGGCTATCTATGCCTGGTTTCCGGCTGCGAGAGATGCCCTATGGCCGGAACTCAGGGAATACAAGACCCTCGATACGCTGTACGCGGGTGCCAGCGTCACATTTTTTGACAGCGCGCTTGGGTCCCCGGACATTGTCCGGGCTGTCGAAGGCGAGGCAGGGACAACGGAGCGGCTGTACATAAAGGAGAACTACATTGTGCAGACTCTGGCCACCCCCGAAGGGGAAACTCAGCTATTTTCCGTACTTTCGTGCAGTCAGGACTTCAAGCCCAAACTCGGGGGCAGAATCACTCTCCAGGACAAGCCGCTGGCTGAGCAGCTAACAACCGGCCAGCAGCCAAGGGAGCTTTACTACCTGATGCCTGCGCATGTATTGAACGCGGTCTACTTCGAGCTGACTGTAGAAGCCGGTGTACCTTCGCGTAACCGCGGATCAGGCTACGGCGTCAACAGTGCGTGCGCTAAGGACTTGCCGGGACAAGAAAGCTATGTGGGCCCCGCGTCCAACGCAACTCAGGCAATCAAAGATTTTCGGACTAGGGTGCCAGCCAACTTTTATGTTGAAACCTATAAACGAGAACTCGCAGACGTCACGCAGAGCGGCTCGCGCTTCTACACGCGGGTTACCCCGCTTTTTGAGGATATTCCCCCGCGGTGGCGAACCTCCTGAGGCCTACGACCCTGTCCTTCGTCCGGCTGCGAACTCAGCCAGATGATCTGCGCTGCCGACCGAGGAATCCGCCCACAGGTACGTTCCATCAGATCCGACGATAACGGACGCTCCTTCGCCGGCCGGATCCCAGAAGTGGGTGGCGGCCTCGGCGGGCAGTCCGCTACTGTTCCTGACTGCATCGTTAAACCTAAGTCCAAGCAGCCGTGCGGCGATGGTGGCGACTGCGGTTTTGGTGCTCATGGGGTGCCTCTCAGAAGGGGATGCAGGTCAAGCAGAAACCCGCCGTCTGGATGGACGGCGGGTTTCGAAAGTTTCGGGTCAGGCCGCGATGAGTTCGAGGACCGGGGCCATGCGCTCGACCAGGGGGTCGTTCTTGAGCTCGTCGACCTTGCCCGGGTTGAAGCCGGACCAGTGGTCGATGACGACGCCGTCCTGGTAGACCACGACGACGGGCGCCTGCATGTGGCCCAGCGTCATGCAGTACTCCTTGTTCTCCGCCGTGGTGCCGTTTTTCTTGGTGATGAGGAGGTCGGTCTTGGCGACGGCGCGGTCCATGGCGGTGCACTGGACGCAGCCCTTTTCCTTGCCGAAGACGACGACGGACTTGGGGGCGGTGGAGGTGATGGCGGGTGACATGGATTCTGCCTTTCGGGGCTGGTGGTTCTTGTTCTGGCGGGGTGTGCCGGTAATGAATCTGTGTGCGGCTAAGTTGAAAAGTGTCAGGAGGCCAGGGCGAACGCCTGAGTGCTGACGCGGTGCAGGTATTCCTCGGCGGCTGCCTGGCTCGTGGTGACGTTGCTGAACCGGCCGGCGGCTTCCTTGTAGACCTTCCGGGTCGGTTCCGGGTAGGACACAGGACCGGTTTTGAGCATCCGAGGATCCAGGATGGCTGCCATGCCGAAGTCCGACACGGACCGGATCAGACGGCCCAGGGCCTGCTCGAGCAGCAGCGCGGCGTCGGAGACGTACACGTAGAGGTCGGCTGACCATTTGCTGGTCTGCAGAGCGTCCATGATCGCTTCGACGCGGGCGTCATCGACGGGGTTGCCGGCGGCGCGCGGGATCCGGTCGATGGTGACCAGGGAGCAGGTGCGCCCCTTGGCGTCGACGCCGGTCATGAACGACTTGGTGCCGACCAGCACGGATTTCACGTCGTCGCGCCACAGGTTGGTCAGTTGCTGGGTGGAGAGCCCGTCCCATTGCGAGTGGACGTTCCACCGTCCTTTGGCGGCGCGGCGCAGTGCAACGGCGTAGGCCTTGCCGGCGGTGGAGTTGGCGGACAGGATCAGTGCCGAGCCCATGTTGGCTTCGACGAGCTCGACGTTCTTCTTGGTCGCCCAGGCCTGGTGGAGGGCGCTGTTGAATTTGCCTTTGGTGCCCGGCCGCCAGCCGGGGAACATTTCCGGGATCTCCGCCGGTGTCAGTTTCGGGATGTAGAGCAGCGAATCGTCGTAGGCCTCATCGAACGGGGACGGGTAGGCGACGTTTTCGGCGGTAAGCCCGACCTGGTAGCCGAACCGTGACGGCAGGGTCGCGGAGACGGCGATGACCGTCATCGGGTACGTCTCGGTTTCCTCCTCGATGGGCTCTCCGGCTTCCTTCATGGCCTGGACCGTTTCGTCTTCCTCGTCGACCATGACCGGTGCGGTCCACAGGTTTGCCTGCAGGAGCCCTGAGATGTTCACCGGGGAGGCGTTGGCGCACCAGTACGGGGCCTGGTTTTTGGCGTTGGGCGGCGGGGTCTTCAGTTCGATCCAGCGGGCGGTGCCGATGCGGTGCAGTTTGACCTGGCCGACGGCGCCAATGAAGGCGTCCAGGCGGCCGGCGAGCCGTTTGGCTTTGAGTTTGGTCTGGATGTTCTTGGACTTGCCTGCCCCGTCCAGGGCTCCTTTGATGCTGCGGGCCCAGGCGATCATCATGTCCCCGGTGGCCTCGACCGGGTCGGCTGTCTCCTTGATCTTGCAGACCTCTCCGGTTTTGGTGAACTTGGTCATTTCGGAGAGCTCGTCCTCCAGTTCGATGGCCAGGGCGTTGCCCTCCTTGATGAGCCGTCCGACGGCGGGGTCGGATTCGTCCAGGGTCCGGGAGATGGATTTGGTCAAGGACATGACAGCGGCCGCGGAGACTTCGCTGGCGCCGGCGGAGCGGACGTTCGCGGGGAGGGCGTGGGCTTCGTCGATCATGATGATGTGGAATTCGCCGAGGGTCTTGTTGCCTATGATCACTGGGACACCTTTGGCGGCCTGGACGGCCAGCATGGAGTGGTTGGTGACCACAATGTCCGCCTCGGCGGCCTTGGCGCGGGCAGCCCGTGGCTTGCAGAGGTCAAAGATCGGGCAGGTGTCCCCGATGCATTCGGACGGGCCGACAGAGACGGTGTCCCAGAGTTCGGGGGTGGTGACTCCTTCGTAGGACTGCCTGTCGCCGGCTTGGTCTGCCGCGAGGGACAACGCCCACAGCAGCAGGGGCGCGCCGTTGGCGGCATCGAAGGGGCGGCCGTCCAGGAAGACGTTCTTCTGGTTGGCCAGTCGCTTGAGCTTGGACCGAAGGGAGGGCAGGGAGGGTCGCTGTCCGACGGTGCCGGTGAGCGCTTCGGCGGTGTCCCGAGCGGACTGGGTGCAGACGTAGTTAGAGAAGCCTTTCAGGACAGCGACCTTGGGCCTGGTGCCGGTGACTTTCTCGCAGGCCGCGGCGGCGACGGGAGCGTCTTTGCCGAGGATCTGGCTGAGCAGGGCCAGGGATTCGGTGCTGAGGATGGTGCGCTGGCCGTATTTGGCGGCGGCCACCATGGCCGGTGCGAGCAGGCTGAAGCTCTTGCCCACTCCGGTGGGTGCCACGCCGCAGACGTGGCCGGTGGCGCGGATCGCCGCTTCGATGTCGTTCAGGAGTGCGACCTGTCCGGGCCGGGCGTCAGCGGTGGGGATTCCGGTGCTAAGCCGGACGGTTTCGGTGAGGGTCTTCTGCATCATGGCAGCCTCTATGCTTCCTGCCCGGTGGCGGGCGTCGTGGAGATGGGAGTGGGGGTGCGCGGCTCAGGTCAGGCGCAAGGAGAGACCGTATTCGGGATAGTCGGGCCAGACAACAGGACCCCTGACCGAGGTGCCGGCATAGTCGTGTCCGGCCCCGTTCGACTTCAACTCGTCCGAGATTCGCCGGACGTCGTCGACGGTGAGCACGTCCAGGTCGGCCAGAAAGCCCTTGGCACCGTTGATAGCGGCCGCGGGTCGGTAACCGCTGAGCAGAAAGATGTCTGATGCGCCGGCTTTCGTGGCGGCGGCAATGAGCCCTGGAGCGTCGAGGGGCTGCGTCATGTCGGGTCCTTCTGAGGTTTTTGGAGCGGCGGGGAGATGGGTGGACCCGCCCACCTCTTGGGGCGGTGGACGGGTCCGTGCCGGCGGGGACCGGCGGGGCTGCGTAAGGGTGTGCGGGCCTTACGCGGTCTTGGGGCGGCGGGGAGCCTTGTTCTTCTTCGGGGCAGGGCCCGGCTTGAAGCAGACGGGTTCTTCCTTCGGTTTACCGCGGCGGAGCAGGTTCTTCACCGGGACGGTACGTTCGGTGATCCAGGCCCGGTGCAGCATCCAGGTTTCGCCGAAGAGGATGACGACGAACGGGTTGGAGGTGGATTCCAGGACCATCAGGACCAGTCCGAGCAGGGAAACCCACCGGTACCAGCGCTTCCAGCCGCCGGGCAGGAGGGTCATGGTGACGATGCCGGGGAAGACGACCATCAGGGGAACGAGCCACCAGATGAGATCCATGGGCAGCAAGTTCAGGGCCAGGGTGATGGCGATGACGTGGACGATGCTGAAGGCGGTGAAACCGGCCCAGCGGGCTGGTCCGGCCAGTGCCTTGAGGGTAACGCGGGATTTGATCTTGTCGATGATGTTCATGCGGCGTCGGGCACCTTGACTTCCAGGTCGGTCAGGGACCGGATCAGGCGGTCCAGCTGGTCATACAGGTCGGCCTCGTTGATGCCCAGCCGCTGGCCTTTGAACGCCAGGGCGCGGGCGAAGACGTCGGGTGCCTTCAGGCAGGCGATGCGGCGGCCGGCGACCCGTTCGTCGCGGTAGTCGGCGCCGGTGGTGTCGAAGGAGGAGTACGCCTCGAATTCCAGGGCGATGAACGCTTCGCAGGTCTCCTCGGCCAGGCGGGCCCAGCCGCGGCCTTTGCCCATGGCCTTGACGGAGGCCCGGAAGGACCGCAGTACGGTGCGTGAAGGGCGGGCGCGGTCGGCCAGGACCGAGTCCACCAGGACACCGGCGACGCGCGGGGCGGCACGGGTGATGTTGTCGATCTGCTCGAAGCTGTAGTCGTCCCAGAGGGCCAGCAGCCCGGAGTCCACGTCTTCGTACGGTTCGCCTTCGATGAGGGCCCGCATGGCGGCGATCGAGCGGTGGGCGAGACCTGGTTCCGCGTCGATCATGGCCTTGAGGCGCTTGCGCTCCTGAAGCCTGGGGCGGACCAGTGCCGGGACCCCGTAGCCGTGCATGACGGTGGCGGCCTGGGCGGCGAGCTTAGAGCTGTCCCGCAGATGCCGGGTCTTGGAGCGCAGCCAGTCGGCGGCGTCTTCCATGGTCTGGCTCAGGTTTTGCGGATCGTGGCGGTCGCTGGTAACCGCGTTGTGGAAGGCGGTGTATGGGCCGGCGACCCAGCCGCTGTCCTGCCACTGGCGCATCGGGGACGGATCCACCAGCGTCATCTTCGACGTCGTGCGGGTCTGGATGTTGCGGATGATGGACAGCCGGCCTGCGCGCAGCAGCTGGCGTGCCCACCCGGTCGCCGACGCGTCCAGGCCAAGGTCCAGGTCGAACCCGCCGGGCTCGGTCTGCATCACCTTCTGGAAGAGGAGATCCTCCATCTCGGTGGCCAGGTCCTGCATAAGCTGCACACCGTGGACGGTCTTTTCGCGGGCGACAGCATAGGCGATGCCGGAGCGGTGGAGGGATGCGGCGATGAGCCGTCGGGCCTCTGTGCCGTCGACGAGCCCGGCAGCGTGACGCTGCAGGATGTCGTGGCATTCGGAGTCGGTGGATAGAGAAGTCAGTTGCACAAAAACTATGTGTGCGGCTGATCTGACAAACGTCATCAAGATCGGCGTGTAACGTCCATCACCTGTTCATGGGCCGTCATGTCCGGGCTAGTTTTGGTACCCCACATCGAGGCATTTCAGGGACGAGATATGTCCTCACACATGAACGTAGAACCGTTCCACCGCACGATCTGCGGCGCCTCGTGACCAGCGACGCTCATCTGATATAGCAGGCCGATAAGTGCGGCCTCCGCGTCCTTCCGGTCTAGGTAAGGGGTGAGAGCCTCACCTCCTGGGTAGCCTGTGCCACTCAAAACCCTCACTGCGAAAAGCACGCGCTTCCCCGTGGACTCCTCCAGAAGGTGGGCCTCGGTGATCGTCGACACAGGGACGTACGTCCAAGACTCCGGGTCGAATGATTGGCTGGCGCCGGGAACCTTAAGGTATGACGTGTACATATTGGCCAACATAGCGCTGGCAACCGGTGGGCGGTAGACCATAAAACCCCGGCATCCTGGCAAGGACACCGGGGCTTTCCGTCCCCTTAGACGAGGACTGCCTGTTCGGCTTCCTGCCGACGGCGGATGTCGTCCGGGTTGGTCGAGGCCATGGTCAGGAACGTCGGCGGAAGGACGACCTCAACGGGCACGGCCCGTCCGGTCAGGTCCGCGTAGATCCCGATGGCCCCACGGATCACTTTCCCGGTGCTTGGGTCACGCAGGGCCCGCATCGAGTTCGTGTTCGGGGCCTGCGATTCGCCCTCGCCCACGATGGCCTTCGCGCGGATCCGGGCGAGCCGTTGGGGGGTGGGCTCGAGGTTGAAGAGCCGGCACGCTGCCTCGGACTCCTCCTTGTCCTCGATCGGGAGGATGAAGCCGCGGGAGATGTAACCGGTCAGCTCCGCCTTCAGGGCGTCAGAGACCCGCTGTGTGTAGAGCACGGGCAGCACGCCCTGGGAACGGGCCAGACGGCCGAGGCGCTCGACCTCAGCCTTGCCGGCGCCCAGGAACACCCATGCCTCATCGAGGTGGATCACGCCGCCGCGGCCGGTCAGGGCCATCGCTGAACCGAACACCATCATGCGCACCAGGGCCAGGCAGACGCGCTGCATCAGCGGCGCACCTTCGATGGCGCCTGGTTCGGGCAGGTCCAGGTGGGAGTTGCCGACCTTGATCAGGGTGATGCCGTCAAAGATGTTCAGGGCCGCAGACTCGGGCCTCATACCCACACAGGCACGGAACATCGGGGAGGCTTCGGCCAACTCCAGGACCGGCTGGACCATGCCCTGCGGTGCCTTGCCGTGGGCGAGGGCGATCTGCAGTGCCTGGCCGACGCACTTGGCGCCGTTCGCTACGCCGTACCGGAGGGCCACGAAGATTGAGACTTCGTACTTGGCCTTGTCGTCGCCCCAGGGGTTGATGGAGCCAAGCATGGACGCGGCCATGTCGACGCCGACCTCGGGGCTCCGTGCGAAGCGGATCGGGTCGAAGACACCATCGGCGTGCTGGAGGTCGTCCAGGGAGATGACCTGCCCGCCGGCGGCGAGAACCGTCTTGGAGTGGTCGGATTCCGTTTTCGGGTCCACGATCACCTGCGGTGAACGGGCAGACCGGGGGCCGGGAATCTTGGTCATTTGGGTCGCGAGCCACAGCAGGGCCTGGGTTTTACCGGAGCCGGTTCCGCCGGCGACGAGCATAAGGGGCAAACCGTCCGCGGTGGACGCCGCCGTCGGGGACACGTACGCCGGCTGCCGGTCGCGTTCGGTGAATCCGATTAGCGCACCGACCTTGTCACCGACGGTGGACAGGGACTGGATGCCGGATGCGGCGATATTCTGGGTCGGCATGTCGTGCAGGTTCGGGTTCGCCCGGATGTGCGAGCAGAGCATCATCTCGGCCAGGGCCTGGCGCTGGCGGAAGTTCATGATCCTCAGGTTGGCGGCCGAGTCGCCGCCGGCCTGGGTAATGTCTTCGACTTCGCCGTCGAACGCGACCAGCACGGAGGCATCCACCAGGGTCGGAGAGCCTTCGCGGGAGGCGTAGACTTCCTCGACCTGTTCGAGGGTCCGGACCATTTCCTCCTGCTCGGAGAGTTCCATCTTGTTCTGCTTGATGCGTTCGTTGATGTCATCGAGGTAGCGCTTGCGCTGTCGGCGCAGCTCGGCGCGGGTGACCTTCGCAGGCTCGATCTGGGCGCTGATGGAGATGGCGACGGCACCGTCCTCAACCAGCCCGGTGGCCCAGTGGGCGGCAGTACTCGTCGGGGAGACGAAGTCGAATTCGAATCCTTCGAGGGTGGCGATCGTCAGGGTCCGGTGGTTGGGGATCACCGGCCAGGCGTGGCAGTCTTCGCGGCCGGCGGCGTCGGCCATGCGAACCGCTTTGGCGTCGGCAAAGATGTGCAGGTGGTCCGAGTGCGGCAGATCCACGGTGTCCGGGAAGTGGCCCTGGTTCCACCAAGAGTTCGCAACGGCGATCTCCTGGGAGGAGGGGATCGACAGCCCGCAGCGGGCCATGGCGGCGTCAACCCTGCCCAGGTCGGTGTCGTAGTCGGACAGCGGGGTGCCGCCGACGACGAGCGTCTCGGTGAACGATTCGACCGCGTTGCGGAAGCCGCCGTTGCCGCCGAGCTTGCCGGAGAGCTTCACAGCCAGGATCAGCAGCCGCTTCTCGGTGATCTGCTGCGGGAAGGATTCCTTCAGGAACCCGGCAATGGGATGCCCGTTTTCCGGGTTGTACATCTTGTGCAGGTTCACCATCAGCATCTTCGTCTGCCGGTAGTCCTTGCGGGCCAGGGCACGGCGGTTCGAGGTGGTGTGTGACATGGCTGCCAGTTCGTCGTAGGCGGCCATCAGCGGGGTGAAGACGTTGACGCGTTCGTCGATGGATTTGGCGTCCACGACCGGTTCAAGCGGGACTTTGCGGAAGAGCCAGAGGGACCCGTCCACGCCGAGGCCACGGCCGCCCGGAAGCAGGGTGCGCATCATGGTCGGGACGGAGACGTCCATCAGGGGTGGGGCCACGGGAGCCTTGGAGTTGCGAGCCATGTCTACTTTCCTGCAGCGGCGGCTGCGGTGTTGTCGGTGGGAACGGCCTTCTCGATGCCGCCGGCGGTGATCTTGCGGCCTTCAACGGCGTTCATGAACGGCTTCAGGGATTCGCCGGTGCCGGCGCCGCCCCAGGCGACAACCTTCGGGGAGGGCGTGTCTGCCTGTTCGATGAGCACGTCGTAGGTGACGCGGGATGGTGTTTCGCCGCGGCCAAGCGGTGCGCTCTGCCAGTTGACGGCGAAGGAGACCTGGGCGACGACCTGCGAGGGCTTCTTATCGGACGGGGCGTCCTTGGCCGGTTTCTGCGAGCCGACGTCACCGACACGGACATCGGTGGCCGTGACCTGGACGAGGGGGATGTAGGAGCGGTTCGCGCCGGTGTCACCGACACTCAGCCGCAGCGCGTCCGGGTCACCGGAGGTGAAGGCCTTAGCCCAGGCGGTTGCTGCCTGCTCGACGGGTTCGGTCTTGGAGACGTTGACCAGGTTCGGCCATGCGACCAGGTTCGGCCAGGTCTGTTTGTCATCGGGTGCGCGCGGGATGAGCGTCGGTTCGCCGATGACCTTGGCGCCGCGGACCGGCGAGTACCCGACCTGGATCTGGGTAGTGAAGAAAGACCCGGACGGGCTGACCAGCGTCATGGTGTGCAGCTGCAGGCCCTGGGTTTCTTTGACCTGGTTGGTGTTCGGGTCAGTCTCGGACTTCGGTTCGGCCTGGACCTCCACCCCGTCCCAGGAGAGTACCTTGCCGCCGGGCAGCGGGGAGGGGGATTTGGCCAGCCAGTCTTCGACGGTCTTGATGGCAACCGGCTTCGTCGGGGAATCCAGCTGGTTGTTCACCGCCGGGGCGACGTAGGGCTTTTCGAGGAACTTCGGCATGAAGGAGATGATGGCCAGCAACGCGACCGGCAGGAGCACGCAGCTGCCGACAACCCAGATCTTGACCAGCTTGAGGCGCTTGACTGTGGTCTGGACCGCCCCTACATCCGCGCGGGGAAGCTCCTCAGCTTCGTTGCCCCAGAAGTCGTCCGCCGGGTTGTTGCGTTTGGTGTTGCGGGCCATCATCGTCCTTCGTTGAAAAAGTGGTTAGGAGCGCTTGAGCAGTTCGCCGGCGGCGAGCAGTTCCAGCTGGTTGTCTTCGGACAGGTCGTTCACTGCCTTCACGACGGCCAGGCCTGCCTTGGCGTCCGAGGCGGGCGGGGTAGGCGTCCCGACGGTGCCGAGGGTGTGCAGGAGGGTCCAGATGGCCTTCAGCCGGACCCGGCCCATCGCGGTGGCGGTGATGCCAACGCCCCAGGGCTCGGACTTAATGCCGTCGCGGATCGTTTCGATGTCGGCCATCGGGGACGCAGAGCTGCGGGTCGCTGACATGATCGATGCGACCAGTTCCACGACGTCGTCGGAGCCGCCGACCTGGGCTGCAGCGAGGGCCCGGACAGTGTCCGTTGCGTCCTGGACTTCGATTGTCTTGGCGGCGACCCTGCGGAACAGGCTGCGGGACGGCTTGGCCGAGGCCTTGGCTTTGGATCCGGCGCCTTCGCTGGCGTCGTCAGCCGTGTCGTCCTCGGCGGTGTCGTTCTCGGAGCTACCGTCCGCCATGTCGGCGGTGTACAGCTCGTCGGCGTCCAGGTCCCCGTTGAGGTCGGCGTCGATGGCCGCATCGGAGTTCGGGGTGTACTCGTCGGGGGCCGAGTAGCCGGACGGCTGGTAGCGGTCGGTCTCGTAAGGCGTGGTGGTCACGGTGTTCGTGCTCCTTCGTGCGTGCGGTTCCGGCAGGACTGCCGGGCCCCGCGGGTACAGATGCGGTCACTGATGAACATGCGTAGACAATCCGGTGACGGGCGTCCCGCCACAAAGCCCCCGCCGCCGTTTCCGGTGACAGGGGCTTTGCAGGCGCGGGAAGGGTGGTGCGCTACTTCTTGGTCATCTTTTCGACCGTGATGCGCTTGCCCTCTTCGGGGTCGAACTCCGGGTCAAGGCCCAGGTCCTGAACGTGCTGGAGGATGCGGACCTTCTGCCCGGCGCTGTTCTTGATCTCCTGCATTTCAACCCACACGAGCACGCGGTGCCCGGTGAGCTCGGTGCGGAGGCGGGACGCGAAGGCCCGTGCTTCCTCGGAGGAGTCGGTGCGCTCGGTGCGGACCGTCTCGATGCCGTCCGGGGAGAACTTCGATTCGACGGTCTTAAGTGCAACGAAGGCGCGGGTGGAGCTGGCTTCCTTCTGCACACCCAGGATGGTGCCGGTGAAGTTCTTGCATTCGGCCAGCATGTTGATGGACCGTGCGACATCGGAGTTGTCGTTCAGCATCAGGGCGATGGACTTGGCGTTGGCCTTGAGCTTCGAATCCCATTCGCTCTGGGTCTGGCCTTCGGCGACCGGGCCGGTCATGGTGATGGCGCCGAGGATGATGTCGTTGCGTTCTTTGGTGTCCAGGGGCATGGTTTCCTGCTTTCGGGTTTGCTGGGGTGGAGGGGTTAGTTGGCGAAGACGTCGAAGTCGGCGGCGAAATCGTCAGGAACAAAGTCGATGTCCTCGACGGGCGCGGCCTTGGCAGCGGCCTTGCGGATCACGCGCTTGGGCTCGGGGGCCGGTTCCTCGGCGGGAGCCTCTGCGGCGGGCTCAGCAGGCTCGTCAGCGGCCGGTGCGGGCTCCTCGGCTACGGGAGCCGGTTCAGCCTTCACGACAGCCTTGGGAGCGGCCTTGGCGGGCGCCTTGGGTGCGGGAGCATCCGAGACCTGTTCCGGGGCGACGTCGGCGAGGGCCTCCCACGGAGAGTCGGGCAGCTCTTCGCCGAACAAGGTCAGCGCGACAGCGGTGATGGACTTGCACCGGCGGATCGCTGCGGCAACCCACGCATCCCAGGCTGCGGAGTCTTCACCGAAAGGCATCGGCAGAGTGGCCAGCACCGTGCGGAGGGCACCGCGCATCCGGGCGTTCGCACCGTCAGATGCGGACGTGGAACCCGTCCAGCTGTCCTGAGCACTGGCAACGATGTGCTGGAACGTTGCGGCCAGCGCCTTGACGTTCGAGCCGCTGATGGCCAGGCCGCCGCGGTGCAGTGCTTCGACGGCGAGTTCAGCCGTTCCGAAGACGCCCATGGCGGCGTACGAGTTGGGGTTCAGTTCACCTTCGCTGGTGTACGGCTCCCAAACTTTGCCTTCCGTGATTTTCTTCATTCCGTGGTCCTTGTCCTGTGAAGTGATCGGGTTCTCCCCGCTGTTGTAGATGTGTGCGGCAAGCTCCGCGGCCCTCTCCACGGCGTCGAGTTCTTCGTCGGGGATTCCGTAGCTGAACGGGTCCGGCATGAAGAAGGTGACGTCCTGGCCGTGGTGCTCGACGAGGGTGTCCGGGGTGGAGACCATGGGCGCGACCGAGGCGCCCGGGCGCAGCGCAGGGATGCCCAGGTGGGTGGCCGAGTGCATCTGGTCCGCGACCTTTTCGGAGACCTTCTTGCCTTCCTCCTTGGCGACGGGGCAGGCGTTGATCAGCGGGCACCAGCCGCACAGCGCCGAAACCTTGGTCGGGAACTCGTGGGTTTCCATGTACCGGTTGTGGCGCTTCCAGGACAACTCATAGGTCTTCAGCGTCTTGGACATTGCGCCGGGGCTCAGGTCCACGTCCTTGGTCTTGCCGAACTTCGTGTAGAGGACCGTGCCGCCCACCGGCATCTCCCCGAGCTTCTCTTTTATGGCCGCAACGTAGATCCGGATTTGGTCGCCATGATCGTCGCCGAACCGGGTGTTTCCTACCTTGCCGGTTTTGTAGTCTTCAACCACGAGGCCCTCTTTGCCGCGCCTGTTGACCCCGTAACGGACACGGTCGATGAACCCGTTGGTCGGGACACCGTTGATGGTGAGACCGTCGATCTGGATTTCGCGGGAGTGGACGGCGATGGTCTTGGGGTCCTCGATGACGAAGATACCCTCGTACGCGATCTTGACCTCTTCGATCCAGCGGCGGCGGTTGAGCCGGACCATGGCCCGGACGCTGTCCGGTTCGCTTTCGATGTCCGGCCACATGATGCCGGCGTCACGGACGGTGAGCGCTTCGGCCAGGGCGAGAGTCCGCTCGTGGCGTTCGTAGACGGCCTCGTCGTACATGTCCTCCATGATGGAGTGGGCGCTGGTCCCCAGCGGGGCCGGAGCGAACGGGTCCTCGACCTCGTTGCGCAGCAGCCGCTCCCCCACCCAGCGCGCGGCACACGACTGCATCGACTTGGACGTGGACGGGGAGAGAGCCTTGCGTCGGATCTGGTTGATCACGGCGTCATCGGTGACGACGAGCTTCTTACCGTCCCAGGCGAGCTTGTCGCGGAGCAGTGGCGTGGTCTGGTTCATGGAATTTCTATGCGCCGCACCGGCCCACGGGTGTCGCTATTCGACATGAAAACGGGCTGTGCGGGAGAAATTTGACTCGACCGG
This sequence comes from Arthrobacter sp. UYCo732, assembly GCF_040547265.1. NCBI lineage: Bacteria > Bacillati > Actinomycetota > Actinomycetes > Micrococcales > Micrococcaceae > Arthrobacter > Arthrobacter sp. UYCo732. The sequence goes on along the minus strand of NZ_JBEPPJ010000002.1, from coordinate 194,528 downwards.
CCACTCCCACCGAACGACCCTCACTCGACCACCTGGTCGAGTGGGAAAATCCCCGGAATGGCGGGGAATATAGGGCCCCTACTACTACTACTCTACTTAAACGACCAGAAAGATATATATATAGGGGCCCCTGTTCTTTCTCTCTCTAGAGGACCCCTCCCTTCCTAGTTAATACACTTCTTATTCATAGAGGTCCTATCCTCCGCGGTCGTTTTGGTCGAGTGAGGGTGCATCGGGACTCAAATTCCGCGCCAGCATTGGGATGCACGGCCGCTGAGTCACCCTACCGGCGGTCGTTTCCCGAACGTGTGAACGACCGGAAACGGTCGAGCGTGAGAGATGCCCGCTTTAACTCATGTGATAACCTGAGGAAAGATTTTCCGCTTTAGAGACGATGGTTATCACATGGCTCCCAGATGGGGGCCATTTTGTTTATCGGCCCATTCGAAGGGCCGCACACATTTGCTTGGAGATTGCGGCCGTGAAGCAGCATGATTTGCTCCGGGTACCTCTTTTTGCCTCATCATCATCAGCTCAGTCCATCCGCTGCCGGCCGCAACACAAGCACTGAATGAAGGCGCGACGGCCCGCAATCGATATTCTTGCTCGCAGACATCTTCAGAGGGAAGCAGATTCATGGAATACGACGGCACCCCGGACGGGCAGATGGAGCTGCGGCTTGAGGCCTGCCAGGATGCCGGGTTCACCGGCCTAACCGTGGAAGCCGATTCGACCGTCACCGCTGTCTGGGACCACTCCGGCGACAGCTTCTGGACCGCCGCAACGCATACGATCTGATCGACGCCATGCTGCGTGAAGCACCGGACGGCACCCACCGGAGCATCTCCACAGCGGGGGACGTCCAGCTCGCCTGCCTGGCGCTTTGGGAGCAGATCAAAACGTACCTTTACGGGATCAGGTCGAAGCCTCTTGAAGTCCTGGACGAGTACGACATCGATTTTGGACCGGAGCCGTGAAACGGAAAAGACCCCGTCAACATGACGGGGTCTTTCCTGTGTGGGGGAATTAGTCCTCGTTGGCCTCGGGCAGGTCTTCGATGGACAGGCCGCCGTCGACCAGGCGGGACACCGCGATCGGGATGCCGGTGATCTTGCCTTTCCGCCAGGGGGCGAGCGGGGTTCCGCGGCCGTTCTTGATCCGCGTGATGAAGGGCGGGTTCAGGTTCTCGTCCCACACGCTGGACCAGGCAGCCGTCGGGCCCTGACCGAACTGGATCAGTGCCGGGTAGGCCTTCTGCGCGGCACTGAACGCGGTCTCGGAGGAGAACAGCACGACTTTCTGCGGTTCCCTGTTGTGGTCCATGACGGTCACGACGGTTCCGATGTTGGTTCCGGACGGACGCAGCGATCCGTCTCCGCCGCCACCGACCACCCAGCCGAGCCGGTTGTTGACCATGGCCTCGGACTGCTCAGTGCCTTCGATCGGCGGCCGGGACGGGTCATCGCCGGAGATCACGTGCGCCGCGCCGGAGGCGAGCAGCGCGGCCAGGGCCTTGACCAGCGAGATGCCCGGGGCTGCCTGCTGGTTCTCGGCGTGGGCGTTGGTGACCAGCTGGATCACGGACATGGACATGTCGCCGTCGACGCTGAACTGCTCGGCGAAGTCATCGCCCATGTCCAGTTCGCGGGCCAGGTTTTCGAGGATGAAGAAGGTCAGCATGACATCCGCGGCCAGGGTGGAGGTACGCTCCAGGGACCCGGACGCGGCGCCCATTTCCTTCATCAGGTCGCTGATCTGGTCCTTGAGTTGGGTGCGGGCACCCTCCATGGCTGAAACGTAGGCTGCCCAGCCACCCGGGTGGGTGGTGGCGGCGTAGCGGATGTACTTGATCAGCTGGGACGTGAACCGGGCCGGGGTGCCGTATCGGGATGAGATCTCGTTCAGCGCATCGGTCGGCTTCTTGGACTCGTTCAGCTTGCCCTTGCCGACGTACAGCGGGATGAGCCGCTCCTTCGCAGACGGGGTGCTGAGCTCGTTCTCGGCCGTCATGATCAGCTGGGTCATCGGCTTGTTGGACTTCTTCACCGTCATGTCCGCGTTCATGCGCAACTTGGTGGCGTTATTGAAGATGGCGCGGGTGATGTCGGCCAGCTTGGCATCCTCCTGCTCGGCCTGCCGGCGGACCGCAGACGGGGCGAGGTCATCGATCACCCAGATGGGGGTGCGGGCGACGGCGTTCTCCATGGCCGCGGCCGTGTCCTTGGCCGAGCCCGGCAGTTCCTCGTGCCAGTCACCCCGGTTCCTGGCCCAGAAGTGCATCATGCACTCGGCAGTCCAACTTTTGCCCTTGCCTTTGGGACCCCAAACATAGATTGTTGCCTTGGGGCGGATGGGGATGGCGGGGCGCAGTGCCGCAGCCAGGACCACCGTTGCTGTGGACAGGTCGGTCCACGCCCTGGCATGGATGTAGGTGTCCATGATGGTGCGGAAGTTCTTCCGGATCTCGGCCCGGTACTCCGGGTCATCGAAGTCGCCGCTGATGTTTTCTCCAACACCGTATTTCTGGATGACGTCGATTTCGCGGGAGCTGATGCCGGGCAGCACCGAAGTGTTGGCTTCGACGTCGCCGACGATCTGGTCGCCGATGAGGAAGACCGGGTCGCCGTCCTGCACGGGCACCCAGCCCATCTGCATCCAGCGGGTCTTGAACGAGACCTCCTCGGGCCTGTTGGCCTTGATGGCGGACAGCCAGGACTCACCCTTGGCACCGCGCGGCGGCCACTCCGGGTGGAGCAGCAGTTCGCGGGGCACGGAAGCCTTCTTCCGGTCCCACTCTTCGGGCCGGTAGCCCAGGATGGATTCGGGGCCGGTGACGGTAGCGGTGAAGTCGCGGCCGTTCAGGTGCCAGGAAACCTCGATTTCGACCTGGGCGTCGTCGATGTCTTCGTACTTGACGTTCGGGTTGAAGATGCCGGTCTTCAGTTCCTGGTCGGTTGGCTGGCGGCGGGCTTCGAGGGCCACGACGCGGCCACCGATGTCGATGCGGCGCTCCCACCGGTATTCGCCGATGGTGCCGCCGGCGCCGGTGGCCAGGGAGACGCATTCTTCAACGAACTGTCCTGTCTTGCCGACCCGCCAGTTGCCGGCTTTGTCTTCGGCGTTCTTCGCCGGCGCGTCAGGCATGACGTCATCGAGCTGGTTGATCAGGGCGGCCCAGTTGCCCCTTTTGGCCAGGAAGTCATCCACACCGTCCTTGGTGGTGGACCCGTCATCGCCGGCGGTGACCTGCGGGTTCAGGTACAGGATTTCGGACATCTTGGACTTTTCGAACAGCTGGGTGGAGAGCTTGTTCGCGGCCGCGTGCACGGCCGGGTTGATGGCGATGTCGGCGTCGAACGCGATCCAGCCGATGCGGTCCTTGAGGGTGATTTCACGCCAGTCCACGGCGTTGCCGGAGGCGTTGTACACCCCGCCGATGGAGACGATCAGGACCCGCTCGTCATGCGGGATGCGCTCGAGCAGTTCACGCAGCTTCGCGACCGGGTTATCGACCCCTTCGGAGCGGAGCTCGGAGTAGGTGATCCCGTTGTGGACCAGGTAGGCCGACAGAGCGGAGTCCCCTTTGAGCATGCCTTCGGCAAACATGACCACCGGGGTGGTGTCGATCCAGTCGGTCGGGATGGCCGGGTGCAGGTCCAGCGGGGTGCCGACGTTGGAGACGAACTCGTACTTCAGCGGCTTCCCGGCTTCGTTGTTCTCCGGGAATTCAGGGCGCACCTGGTAGGTGTGCGGGACGGGCCGCTCGTTCTCGCGCTTGGCCTTCACGATGCCGGCCAGCGAGTACCACGGCATCACCATGCCGTCCTTGCCGGGCGCGGAAAGGGTGCGCTTGAAGCGTTTGCCCTGGCCGGAGTTGCCGACGACCTGCATTTTGCGGGACAGCTCGGCGTAGTTGGTCTTGTCGATCCGGGCGTAGCCGCGGGCGGCAGCGACAAGCGGTGCGACGCCGGAGTCCTTGAGCTTGAACGCGCCGGATCCGGTGATGCTGGAGGCGTAGTCGGAGGCTTCCCACGGCGGCAGCCCGGTGAGGTTGGGGTCCAGCCCGCTCAGGCTGGTGAGGTCATTTGTGCCGACTGCGGCCGGGGAGGGAAGCTGCGTCGCGTTCCCGTCCGCCTGCACGCCGGAATCCTGATCGGTTTGGTTTGTAATCTCTTCCATGGTGAACCCCTATGCGGGTCACCTGGGCACGGGTGTCAGTTCACTGCATCATCAAGGAGCGGGCGGCAGCCGGTGGTGGCTGCCGCCCTCCGGGTTTCGTGGTCTAGAGGTCGTCCTCGGAGATGGCGAACTCGTCCTGGGCGACCTGGACCGCGTACTCCTTGATCTTGCGGACGTAAGCCCGGGCTGTGGAACGGCTGACGTCCAGGGCTTCGGCAATCTGATCGACCGAGGCGATCCGTGGCTCGTGCTTGTCGCTGTAGAGGCCGGAGAGCCACAACTCAGCGGCCTTCCCCAGCCGCTCGTTGTAGGCGCTTGTGCGTTCCACGATCAGCTGGATGAACCGGGGGCCTTCGACCGGGTGCAGCACGAAGTCCGTATCGATCGGCACGGAGTAGTCGTGGTCGGCGATGTCGTCCTGGACCCTGCTGACCCGCAGGTCGTTCACGGAGGCGATGACGCCCTGCTTGACCGGGTTGGCGCGCTTCTCCCACATTTTTGCGTTGTGGGTATCCACGATCTCCTGAGGTGTGGGCTCGGTGCCCATTTCCCGCCGGATTTCGTCGCGGGTGGCATCGAGGACCCGCTTGCGCCGCAGCGCGGAGGTCATCTCCGTCATGGGCGCGCCGTCTTTGTCGATGAAGTCGCGCACGGCGGCACGGGCCTGGACGCGGAGCATCCCTTCCCAGTTCTCGATCCGCTCGAGCAGCTCGTCGTTGGCGAGTTCCTCGGTGAGCATCTTGAGGGCGGTCATGGAGACGATCGAGGCAAAGTCGTCGACGTGCTGGTCCGGTGCGTGTCCGTAGCGGCGGCACAGGCCCCAGGCGATCTGCTTGAACAGACCCATCCTGGCGCGCATGAACTCGTGGATGAGGTTGTCGCGGGTGCGGCCGGAGGATGCGGCAATGGAGCGGATCGCGTCGTGGGTGTTCTCAGACATGGCTACCCCTGTTCGAAGCAGCGTCGGGGATTCCAGCATTGATGACATGGGGGCTCCTTCTCGCGTACGGAAACCCCCCTCCTCCCAGTGCGGAACGGGGTTCAAATGCATCCAGCCAAGCGGCAAATCTGCGGCCGCCGGCACGCGGATCAAGAAGCCATCCAATGGTTACTTGCCGATGCTCAATCTTAGCGTCTGCAACCGACAAAATTCTCTCGATGATGGCCCCGGCCCTGGTCCTTCCCCAGCCTGGCTGAGCGAGCAGCAGTTGGCGCAGCGACAACTTCAGCAGGGGCCGCGCTTCGGGTCGCGCAGCCTCCGCCAAAACGTCTCCCGGAGTGACCATCCGGTCGTGGATCAGCATCAGCCATTCTGCCCTGAAATGTGCCGCGTTGCGCCGTGCAAGGTTCGCGGATTCCAGGGTCGGGGTCGGCGGCGTCATGCCGCCTGGCTCCCCTCGTACGCGGCCCGGCTGTTGAAGCTTTCCGGAACCAGCATGGTGGTGCGCGCTGACGCTGACGGGCTTACGGAGAGGGCGGCCCGGGCGCGCGGCAGGGAGAGCCGGTCTTTCGGGTAGACCTCGCGGTAGGCCTCGACGATGTCGGCGATCTCGGCGCGGGGGTGCCGGCGCGCGATTTCTCGGATCTTGGGTCCGATGTGCGGGTCGCCGAGGCGGCGGCGGATCTGGCTTTCGGCGTCGCGGCGCATGTGCTTGGTCATGTAGCGCAGCGGATCGACCCGCAGGAAGCAGTCCGGTTCCAGGCAGAGTTCGATGAGCCGGAAGATGGCCGAGGGCTTGCCTTTGTCCCGGTCCCCTGTCTCATCCTCTTCGTCCCGGAGTTCCCCGTACATCATAGTGTCGATGACCTGATCGAGTCCGAGCTCGTCGAGCATCGGTTCGACGACGCCGGTGCTGAGACCGATTTCGTAGCTGACCGAGGAGTGCGCCTGGAGGACGGCGCTGCGGAGCTTCGGTTCCATCCCCTGGAGCACCTCCCAATGGGCCGACTCTCCGGCTTTGACCAGGGCGTTGAGGTAGGCGACGTTCCGGGACGGGAGACCAGCGCCGACGAAGACCGGCTCGGCCAGGGACGGCACGGCGGTGACGGCGGTGACCGGGGCCAGGCCCGGGCGGCGAACCAGCTTGGACTGGCCGGCACGGGCGTGACCCATGCCGCGGGTGCTGTAGCTTACCGGCACGGCCTCTTCGGCGATCAGGACGACCATGGGGGTGTTCCAGTTGTTGCGGACCGGCATGAGCATCCTCTCACCGGTGCCGTGCGCTTTGTCTTTGCGGCCCACGTCGATAAGCGGGTGCTCCCAGCTCCACGCCGGAAGGGTGACGATCCCGGCCCGGTCGGGCAGGTCTCCGGCGGCCAGGAGGGCCTGGGCGGCCTGCCCATGCATGATCCGTTCCAGCCGGGCGCAGAGCACCTCAAGGCTGGGGTGCTTGCGGTTGCAGTCATCGGCGGCGCGCGCCGCGTCTGCCATCAGGGCGGCTGCTGTTTCGGAGGCGAGGTTCAGGCTCATGCGGCCTTCTTTCCGAGCATACGGGCGAACATGCCCTGTTTCCTGGCCGGTTCGGGTTTGTACTCTGCGGCTTGGCGGAACGCCTCGTTCCCGGTGATCCTCAGCAGTGCCTTGGACATGACCGCGCGCAGCTGGGCGTTGTCGGTGTTTACCCGGCCGGCGTTCATGTTGTGCTTGACGTTGATGTCCAGTTCGACGGCGCCAAGGAAGGTCCCGAGGTTCCGGAAGTAGCCCACTGCCTTCGCGGCGACTTCCATCTGTTCCGGGTGGACCTGGTTGATGGTGATCATCATCCGGTCGGTGGGGACGCCCTCGTTGATGAACTTCCGCAGCCGGTCGTTGAGGTTGTTGACCCCGGTGGTGGACATGTCGGTCACGCCGATGGCCCAGGCGTCATGGACGAGGGCCGGCAGGATCAGGGTGTTCACGACCCCGGTCCGGTCGGTCGTTTCGATGATCTGGGTGTCCATGATGACCAGGTCCGCGTTGCGCCGGGCGAACTGGATGACGTTCCGGTACAGGGCGTCGGTGACGACGGTCGGGTCGTTGATGTCGTTGGGCGGGGCGCCGACGAATGCGAATCCGACTTCGCCGAGGTTTTCTTCGCGATTGGCGTTGATGGTCGCCGGGGTCAGGATGGCGTCCTTGATACTGCCGATCGCGGCGTCGTACATCGTGGGCAGGTTGGTGCGGTTCAGCCGAAGGTAGGTGCGCAGATCGCCTTGGCCGGAGTTGCCGTCGATGAGGACCACGCGCAGCCCGGCTTCGGCAGCGACGCTGGCCAGCTGCAGGGAGGTCGTGGATTTGCCGACCCCGCCCTTGCCGGAGAAGTTGATGACGAGCGCGCCCAGGCCTGCCGCGGAGCGGCCGGTGCCCAGGAGCTTGGATGCTTCAAAGTCATCGAAGATCCCGGCGGAATCAGGTGCCGGGGCCGCCGGTGCCTGCACGCCGTACCAGGCCGGGGTGCCGGCGGGGGCGGGCACGTACTCCTGTGTGGGCTGGGGTGTGTCGTGACCGAAGTAGTTCTCGGCGGGCATGTTCGGGGCGACCTGAACCGGGACGACCGGCAGTTCGGGGGTGTCCCAGTCACCGAATTCCTCAGCGGGCGGGGCCATGACCGGAGCGAGGTGGCCCTGGTACCGGGGTGCTTCCCAGTCCTCCACGGCCGGTGTTGCCATCTGGACCGGTGCTGCCATCACGACAGGCGCCGGAGCAGGTGCCGGAGCAGCCTGGATTGGAGTGGGGGCGGCGGCAGGTGCCGACCATTCCTGCTCCTGCTGGGCGACGCGGGCGGCCCGGCGTGATGCCGGTGCCGGCTGCGAGGCTACCGCGGGGATGTCCCATTCATCCTGGACCAGAGCGGGCTGAGCAACAGGGGCCGGTGCCGCCACCGGGACCGCTGCAGGTGCGGGCGTAGGGAGAACCGGTGCGGTATCCCATTCGTCCACCACAGGAGCCGGGGGAACATACGCCTGGGCAGGTGCTGCCGCAGGTGCTTCCACCGGTGCCGGCGAATCCCAGTCATCGAACACGTCCGCAGCGGGAGCTGCCGCGGGCGTGACGCCGGCGAACGGGTCCACCTCGGGCTCTTGGACCGGAGCGGCGACGGGCACCGGGATCACGGGGGCGGCTACTGCAGCCGCCGGTGCGTGGGCTACGGCAGCGGGCTCGGGCTCGTCATCGAAAAAATCGATGTCCGGCAGAACGATACCGACCGGTTCGGCGGCAGGCGGGAATGCCTGAAGTCCTGCCGGGCCGTCCAATGGGGCGAGCCCCACGGACGCCAGGATCGCGTTGACCGTGGTCGGCAGGACGATCTCCGCCACGGATTCGGCAACCACGACGGGGTGCTCGGGGTTACGGACGACTGCGACCTTGACCGGGGTACGGGTCTGGATGTTCCCCACCCAGGCACGCAGGCCGGGAGCCGGAATGTCGGCAACCACGATCGGGAAAGCCCCTGCGGTCTTTGACTCGGCGATGATTGAGGTGGCGGCTTCCCGGAAGTTGGGTCCTGTCACCACTTGCAAGCCGCACTGCGTCAATGTCTCGGCGAGGGCCGGCAGCTCAATCAGCCCGATGCGGCCTCGGGTGATTGATGTGCTGTCTGATGTGTTCACAAACAGCTCTATGCGTTAACTTTGCCGACGGGCCTCACACGTTGGACGAAGGTTCAATTTTCCAAGTACATTTGACTATCGTGCGCGAACAGTCCGAACCTCCAGGGAATGTAACTATGAGCCAACTAGACAGCGGGTGGGTCGCCCGTTGGGTCGTTGCTCTTTGTGAACCCCTCCTCGAAACTGAAGCGCGCGTTCAGATTGAGGCTCAAATGGTTGAGCTGGTCACCCGCCACCCGCACTGGTTCGCTGCCTGGCTCTCCGGGTTCCTCTCCGACGTTGTGCGCTCTCTGGATCCTGACGACCCGTGGCGGAATCTCGCCATCGTCGAAGGCCAGACAGTCCATCCGGACAAAAGCCCCTTCGGCACCTGGGTTGACGCGAGTGACATTGTGCACGTTTCCATTGAGGACATCCGTGCCGATCTTGGCCTTGCTGCCCTGGAAAAGCCGCTCAGTGACCAGTCCGCGCAGCTGGTATCCGTTGCAGCTCATGGCTGGGACGCTGCACTGACTTGGTGTGAAGCCAACATGGTCAAAGCCGCCGTGCTCAGCCCCGAGCAGGGCGCCGATTTCTTCAAGACGGCATCGTCAGCACTGCGCTGGGTGATCCACCGACGCCGGCTGTTCTCCGGGATTGAAGACCCGTTCGTGCAGGTCTCCGGCGTGGCCTGGATCATGCGTGCAGACAAGATGACGAGCGGCGAGCCCTGGGATGAAGCCCGAGCGGCACGTCACTTGCAAGCGAACACTGTCCAGCCGGGCACTTACCGGCAGTTCAATCCGTCCCCGGAGTAAGACCTCGGCGATGCCGCACACATGGAGTACATGCGCTCCCTACCCGAAGCCGTGGTCTTCGCCTTCAGCGGCACTCTCAACGACACTTCTGCCATCAGCTACCTGATCGCCGGCCACCACCCTGCCTGCGATGCACCAGGCGCGGACCAGTTCCAGCTCGAATCAGTGATGTGCCCTCCCGTCCGGCAGATCGTGCAGCTCCTGAACGTCGAACGAAGCATCGGGCGGCGCGCCATCATCATCACCGAGGCTCGGGACCACTACCGTCCCCACCTTGAATCCTGGCTGGATCTGCACGGGATCAGAGTGGATGACATCCTGCTTCGCGACATCGGCGACCACCGCCCCGATGCCCTCACGAAGGCGAGCCTCCTGGCGGGCCTGCAGGAGAACGTCTCCGTTATCCACGCCTATGAGAGCCGTGCTGATGTGGCCAGGGCGTATGAACGTCTCGGAGTCCCGGTGACCCGGACGGGCATTCCCGCGGTCGCAGCACGACGCGCCGCCTGAGATCCGGGGAGCAGCAACTTCCGGTCCGCACACATGGGCCGTGACCTTTCACCTCCAGAGGACCAGGACCACATGACCGAAACATCCAGCCTCGTCCAGCCGATCGTGCTGCTCGTAGACAAGAACGACCCTGCCGGCCACCGCGACAGCATTGTCGCCGCAGCCATCGCGAGCACCAGCGCGTACGCGAAGACATTGGAGCCGGGCGCCGAACGGGACAGGTCCTGGGAGCAGTGGCTTTCGGGCCGCTTCACCAAGTCGGTCCGCCGAGCCGATCTGAAGGCGTTCACCAAGCTTGAGTCCGATGAGGCCTTTCAGCATGAGAGCCATGTCGTCGTCGGTAAGGCCAAGGCCATGGCCTACCTCCCGTCCGCGTATGAGGACATGCCCAAGTCCCTGACCCGATTGCAGGTTTCGGGAACGGACCTGCCCGACGCTCCTCTGACGGCTCCGTCCCGGCGGCGCAGCGGCGACCCCATCATCGTCCTGAACGGGGCGCTTGGCATGTCGACCGGAAAATCGGCGGCCCAGGCAGGGCATGCGTTGTTCGCGTGGCAGTTGAACCGCGGCGAGATGGACGGGGAGTTGACCTCAATCCGTCTGGCCTCCACCGACCTGATCATCGCCTCCGCAGAAGAATTTGAGACGCTGCAGACGGTGGCTGCGAGCCAGCTGATCGTGGATTCCGGCCTGACCGAGATCGACCCGAACACCGCCACGGCTTTCGTCATCGAACGGCCCTGACGTGCAGCTGAAGAACCGTATCGCCGAAGGCCGGCGCTTCCGCCGAAACGTCATCGCCACTTTGGGCAGGCCGGGCCGTCCGCCGCTGGAACGTCTCTACGGGAAAGGGACGTTCGTGCAGCACTTCGCGATGGACCGGCTCTCCCCCAAAGCACTCTGCGGCGGCGACGTCATGCTCGTCTCTGACCAGCCGTTCACCACAAAGACCCGGCTGCAGTGCCCGTTGTGCGTGTCCGTGGTCGCCCGTTTGATGGTCCGCGCCGCAGCCGAACAAGCACCGTCGTCCCGGCCCAAGTAAGCCGGGGTGGAACTACCTGCCCAGGGGCCTCTTGCCTCCCTTGCGTTTGGGCCTGACCCCTGTGTCCCCGAAGAAGATCTCAGGCTTCGGGAGGAACGCCACTGCCAGTGCGGCGAAGGTGGTTACACCCATGGCCACCCCTGCGGCCATACCGACAGCACCGGAGGCCAGAAGGACCGCCGCAAGAATCAGTGTGTAGCGCATTCCGCGCCGGGACTTCAGGTCAGCAACTTTTCGGCCTAAGCTCATGTTGACTCCAAGTGAGGTATGCCATCCAAATGGAGAGTCATCGGGTCCCCCTGTTCCTAGCAGGGGGACCCTCTCCGTATTTCGACTGTAAACCCAAGTTGGCAGGTACTGCTGGAGACTCCCGAAATGTGGACTAGTTCGTGATCTCCGGGCTGTGACGAGCCGGGTGCCGGCCGGAAGTCAGCGCCTAATCTGCCTCGACGACAGCGGTTTTGGCGCCCTGCCGCATCTGGGCTCAGTGCCTTGGGTGACACCTCGCTGTCTGTCCGTACACATGCTGGGTATGACGACAGCACTGTTTGAAAGCGTCCCGCTCAAGGACATGGACCCATCCGCCCTGACCCTGGCCATCTTCGACGGCATCGGTCACTTGCTCGGTATTGACGGTGTCAAAGTCTCCACCGCCATGTCGGTGGCCTCGTTCCTTCACCTGCACCAGACCCGGGCAAACCGGAAGGGACTCCCCCGCACCCCCTACATCGAACATCCGCTGCGCGGAGCGCTACGGGTGCTTCGCTGGGGCGTGAAATCCGAGGCAGTCCTGATCGGGGTCATCCTCCATGACATCGTCGAAGATTGCCTGGACCGGATCCTGGGTGCCTTCGTTCCCGGAGACTGGAGCGGATTCAACGAGACAGCCCGGCGCGAGCTGGCGTACCGGTGGATCACGCGGGAGTTCAGCCCGGAAGCCGCCGGACTGGTGCGGTCCCTGACCAACCCTGTCGCCACGGCTAATGTCCTGACCAAAGAGCAGAAACGCCAGAACTACGCCACCGACGTGGCAGCGAAGATCCGCGGTAACGCCGAGGCCTTCATCGGCAAGCTCGCCGACTTCATGGACAACGCCGGCGGCCTGCACCACAACGCCATCGAAGGCAACGAGGCCATGATCTGGCACCTGACCCAGAAATACTGTCCCGTTGTCGCGATCTTCCAGGCCGAGCTCGCCGCCAACAGGGAGGCCATCCGCAATCTGGTCTCCGAGGACGGGTTCGCCGACATCGAGCTCAAGCTCTCCATGCTCGCCGGCCGTCTCGGCGCCCTCGCCGGGCTGTACGGGGCCACGGCTTGAGCGCCGGCACGGAGCCCGTGGAACCACTGGGTTCAGGTGCCTTCGTCAACGAGGACGGGCTGGCGGTGGTGATCGAGCTGACCCCCATGGACAGGCTCGTCATCGCCTGCCTCCAGGACGTCGAGGACCACCCCGACCTGATTGTAGACGAGGCGGCCTGACTGTCAGGCTGCGGCAGGCACCCTCGGATGCCAGGAGCCGCCAGCAGCAGGTGTCCAGGCAATAGCTTCCTGGACCTCCGGCAGCGCTGCACTAAGCATTACCGGGGCCGCCGGGGCGAGGTCCGCGGCGACGGAGGTGACCTGGCTGCATTCAGGACACATGGTCTCAATCCAGACGGTCCAGCCGCTGTTCTGGGCAAGGCGGATGGCGACACTTTGCGGGCGCGCAAATTCAATGACGGCATCGTTGGGACAAGGTGCCCCGTTATGTCCGTCACACTCAATAGTGGTCACAGAGATAGCAAGAATTGACACAGTTTTCGGCTTTCACGAAGGGTGGCACAGGGGAGGTGCTGAGTCAGAGAGGGGAAGGGCTGGTGCGGTCAGCTTCGCAGGGACGCCAAGGCGTCGCTGAGCGGCATCGATAACGCCGGTCCGTGGCCGGGAAGAATCACGGAGGCGTCGATGCTGTCGAGCTGATGGGTTGCTGCCAAGGCGGCCGCGGGGTTGTGGTGATACATCGGATGGAGCATCTGGGGACACGTATGCTTGCTCAGCGGATGACCGGTGACAAACGTGTCGCCCGTCGCGATGACTCCCTTGCCAGGGAGAAGGATCGCAACATTTCCCGGGGTGTGGCCGGAGGCGGGGACTGCCTGAGGCCGGCCCGGAAGGCTATTGAGGGTGTCGGCTGTCCAGGCCTGGGCCTTCGTCGCCGGCTTCGCGGACAGGGAGCCGGCCTTGATGGCGTGGATCATCCAGCGGAAGACGCGGAGACGCCAGGCGCGCGGGACGACCTGCTTGGCTGAGACCTGGTATTTGACGAGCCCCCGGACGTGATCGAGTTCGTTGGGGCTGCAGAGGACCGGGGTGCCGTAAACGGTGGAGAAGTGGGCGGCCGAGCCGGTGTGGTCGACGTGTCCGTGGGTGATGAGCAGGGCACGTGCGGCGGCTGGGTTGAGTCCGAGGTGTTCGATGGACTGACGGACCAGGGGCTGGTCGGCCGGGTAGCCGCTGTCGATGAGGATGAAGCCGGTTTCATCGCGGACGATGATCCAGTTGGAGGCGGGGCCTTCGACAAAAAAGACGCCAGGGGCCTGTTCGGAAACGTTGGTGACGGGGTTCCAGCCGCGGGGGGATGTTTTCGCAGTGGGTGAAGGCAAAAGACTGTACTCCTGAAGATTGATCAGATGATGCTTCGTACAGCCTGCCGGGCGTCCGCCAGAAGGGCTTGAAGTCTCAAGAATATCTCAAGAAATGAACATGTCCAAATTCTCGATCCATGCCCATAAACTCCGTGACACATCTCACATGACAGGTTATGAATCGCGCGTGACGCATATGACAAGTGCCAGAAAATAGGCGAAACTGACCATGGACCCTACTGGGTGGGTCCGGCCCGGCCTGGGGGAGTCGGGAACATTTGGGGGCACGACATTAGCGTCTGTCCCACAACGATGGGTCTCGATGATGAACGCTACAGATGAAATTCGCGGTAAGTGGGTCCTTGTGGACTACCTGGACAAGGAACAGTCCGGGCTGCTCAGCATCGGCGACGGGAACTTCCATGGTGCGAGTCTGCGCAAAAACCTGGACGCGAACGGCCGTGAACTTTTGGTGGACCGGATCCGCATCGTCGCGGAATCCAGCGTCGGCATCGACGAAGTGGTGGAACGCCGCGGTGAGAAGTACCGGGTCATCGTGGAGCCCATCCTCGCCCCCGAATCCAACGGCCTGGTGGCAGCCCGCGCCATCTACATCGCCGAAGACGATCCGCTTCCTCCACGCCCGGTCGTTGGGTCACTCGAATGGCTTATCTGGGACGACGGCCGGGTAGAAACCCTCTGGAACGACGAGATGTTCACCCTGTACGAAATCCCCCGGACCGGGTCATCCAGCCCAACCGGGGACATGAACCAGTGGGTCAACAGCCTGATCGCGCCCGAGGACCGGGCCCGCATGAAGCTGACCATCGACGCCGGCATCAAAGAATCCAACGGCAAGAGGTACTTTGTGCACTACCGCATTGTGACCCGCAAAGACTCCGCCGACCCCGGCATCCGAAACCTTGAGGTCTCCTCCAGCTCCAACCCGGACCCGGTGCTGCCGATGCGGCGCCTGCGTGCCGTGACCCGTGAAGTCCCTGAGCTGACCCCTGCCATCAACCCGGAGTTCGGCGACACCGGCGCCCTGATGCGTGCAGTCTTCGATCTCTCCACCCACCAGGCCCTGGCCGCTGTCGATGTCCGCCGCTGGCAGACCTTCATGACCTCCGATAGCTGGACGGCCTTCGGAATCCAGATGCCGCAATACGGCTACCTTCCGCACATCATTCACCCCGATGACTTCCAGTGCTTCCGTGAGGCAGTCCAGGCGGAAGAGATCATCCCGGTTCAGGTCCGGTTCCTGCATACGTCAGGAGAATTCCACTCCTACGAGGTCACCAGCAGCAGCGGGCCCAAGGTACCCGGCGGAGCCGAGTACGTTATCTGCAAGCTTAGGGACGTGTCGACGGCCTAGCAGTCGGGGGGACTAGCCCCAAGAGCCGGCGTGGATCATCCGCGCCGGCTTTTCTTATGCCCTGAGTTGCCGAAGAGCGATGCCTGATGCTCCGCACACATGACTTGAATGACACCGCACACTGAAGCCGACGCCCGATCCGGCCTGCGGACGCGGCACTCCTTTCCCGCAAACATTTTCGTGCCTGCGCCCGTGACTCCTCCGCACCCGGCCCTCAGCCGTTTGGACGGTCCCCGCAGGATGCTCCGCCATCCCGGCTTTTGGGCGCTCATGCTCGTCCTCACCGCCCTCATGGTCGTCGGCGCCCTTCTTCTCTCGGACCATCTGCGCAGCACATCCCAGCCGCCGCAACCACGGGAACACCTGACCTACGCCCTTCCCGCCTGACTCCGGCGCGGGCAGGAAACTCTTGCCGTCCGCACACATGGCGAGCACGTCCTGATCACCGCAGCCTTCGGCTGCCTCACGAGCATTCCAGGAGCACCACACTTTGAGACGCGAACACCACGAGATGGCCAGTGTTGAGCAACTGCTCGGATCTGCTATGGAAGAAGATTCCACCCCGCAGCGGCACGTTGCCGCCCGCCTGGGAGCGTTCGTGGCATCCGTGCTCCTGGTGTCCCTGACCGGGCTCCTCGCCGCCCCCGTCGGCGCCGTCGCATCCATCGGCGTCGGCGCCGCCATCGACCACTGGGATTCCCTCCCGTCCGACATCCCGCTCGATGTCGCACTGCCCCAGCACACGGTCCTGCTGGACAAGAACGGCCAGGAGTTCGCCCGCTTCTTCAGCGAAAACCGGGTCGACGTGAAACTCACCGACATCTCCCCCACGTTCACCGAGGCCTTGCTGGCCACGGAGGACTCCCGCTTCTACGAGAACGGGCCTATCGACTTCATCGGCACGATGCGGGCCGCCGTCATCAACAACATCCGCTCAGACCAGCCCCAGGGCGCCTCCGGCATCACCCAGCAGCTGGTGAAGAACCTCCTCGTCGCACAATCCGGCGAGACGTCTCTGCCTTCACGGGACCTGGGCGCCAAGCTGCAGGAACTCAAGTACGCGACCGGCCTGGAAGAGAGACTCAGTAAGGACCAGATCCTTGAGATGTACTCGAACACGGTTTACTTCGGTAATGGCGCCTACGGAGTCCAAGCCGCCTCGAAGGTCTACTTCGACACGACGGCCAAGAACCTGACCCGCGCCCAGGGCGCGACCCTCGCCGGCATCCTCAAAGGCCCGGGCATCTACGACCCGTTCATCAACGCCGACGGCGCCCAAGGCCGCCGCGACACCGCACTCTCCCGGCTAGAGGCGACAGGGAAGATCACCGCCGAGGAGAGCACCGCGGCCGCCGCCGAACCGCTCGGCATCACCAAAGGCGCGCTGCCCAACGGCTGCGCCAGCTCCACCTACCCGTTCTACTGCTCGCTGGTCCGCGATGAGATCCTGACCGACCCCGCCTTCGGCGCCACCGCCGAGGCCCGTGCCGAGAAGCTTTCCCGCGGCGGCATGATCCTCACCACCGCACTGGACCCGGCTGCGATGTCAGCCGCCCAGGACGCCGTCACCAAGGCGCTCGGGAACGACAACCGGGCCGCCCTCGGCACCGCGACCATCAAACCCGGCACCGGCCACATCGTCGCGGTCGCCCAGAACCGGGACTGGGGCTCCGGGCCCGGACAGACCCAACTGGTCTACGCGAAGAGCGCCTACCCGGTGGGCTCGTCGATGAAGCCGATCGCCCTCGCCACGGCCCTCGAACAGGGCATCCCTGCCACCACCCGGTTCAACACCAACAGCCCGTACATGTCTTCCCTGGATAACCCCGACGGCGGCTTCATCAACTACAACAACATCTCCTGGGGCACCGTTGACGCCCGCCGCGCCATCCAACTGTCCCTGAACATCTACTTCATCCGGCTCGTCGAACGCACCGGTGTCCTGCCCGTCGCCGACATGGCCGCCAAGCTCGGCGTCACCTCCCTGCCGCGGACCGGGGAACGGGCCATCCTCGGCCAGGAAGCCTCCCTGGTCCTGGGAGCGTATGACATCTCCCCCATTGAGATGGCCAACGCCTACGCCGTCTTCGCCGGCGGAGGAGTCGCGTGCCGCCCCGTGGCTGTCACTTCAGGTGTCCGCGCCGATACCGGAACCGCGATCCCTGCACCGGACCCTGACTGCCACCAGGCCGTGGCGCCTGCTGTCGCCAACACGGTCGCAGATGCCCTCAAGATGCCGTTCGTCGGTCCCGACGGCACCCTCGCCGAACTCGGCGGACTGCCCGGACGGGAAGCCGGGGCAAAGACCGGTACCACCAACGACTTCGCCGCGAACTGGATCGTTGGCATTGTCCCCCAGTACGCCACCGCCGTCTGGCTTGGGGACCCCCGCGGCGGGCAGTCTTTCCCGCTGAACAAAGTCCGTGCCTACGGCCGCGACTTCTACAACCTCACCGGCAGTGAGGTGGCCGCCCCGGTCTGGAAGGACATCATGACACGGCTGACCGCCGGGCTGCCCGCAATCCCCTTGCCCAAGGCTGACGATGCCGCCACGAGCTCAAGCACCGCCCGTACTGTCCCGGACGTCCGAGGTCTGTCCGTCAGTGAGGCCGCCACCCTGCTGATCGAGAATGATCTGGCCCCCGCCGTCGCCGAAGCAACAGGCGACCCGAACCCTCTGTTCGCCAAGGACATCGTGGTCAGCCAGACCCCGGCGGCGGGAAGCACCTTCACCTACCGGGAAACGGTCAACCTCACCCTCAGCCAGGGCAGCAACACTGCCATCCAGCTCCCGGAACAGAAGTAGGACCGCCATGGGACCCTTTCGATTCACCCAGAAATCCGTGCCGGCACTGCTGACCGGAACCGGTGTCATCGCCGCGATCGCCGCATCCACCACACTGGCCATGGTGTTGATCGGCATGCCGCCTGTTGTTGACACCAACCCGCAGGCCCCGTCCGGGCCCAACATCGTCACCGCCGACTGGAAGCAGGCACCCGCTACCGCGGTTCTCACGGACGCACTGAACAACCCTCCGGCCGGCTGGGCCGCCCAAGGGGACCTGCAGCAGCTGGTCACCGCGCCCCTGCCGTACTCGTGCCCGCAGCCCGGACTGGCCCCTTCGGTGTCCCTGGCCCGCACCTACACGTCAGGGAGCAGTCGCTTCCAAGTGGCCACCCTCGCCTACACGGCCGGGATCGGCGCCGAGGCCATGCAGCGGCAGGCAGCCAACGCCTACGTCTGCGCCGGAGCCGAAACCGGCCTGAACCTGGGGACGGTCAGTGGCCCCGGGCTGGACGCGAAACAGGCGATCACCAACCGTGGCGGGGTCCGTGCGGCGGTACTGTCCTTCCGCCGCGGCGACGTCATCACCTACGTCACCGGCTCCCCTTCTGACCCGCTGCAAGGCCTGGCCAAGGCCTTCGACGAGACCCTTTCGGGCCGGCTGGCCAAAGTCTGCGTGAACCCGGGCTCAACCGTGGCCGACGCCACCCGCTCACCCTGGTCAGTTGCCGGCTACAAGCAGTTCACCGAGGAAGCCAAGGTTGTCATCCCGGACGTCGCCCTCCCCTCCACGGGTCTGACAGCAGAGACGACAGCCCCCGCTGCACCGCCGACCGGTCCGGCACCCACGCCTGCCGCCTCACCGGCCGCAACCCTCGTCAGGGTCCCCATCCCGGCACCCAGACTGGTAAACCGGACAGCGGATCCGATGGACAGGCCCTCATTCCCGGTTGCACCCGCCATGCCGGCGGCCGTCCCTGAACCTACTGAGCCACAGGCGCCGGCGGCCAAAGCAACCACCGAAGCCGAGCTGCAGGTCCCGGCCAGTGACGTCAGCGGGCCCGGCTGCGGATGGGCCTTCACCGGAATGAAGCCGTTGACCTTCGACGAAGCTGCGGCCACCACCGCACGCACCGCGCTCCTCTCCGACGCCCGCACCAAACTGGAATCCGGCGCCAAGGCCTGGCAGAACTCCGTCGTGACCTACTGGACCGAGTACGCCAAGTACACCAAGGACGCCGAGGCCTACAACGCCTACACGGCCAAGGTCGACGAGGTGAACAAGACCTGGTCCGCGATCAGCGACAAATGGGATGCCTACGACCGCGCCGTCAAGGACCGCGACCAGAAGATCACCCAGCGGGCTGCCTTCATCGCCCGCCAGGACCAGGCGAGGAAAGATTTCGAGGCCAAACAGGAACAGTGCGCTGCCCCGGCCGCACCGGCGCCGACGGCAAGCCCTTCACCGTCGCCCTCACCAACCAGTCCTGGGTCGCCGACGGCCAGCCCGTCCCCGAACCCCTCCCCCACGACAATCCCAGGGTGCCCGGCCGAACGTCCGGCGATCCTTGACGAGGCAGCACCCGAGGTGCCTGCTGAGCCGGTTCGTCCCACAGACCCCGCGAAGCCATAGGCCGTTGAGGGAAAACACCGGTTCTACGCATGTGTGCCGGTGACCGACCTAGGAGAAACCGGACCATGAGCCTGCCCACAGCACAAGACCCTGCAGGGTCCTTTGACTACGCCAATCTGACGCAGTTCCACAACCCAGCCTATGACTCGCTGTTCGGGATCCTCTTCAGCGGAGGCTGGTTCCTGGCACTTGCGGCGGGCATCGTGATCTACGTGATTCGCCGGGTCGACAAATCGAGGCTCCCTGCCATATGGGCGAAGCGATCGTTTTGGGCCGCCGGCCTGTTGCTTGCCGTTCCCATCCTCGGGTCCGGCGCGTTGGAACTCACGGCCGGCACCGGAGACTCGGTGCCAAACTTCGTGGGCCTGGCCAAGGGCGCCAAAACCTCCGACAAGAACGCCGAGTTCATCTCCTGGGCGAAGGATCGGTACCAGGTGGGACTGACCAACATTCAGGCGTCGGAACTCCAGAAGCTGACCAACAAGGGGTTCCAGGTGACCTCGAATGAGACGAACCCGGCGATCCACAACGGGGCGCTCATCCACGGCACCTCAGCGGCCGGCCAGATCATCCTGGTCGACAAAGACGACAAGGAACTGCCCATCAAATAGTCGTGGCTGCAGATCGTCCGGGCTTTTGTCGGGGGCGGAAGGGAGCCGTCGTCGATTTTCGCGTCGCAGCCGCCTAACGTCGGCGAACTCATCCGACATTGATTGCCAGGGGGTGGGCTTCAGCCAGCAATAAACGGCGTCCTTCAGGATTGATAGCAGTGGGATGATCTGGCCAAAAGCCATGAGCGACCAAATCTGTTGTAGTGCTGCGGCATTCTGAGTGTGCCGGAGCACAACGAGGGGATCGCTACACGCGTCCTGTGCCGGGTCAATGGCGCAGTCGACTGAGGCACTCCAGTCCGGCTCGTACATCTGCTTTGCCACCACAGCAAGGATCACCAAGGTCAGCGATGTGGCGATTGAGACGCACGCATCGGACCTCTGCTTCAGGTCACCGTGCACGAAAATAAACCATGCTGCCGCCAGTAATGAAATGCCAAGTGCTATCAGCAGGGCGCTCAGCAGGAAGTTCCGGCCGTTGGTTATCCCTAAATAGAAGTAGCCTGCCAAGAGAAAGGCCTCTAGGGCGGCGAACGTTAGGCCAAATTTCCAGACCACACTTCTCAATTCAGGGGCATGTTTTCGTGTCCATGCCACTCGTTCCCGCAGGAGGGCCCAGAGTCTTCGTTTCCATCCCCCGAGATCAGGGGCAGGGGCTTTCGTTGGACTCTCAGGCTCTGCCATGCGGGCTCCCTCCGACAAGGCAAGACGATACGCGCGGACATGATGACCGACAAGACGCTCCTCGCGATAGGTGGATGGTGAGCGGGTCAGCCTGTTCCGCACACATGGGTGCTGCCGGGATCAGCCGACCCTGGATGCTGCGTTCAATGCAGCGCGTACACCGACCAGCACAGGACCCATACCCATGAACTTTTCTGACTTCGTTGTGCCTGAGTACACGATCCTGATCACCTTGTTCGTCATCTCCGTATTCGCGATGGTGGCCGGATTGATCGCTGCAGCTATAGCTTTCTTGAGTTCAACCCCTAAAGTCTTCCGCGCCGTGGGGTGTGCGTTCGTTGCAGTAGCTGTCGTTTCTACGGGCATTACGTCGGTGATGCTCGCTGACGCCAAGGACCGGCAGGACGCAAACTTCACACGTGCGTTGAGCGACGCCTACGGCGCTACATCTTCAACGGCCTACAGCAAGATGATGGACAACCGCGACTTCGAAGCCGAAGTGACTCGTGACGGAAAGTCCACACTCGTGCGATTCGTATCAAAGGGCGACAAGCTGACGCCGATCGTCCTCTCCGACGGGGAATACCCGGCCCTGGGTGAAAAGTAGCAGATGACTGCGCCAAGCACCCCCGCGCTGACCATCGCCGGCTCCGGATCGCACCGGATCTGGGTCAGGCTCGAACCTGTCTCCCACGTCTCATCGGCACACCCGCGCGGCGGCTGGGCTGACGCGTTCAATGCTGTCACCCTGACCGGGGCCGACTTCAACGGCGACCACGACCGTGGCCTGTCCCGCTTTGAGGCACGGGTGTACGCACCGCCTGGCTTTGAGGATTCGGACCGGGACCGCTGCATGCTCGCGTCCTTCGAGTTCCACCACATCGTCCTGGACCACGCCGGCGGCGGTGCCATGGACTTCACCGGTGTCCTCGTCGACGCACTTGCCTACCCACAGCACGTCTATGACCGCATCGCTGCCGGGACTCTTCTGACGGAGATTGAGGAGGCCGCCGGCCGCTGGCCGGGAGACATCCGCTATCAGCCCGTTCCCCATGCAGAGCTTCAGCCTTTCCTGGGGTGGCGTGCCAAGGTCACCGTGGCCCCGTTGAAAGAAAGCCACCAGGAGGGCTAATGACTGCAGATCTGATCCCCCACGCCACAGAATTCGTCTTCACCCCGACAGGAACAGACCGCACCGACCGGGACACGATGCACTTCCGCGTCTACGTCCGCTGGACCGGGGGCGAGATGTGGGCGGTGCGGTGGATGGACGAATGCTGGAACGGCACCGAATGGGAATTCGAGCCCTCATCGTCCTACCGCGACGAGGACTTCCTGTCCCGCTGCCGCTTCACCCTGGAGGACGCTTGCTGGCACGCCCGGCCACTCCCGGACACCGTGATGCCGAGCGGCGCTACGTACGCCCAATGGCAGGAATCGCGGGCCATCGGGAAGTGATGCGGCCGCTGCCGCACACATCAGTCCTATGACCGACACCACGGCCGCGGCCGCCGCCCCCGAACTGGATCTTGACGCTCTCGAAGCGACCGCCCGTGCCGCCGCCGAGTACGCCCCCGGCAAGTGGTTCTGGCGCGGCAACACCGACTTCGAAGAGCCATCCCTGAACTGCATTGTGCCGTCGCTTGGCCGGGTCGAGATCCTCGGCCACGTACCGGTCGACCGCGAAGCCGACTCTTTCGAAGCCCGCGAACACCTGCGTGAGTTCAAGGACCTCTTCTCGCTCACTACGACAGAGGAGGACGCCGTCGCGCACATGGAGGACTGGCTCTGGGCCGATAAGTACTACGAAGTCGCCAATACCGATTCCCGGCTCTCTGTCACCAGCCAACGGAACACCAAGGTGCCTGTCCGCGACCTGGCTGTCTTCGAAGTGGCCAGGCATCGTGGCTTGCCCGACGACACCCCAAGGACCCATGACGGGATTCACCGCGGGGACATCGTGGATGTCCGCAACCCGGTCGCCCGGCACCTCGCGGCTGCCAGTGCCGAGACCGTGCTGGCCTTGGTGGCACGCATCCGCGGCCTCGAAGCCCGGCTCGCACATGCAACCAAGGTTGCCCGTCAGGAGATGAACCGGGCCGACATCAACGGCCGCGGCAGCGCCACCGCACACCGGAGCCTGGAGGACGCCACCGACACGATCCACCGCGTGGGTGAAGTCACCGAGTTCCTTGATGACATCCTCGAAAACACCTTCGGCGGCGGCCCCACGGAGGAGTACTACATCCGCGAGGAAGAGAAACTCGCCAACCTTTCATTCGCCTCCGGGCTCGTGAAAGCCGCCCTGAACGGAGTCAGCCCCGACGAGTACGTGGACAGCGAGCAGGCCCCGAAAGACATCCGCCGGCCCGCACGATGCTTCGTGCTCCAAGGAACGCAGCCCATCTCCAGGCCCGCCTCGTAAATCTCCGCCCCGCGATCACCGCGGCTGCTGCGGTTCAGTCCACCCTCACCATTGAAGGAATCCCATGACCAAGAGATCACTGATCACCGCACTTATGATCCTGACGGCTATCGCCGGTGTGTTCGCTGCCAAACCAAGAAGTCGAAGTGCTCTTCTCGTCGAAGGCCAAGCCGAAAAGTCGTCTCTCCCTCTGGCAGAGGAAACGCACGTCCTTGCAACCTCGCCGGACCCAACAGAGCCGAACGCGGAGAAGAGCGCTCCGTGGCGCCCGAACAACTTTCTGCAGGCTTGGATCGACATCCTGCCGTGGCTGATCGTCGCTCTTACCGTTTTCGCCGTTGCTGCACAGATTTACTACAGCACTATCGCCCCTCAATGAGGCGCCCCGGGACCAACCCCACCGACCGCTGCCAACTTGCGGCCGGAGCCCCTGACACTACAGAAAGCGAAGTCCCATGAACCCGATGCTTACCACCGCAGCCATCATCGGAGGCTGGCTCGTTGCCGCCTTCTGTGCGTGGGCATTCGTCCACGGGGCCCAGATCCTGCGGCGCCAGGAGGCGGCAGGACTCATCGCCGCGCAGCAGGAACGCAACCATGAACAGCCGGCACCCGTTACGTCCATCGCGCCGAGGCCCGCCCGGCTTCCCTCAGCCGCTTAGGCAGCCGGGCACGGGAACACGGCGCTCCGCACACATAGTCGGCATGAGCGAACTGCAGACCGTCATCGACCTCCACGCCGCCGCCACCCCCGGGCCGCACTATGTCGACGTTATCGACGACCATGCAGGCCGTCATGACAGCAGGCAGTGGCTGATCCCCGCCCTCGCCAGCGAACGCTACGGCAAAAACAACGTCAGCTTCGGTGAAGACGAGAAGACGGCCCGGTTCGTGGCCGCCGCGTTCACCGCCCTCCCGGCCCTGGCCGCGCGGCTGCAGAAGGCTGAGGAGGTCCTCGCCACCATGGAAGACCTCATCGACCGCAACGCTGTCATCCCCGGCGACTTTTTCCTCGTGACCGAAGATCTGCGTAAAGCACTGGACGGCGCCGCATGACGAGCGTCCTCACCACGTCTGACATGCACATCGCCCATTCCGTGGTCGCTCTGGACCGCGGATTCTCCTGCACGGCTGACCACGACGACTTCTTCGCCCAGCAGTGGCTGGAGAACGTCACCAAGAAAGACTCCGTCTGGATCCTCGGTGACCTGGCCTCGTCCAACCCTAAGCCGGCCCTGGAACTGCTCAGGAAGTTGCCAGGCACCAAGCACCTGGTCGCCGGCAACCACGACCCGGTCCACCCGCTGTACACGGACGCCCACCGCCACTTCCGCAAATACCTCGACGTGTTCTCATCCGTGCAGATGGCTGCCAGCCGCCGCATCGGGGACCGCACCGTTGCGCTCTCGCATTTTCCATATTCCGGGGATGGCGTAGACCGGGAAGACAGGTACAACCAGTGGCGGCTTCGGGATGAGGGCCTGTGGTTGATCCACGGCCACGTCCACAAAGCCTGGAAAGTCCGCGGCCGGCAAATCAACGCAGGCTTCGACGCGTGGCAGCGCCCCGTCTCGTTTGACGAGCTGGGCACCTTTATCGACGCATGTGAAGCAGAAAACGAAATGATCGGAGCCACACGTTGACGCACCGGATGGCGGATACAGAAAACGACGCGCTCCGAAAGAGGCTGACGTCCCTGCGACTCCAGATCCCCACATGGCTGACTGTGGCGCTTCTACTGACCGCCATCGTCACTTCCACCTGGACCTGGCTCACAGGCGATAACACTGCGGGATGGATCAGCATCGCATCGACGCTGCTGTTCATGGTCGCGGCGCTGACCCTCGAAAAGCTGATGAGTCGGCTATTCCGCGACCACTACAATCTGAAGGGCAACAATGGCTGAGACTACGACCTTGCCGTGCGCGGTGTGCCGCACACCGCAGGAACAGATGGACGGGCAACCCGACGTCCCCTACGGGGCCAACATCTTCACGAGCCACGGGCACCACGGCGCCACGGCTTTCGATTCGCCTGGCGGTGAGTACCTCGAGCTGCTCATCTGCACGCCTTGCATGAAAATCATGAAGGCGAACTCCGCCATCCACCGTGTCCTGGATGGGACCCAGGCCATCCCCGGCCAGCGCAACTTTTGGGAGTCCGAGGCTGATCCGCAAGAGGACAACCCCTGGAACAAACAGCGACTCCGCAACGAATTCGCCATGGAGCATTTCTGCGAATCGACCGAAGGCATGACTCAGGAGTGGGCCGGGCAGATTTACGAGGCCTGCCAGATCGCATCCCGCACGGGAAAGACCTTCGACCCGGCCTCCATTTCCGCACCGGGCCGACAGGACGAGGGCCGTATCGTCGCCGCCGCGCAGGCAAAGGTTGACTTCTACGACGACCTGCGCGGGCACGGCTCCGAGTGGACCGAGATCGAATTCGCCGAAGCCCAGGCCGCGTTGAAGTCCGCCGACGCCTGGGACACCGCCAACGGCATCCGGAGGGTCGGCGGCCATGACTGACATACTCGTCATCTACATCTTGATCGACCGTCTTTCCCCGGTTCTGGTCCTTGTGATCCTGGCAGGTGTCTTCGCTGCCGTGCGCCATTCGGAGCGGATCAAGCCGCTGAAGAGCCGCCGCGATGGGTAGCCCCGGCGCACCGGAGCGCCGCCGCGGATACCACCGGGCGCGGCAGGAGCCGGCCGAACCAGTGTTTTTCACAACGGAGCGGCACGCCTTCGAAACGGATGGCAAGCACCTCTGGGTCACGCCCCCGGGCTCCGATCGGATCGACCGCATCAAGGTCACCCGCTACCTGGGCGACCGATCCGTCCGGCAAGGCTACCCACGCGAACTCATCCGCCCTGAACCGATGACGGAGGGCTGGGCGCGCTCGGCTGCGGTTTTCTGGCTGGACTGGTCAGTCACAGCGGACGCCGCCGCGTTCCCGTCGGTGCACCTGGACCATTTCGTCCGCAAGCTGGAGCTGGAGACTGTGCCCGCCGCTGCCGCACACATGGGGTGAAGAGATCCGGCTCCCGCCGGCCCGAGCAGGAGGTCCCCACTGTGAGCAATACCGACGAGCCATTGGGCTATGTCACCATCCGCATCCCGATCCGCTCCGTCGTCGAGCGCGAGTCCTGGGAGATTCCCCAGGAGTACACCGTCCTCGAGGTGGGAGAAGCCGAACTGGTCTCCCACGACATGCCGGCCGGCTGGCACGGGAGCCTCCGCGAGGAGCTGGTCGAATCGGGGATTCCCCTGGCCAATTGGACGGACGAGGAGGTCGCCGACGCCTGCACCCGCCCGGCCGATACCGAATCGGCCCCCTTTCCTTACCCGAACCTTCTCGACTTCTTCCTCTCCAACGGCCGATGAAGCGGAACCTCCGCTCCGCCGCCGTAAGCGTGACCGCATGAAGCTCGCCTGCTGCGAGCTGTGCCTCCGGCACGCTCCCGGCCGGTTCGGCCGCGCCGAACATTTCCGGCCCACCGAGCGCGCGGCAGCCCTGCGGGACCAGTGCGCCAACTCCTGAGCCCGGCCGCACACAGATGGGTATGACCAACATCCAGTCCCGCATCCAGCCAGGTGTCCCCGCCGGCGGCCAGTTCACCGCCACCACCCACGCGGAACCCGACCACATCCACCTGCTCGGTAAGCGCGACGACGCCTTCGAGGACGCGATCGAGAGAATCGCACTCCACACCCTGGCCTCCAACCGCTGGAAAGAGGAAGCTGCCGACGGGCTCATGGACCGTGGCAGCTTCGACCACAGCCAGCTCTGCATCACCGCCTGGCGTGCCGTGGACCGTGCAGGCCTCCGGGAGATCCAGAACGCCAAGCTGTACCCGGAGATGTACGAGTTCCGGGACCGGGGCATGGACCGCTACGAGAAGCACCTCCCGGCGGCCCTGGAGATGGTCGAGGCCCAGTACCGGGAAGCCCTCGGCACCGTCGCCAACGGCGGCCTGTTCAACGCCACCGAGCTGGACGTCACCCGCAAGGCGCTCAAGCACGAAATCGCGCAGCTGACCGGCGCCTGATCCGGGGAGCAGGTCCGCGGCCGCCGTACACATCAGACCCATGAAGATCCTCAACATCAACCGCCGGTCCGTGGGCCAGGTCGAAATAGCGCTGCCCTTCGAGACCGACCGGGACGTGCTCCGCGCGTTTGAGTACCTGGTGTCCCGCCGGCATCTCACCGACTTCCGCTATGACCCGGACGTCGACGGGGAGGATGCAGACCGCGCCCTCATCGCCGACTACCTGCGGCGCCGCAACAGCGGAGAGTGCATGGACGACGGCCCCGAGGCCGACGACATCCGGCGGTTTATCCCGAAGCTCTGGGGCGCCGAGCTGAACTACGACATCCGCGAGCTCATCGGCGTGGAGGCCTGAGCATGCCGGGCCCGAACAGTCCCCTGAACGTCTCCCGCCGCGAGTTCCGGCGCATCCTCATCAACGAATGGCCTGCCGGCGACCGGCCCTGGTACGCCCGCGGCCGCCTGCTGCAGCACTACACCCCGGGTCTGTTCACCGTGGGTGCGTTCTGCGGCGCCCGGGTGGGCGGCAACAGCAGCGCACCGATCCGTACGCCGATCGGGATCCACTGCCCCGCCTGCACCTCGATCCTCAAATCCATCGTCAAGCGCATCGCCGCGGACACCAAGAGCCAGGAGACTTCAGGCGGGCAGGACTAAGAGCCCGTCCGCACACATCAGGGCCCATGGCACTTCGACTCAACAAAGCCCTCGGCTACGCCCTCACCGACCTCATCGAGGACGACCCGCGCATCAATCCGGACTCACCCCTGCTCTTCTGGTCCCGCCTCGAAGAGGAGGACGAGGACTTCGAGGTCCCCACCCTGGACAGCTACGCCGCGTGGCTGGAGGCCCAGGCTGAGGTCGGCCTCGGCGGATTCGGCACCCGCACCGAAGCCAAGCTCCTGCAGAGCGAACGCAGCCGCAGCCTGCACCACCTCGAGCTCACCGACGCCGTCGTCCAGCCCGAAACCGGCCCCGACGTCCTCCTCCTTATCCCGCCGGTCAGCCTGCACCGCTGGTGCCGAAGCGACGACGCCATCGACTACGTCGAGACGTCCCTGCTTCCCGACGGCGGACAGGACAACACCCTGGTGGCGCTGCAGCGCGGCCTCGGCGCCCACTCCGAGCGGTTCATGGACGTCGATGGAACCGAGCTGAACCGGGACGCCCAGCAGTTCGCCTACTTCGCCGGCATGTCCATGCCCGAGGAGGAGCTCGACAACATCGCCTCCCGCATCCGGACGGCCGACCCGTCCCTGGACCGGCTCATGTACTCCGGTGCTGCCGAGGCCCGTGAGCGGGTCGTCCCGTGTGTGCCCTCGGACCTGCGGCGCCTGGCCGAATACGGTCAGCTGTTCACCTCGGGCGACGTCTGGAAGCAGCTCCACCCGGTCCTCTACACCTACTGGGGCTAAGCGCGGGGAGTTGCTGCCGGCGCTCCGCACACATAGAGGGCATGTCACTTCGCATTCGAAAAGTCCTGGGCTACGCACTGACCGACGTCGTCCCGTCCGACCCCCGCATCAACTGGGATTCGCCCCTGCTCGAACAAGGGGTCACGCTGGCCTTCAGCGACTTCGTCCGACACCTGGAAACCGCCGGGCCGTTCGAGGACCCCGAACTGGAAGACATCGACATGGTGCGGGCCGGAATCGGAGACCTGTACGGCTACCGCCTTGGCTCCTGCGTCGTTCACTCCTTCGACTATGGGCTGCCCAACGTCATGGCCCTGGTCCCGCCGTCCTACGCTGACACCTGGCTCCAGGACGACAACCTCTTCGACTACGTGGAGGCGCACCTCGGCGGCGAAGCCGACACCGACCCCACCCTCAGTGACGTCCCCGGCATCGATCCCTTCGACGGCCGCTGGATGGACAAGGCCACCGGCCTGGAGCTGAACCACAACTACGTCCGCGGCTACCGCCGTGCCCTTGAGCTCGACGATGAACAGCAGGACGCCGCTGCCCGGCGCATCTGCATTGCCGGCCGGCCCCGGCCCGAGACGCCGCTGTTTGCCGACGCGGCGACGGCAGCCTCGCGGCTGACCCGGCTGGTCCCCGGCGAAATCCGGGAGTTGGCCCGCCTGGGCAATCTGTTCACGGACCCGGACGTCTGGACGTCCCTTCGGCCAGTCTTGTACACCTACTGGGCATAGAAGCGGTGAGGGATACCAGGGTCCCCGCACACATGAAGTCCTGAGCGCAGAAGCGCCCCCGAATCTCAGGAGAACCCATGCAGGCCGTCAAGTACAGCTTCAACTTCCGCTACCAGCGCGAGATCCCCCGCGAGGTCATCATCCCGATCGAGAAGCTCGCCGGGATCAACCTCCTGGACGGGGACCTCAACTGGAAGCTCCGCCGGCTCATCGACGAGGACTGGGAACTCCAGGACGCGCTGCTCGGGGACTTTGTGAAGGAGTACGAGGAGATGAAGTCCAGCCAGATGGACTACTCGAAGGACCTGGAACGCGAACGCGAACAGGCCGTCATCGTTCTCATCGAGGACTAACAACGGCAAAGCCAATGACACGGGCACCGGGGAGAGATTCCCCGGTGCCCGCACACATTTGCAGGGAACCAGCCCCGCCATCTTCAGGAGTAGACCCGTGGCAGCTGACATGAATGACCCGTACTGGGTGAGCGACATGCTCTCCAAGGAGTTCACCCGCCAAGGGCTGCGGGTCGCCGAGCAGCTCCGCCGCGCGGCGGACCAGGTCGAGCGGAAAGCATCGTCCATCTCGGTCGACAGGACCACCGGGATGCCTGACCACAACCGCACGGCCGCCGACATCCTCGGCGAGATCAACTCCTTCCACGGCAACCTGTCCACCTCGAACCTGCTCACCGCGGCCGCCGACGCCGACCGCCACGTCCGGAACCCGGAGGCACCCAATGGACGCTGACCTGCTGCCCCACGCCACCGAGTTCGCCTTCCACCCCGAAGGCGCCTCGTTCGGCGACAAGGAGGTCGAATACTTCACCGTTACCGTGGCACGGCGCTCCGCCGATAAGTGGGCGGTCCTCTGGATGAACCAGTGCTGGAACAAAAAGACCCGGACCTGGGAGTACGAGTCCTTCCCTTCCAGCCGGACCAAGAAGTTCCTCCGGGACGCACGCTTCAGCCTCGAGGAGGCGGTGCAGATCGCGGCCGGCAAGCCGGACACGCTGACCGTCATGGGCAAGACTTGGCTGGACTTCAAAGCTATCCACGCCCGGCAGGTGTCCTGACCCGGGCGATGAACCCGCAGGCACAAGGAAGGCCGCCCCGGATCGGGGCGGCCTTCCTGTTGTCCGGGCTAGAGCCGGCCGATGTTCACCGGTTCACGCTGGGCGCGGTTGCCGGCGGCCGAGTAAAGGTCAGGTTCCAGGTACATCAGGGTGGCGATCGGCACGACGGCCCGGACGCGCTGTTCTGCGGCGTCAATGGCCTCGGTGATCTCCTCGCCGGTGGCGGTCTTCGACACGGCGATCTTGGCGGCGACGAGCAGCTCCTCGGGTGCCAGGTGCATGGTCTTGAGGTGGATGACCCGCTCCACGCCCGGGCCGACCAGGGCTGCGGCGATAGCGTCGACGTCGGTCGGGTCCGCGGCCTCACCGATCAGCATGGACTTGGTCTCCACGACGAGCACGACCGAGACGGCGACGAGCAGCAGGCCGATCAGGGCGGTTCCAGCGGCGTCCCAGAGGCCGTTGCCGGTGAGTACGGTCATGCCGACGCCGAACAGGGCGAAGACCAGGCCGGTCAGGGCCGCGGAGTCCTCCAACAGCACGACGGGCAGTTCCGGGGCCTTGGCGGTGCGGATGAACTGCGCCCAGGTGTTCTTGCCGCGGGTGTGGTTGGATTCCTTGATCGCGGTGGTGAAGGAATAGCCTTCCAATGCGATGGAGCCGACCAGAACGGCCAGGGGCACCCAGGCCCAGGTCATGTCCAGGGCGTGCGGGTGCTGGAACTTCTCGATCGCCTCGTTCAAGGCGAACAGGCCGCCGAGGCTGAAGATGACAATGGACACGACGAAGGCGTAGATGTAGCGTTCCCGGCCGTAGCCGAACGGGTGCTCGGTGGTGGCCTTGCGGCGGGCCCGCTTGCCGCCGAACATGAGCAGCATCTGGTTGATCGAGTCAGCGGCGGAATGGATCGCCTCGGCGAGCATGGACGCGGATCCGGTCAAGACGAACGCGACCACCTTCAGGACGGCGATGGACAGGTTGGCGCCGAGCGCGGCGACGATCGCCTTGCTTCCGGCATGGGCAGACATGGATAGATCTCCAGGGGTTGAGGACGTTTCCCTGGTTATGTGTGCGGGCCGCCGGCTGCTGCTCACCGGCGGAGAGCACAGCCCCGCTGTCCGTACACATGGGTGCCATGACTTCCAGCCACGAACCCATGCCCGCCGAGCACCTTGTCCCCCTGGTGACTTCACCGAAAAACAGCGGGCTGTCGGCCAGCCTGCCCGTGATCCTGGCGATCGGCGAGTCCACCAGCGGGACAACAGATGCAGACCACCAGCGGGCCATCGACCAGGCCCTGGCCAGCGGCGTCCAGGTGACATTCGAGCGCCCGCTGACCCCGGAGGAACGGCACGAGCTCGGCCTGGTTCCGGGGAAGAGCTTCGCCGACGCGCTCAAAGAGGCCATGGCCGCTCCCGCTGTCATCGAGCTCGGCACCATCAAGGACTTCCGGTGAGCCGCCGCCTGGCACCAAAGCTGTACCGGGCCCTCAATGCCGCCCCGCCGCAGGACATGGTCTCCAGCTTCCTCGCCGACACCCGGGGTCCGCACGTCTGGACAACCTATGTCCGGGCCACGCACCGGGATCTCGCCACGACCACACTCCACAACTTCGGACACGTCGACGTCCGGCCCGGCGAGCTGAAGACTCCCCCCGGCACTCCGGTGCTGGCCAACGACCTCACCCGCGCCCTGGATGCCGCCGGCGCCCCTGCGGAGGGCGAACTGGTCTACAACCCGAGGTTCGGCGGGGAGCTCATTCTGGCCCGCATCGTGGCCGGTTCAACTGAGTACCACCTGATCGGCGACTACCCCTGGCAAACACTGACTCTGCCGGCCTGACCGGGAGGCCAGACTGTCGGTGGGTCCGCGCACATTGAAGGTATGGAGACTATGACCGATTTCGCTGTCACGAGCACCATCACGTTCCGCCCGCTCCGGGTCCCGCCGCGCTGCCGGAAACCCCGGCCCGTCGTGGAAACCTTCAAGCACGAGTTCGTCATCCCGTGCGTCTCCTCCGAGCAGGCGCCGGTCGTAGCCCTCGTGCCTGACGACCGCGGCTACTACGGCACCACGCCCGGGGAGGACGCCCCGCTGCGGGCGCACGCCGGCAAGCTCTACACCGCCGAGATGCGCGGCCGGCAGCCGGTGCGGGCAGGCTCCGCTGCCTTCCCGGCCAAGGACAGCCACGAATCCTGGCAGGCCTGGGAGTACGAGGCCATCAACGAGGCCGGCCGGCGGTTCCAGGACATCCTCATCATCGACGGCGAAGTCTGGAAGCTCACGCCCGAACCCGCCTATGCGATCGTGACGATGGGCCTCGGTGGCAACCACGGCGGCACGTACCTGGAAATCGACTACGCCGGGCGGTACTCCCGGCAGTACGCGCTCACCGACTACGACGCCGCCGTCGAGGCTGCTGTCGCGTTCGCCACCAAGCGCGGGGACACCAACACGATCGGGATCATCCGCAAGACACCGAAGGCCACCATCCTGGACCCGTCGGCATTCAAAATCCCGTCGGAGACGGACACCCTCGCCGCCGCCCGTTCAGAGGTCATCGCTCTGGCGGCCAAGGCCCGGGACATCCTCTCCGGCACCTTGACGCGGGCCAGCCTCACCGAGGCCAAGGATCTGGCGGAGAAGGCCGCCAGCGTATTCTGGCAGCACGACCTCGAAGAGTTCATCGCCGAGTAGCGATACCCTTCCAGTGCCCGATCTGCCTGCGCGGATCGGGCACTTTCGCGTAGATCGCCGCACACATATGGGTGTAGGAAGTTCACAGCAACCAGAGGAAGAACATGAGTCTTTCACCCCAGAACCGCCAGCCGGTCGGCATCCCCGTCGGCGGCCAGTTCGCGGCCACCAACCACGCCGAGCCGGGCATCGGTCTCGGCACCTTCGCCAGCGCCGAGGAGTACGAAGCAGCGGTCGCCAGCGCCCTGTCCGCGGCCCGCGCCTACGAGACCAGCGACGTCGAGGAAATGCCCGACGTCGACTTCGACCGTCTGCTGTCCCGGATCGCTTCATACGAGGAGGCCAACGGGATCGAACCAGAGCATGACCTGCACGACGCGATCGGCCACGGCGGTGCCAGCGGCGGCGATGTCGAGCACGCCACCATGATGAAGTCCCTGGACAAGCCGGGTGAGGAAGCCGTCATCGAGTTCGCGGCCAAGCACCCGAACGCGGTCATCGAGCCCAAGATCGATGGCCTGGCCATCAGCGTCCGGTATGAGGACGGCAAAATGGTGCGGGCCGCCCGCCGCGGCGACGGCTACACCGGTGAGGACGTCACTGACCGGGTCCGCGGAGTCGAAGGCCTGCCCGAGATGGCCGGCGACGGCGACTACGAGGTCCGCGGCGAGCTGTACCTGAACGACGAGAACAAGGAAAAGGCCAACGCGGTCCGCGCCGCCGCCGGCAAGGCACCCTTCGCCAACGCCCGCAACGGCGTGGCCGGGATGCTCAACAAGCAGGACGGCTCCTACGCCGGCCTGTTCTCCTTCGCCGCGTACAGCACGACGATTGACGAAAAATCCGACCACCTTGACTCCATGCAGCAGCTGGAGGGCCTGGGCTTCACCACCGCCCGGTCCCTGCTGCCGCAGTCGGTCCTGGACGCCGAAGACCCGATGGCAGCCATCGCCGCACTCGGCGCCGAACGCAAGGGCCTGAGCTTCCTTATGGACGGGGCCGTCCTGAAGGTCAACACCGCCGCCGAACGAGCCGAACTGGGCGAAGGCTCCCGGGCGCCGAAGTGGGCCGTCGCCTACAAATACCCGGCGGTCGAGGAACCAACGGTCATCGAGGACATCGAGTACAACATCGGCAAGACCGGCCGCCTGTCCATCCGGGCCAGGCTCACCCCGGTGGAGGTGGACGGCTCCGTCGTGGAGTACGCCTCCCTGCACAACGTCGGCCACCTCCAGACCGCCGACATGCGCATCGGCGACACCGTGAGCGCGTACAAGGCGAACGACATCATCCCCCAAGTTCATCTGCCCCGCGCCGATCTCCGCGATGAGGGCTCCCAGCCTTGGCAGCCGCCGTCGGTGTGCCCGCAGTGCTCCGAGCCGTTCGACAAGTCCACCGAGCTCTGGCGTTGCCACACGCCCGAATGCAGTGTGAGCGGCCGCATCGCGTATGCCGCGTCCCGCGATGCAGGCTTCGACATCGAAGGCCTTGGCGGCTCCATCGGTGACGCGCTCATCGAGGCTGACCGGGTCAAGGACGTCGGCGATCTGTTCTCCCTCACTGAAGATCAGCTCGCCGAGCTGGACCTGGGTGAGACCTCCACCGGAGGCACCCGCACCCTGGGGCAGAAGAACGCGGCCAAGATCATGGCCGAGATTGAGAAGGCCAAGTCCCAGCCGCTCAACCGGGTCATCACGTCCCTGTCCATGCGGTTCACCGGCCGCACCTTCGGCCGCCGGCTGGCAGCTCAATTCGAGACGATGGAAGCCCTCCAGACCGCCACCGTCTCCCAGCTGGCCAACGTCGAAGGCATCGGCCAGAAGAAGGCTGAGGTTATCCACGAGCAGCTGAAGAAGAACGAGCCGGTCATCGCCAAGCTCCGCGCTGCTGGCGTGAACATGGGGGCCCCGAAGCCGAAGCCGGAAGCGGGCTCGAAAGCCCCGAAGCTGGCCAAGGCAGGTGGCGTGCCCTTGAACGTGGTCGTCACCGGCAGTGTCAAGGGCGCACCGAGCCTCGCTTCACTCTCCCGCAGCGGGGTCCAGGAGCTCATCGAAGCCAACGGCGGCAAGGCTTCGGGATCTGTATCAAAGACCACCGACCTGCTGGTCTCATCTGAAGAGAACTCGTCCAAGGTGATCAAGGCCCGCGAGCTTGGCATCAAGATTGTCACTCCTGAGGAATTCGCAAAGATGCTGGAGGACGGCGAAGCGTAGCCAACCGGCCACATGGAGAGGGCCTTTCCGTTACGGTGGGGAGGCCCTCTTCGTCGTCCGCACACATAGGCCACATGGAAATCTACGCCGAATCCGCCCTGCACAACACAGAGACACTCCCCTACGGCGACGACACCTTCCAGGTCGTCGAAGAAGCCGAGGGTGGGGTAATCGCCTACTGCCACCGGGGCAGCGCAGAACGTATCGTGGCCGCACTCCGGGCAGCTGACACCCGGATCATCCCCGCGTCCACGCTGGGAGAACTGATCAAGGCACTTGAATCCTGCTCTCCCGACGCCCCTCTCTACGTGGACTACCGCGGCCATCTGATCCATCCGGGAATCGCGATGTACTACCGCGGCTACCATGACGACCTGGCAATCAGCCCTGACGGCACCGGGGACGATACGGTCTCCGACCTCACCGAAACTCTCCGTGACATCCTTCGCGATGGCTTCACGCGCCCCGGCACAGAGACAGCCGCATACGAAACCACGGAGGTCTGGATTGCAAAGCTTCGCGATGCCAGCAACCTGCACGTGACCGGGATCAGAGTTGAACGGTACAGAGTCGTCATCCTGACGGATGACCGGGGCCGGTAGGACCAGCGATGAGTCTGACTCGGCCGTCCGCACACATGACGCCCATGGACACTGAACAGCAGACCCCCACCTTTGACATCGGCTATCACCGCTGGGTTGCCGCCCAAATCCGAAGCGGCCGTGCAACGGCTGGCACAATTGAGGGCTCCCATGAGTGGCTCCTAGCCGAGGTCGAGCGACTGACATACCTGGTGGCGCCGGCCAAACTGCAGCAGCCTGCCAGCACCGAACCCGTCCAGGTCAACACTCTGCCGGAGCTTATCGACGTCCTGGCGAAGCATCCCAAGAATGCAGACGTCCAGGTCGAGTACATGGGCATGAAGTCCTCCCCGGGCTACATGGGCTCCTACCGGGGCTACTACGACCAGCTCGCCATAGATCCAAACGGCCGGGAGCCGAAGAACGTGGCCGATGTCCTGAAAGAGCTCCGAACAATCCGCAGGAAGGGCATCCAGGGCGAGGGCGGCCCCTATGAGGTCAAGACCCACACCGGCGTCTGGGTGGACCGCGGCCAGGCTGAGCAGCAGCACGTTTCCGGTGTCCGCATCGACGGCGGCATCGTGGTCATCATGACCGAGGAGAGAGACTGGTAGCGGCGAGGTAACATTGGCATATTCACCAAATTCACCTCTTTGTCCAAATTCACCAGATTCACACAGATTCACCTGACAGGGCCCCGCACATGACCGAAATGGAGAACCCGTTCCGCCCGACCGCTGGCGCTACCCCGCCGGAAGTCATCGGCCGCGCGGGGTTACTGGACGAATTCGAGTACGGCCTCAGGCTCGGCTCCGGGGCTCCCGGTCTGCTCTCCATTTTCACGGGCGCCCGTGGCATCGGCAAGACAGTGATGCTCGGCGCAGCCCATGACGTGGCGCGTGAGCACGGCTGGGCGGTGATTTCTCAAACCGCCAACGGTAAATTCATGGGCCGGATCGGGGAGAAGATGCGCCGTCTTGCCGAGGAACTGGGCGATGGGCCTGAACCCCGCCGGCGTCTCACTGGAGCCACCCTCGCTGGATTTGGCCTGACGTCAACGCTCACACCGGAGCGCGAGGTGGATTGGCGGGACCTGGGCGAAAATCTCCTCCGGCTCCTGGATGATCGCGGGACCGGCCTGGTTATCACCGTGGATGAGATCCATGCAGCCGACCGGGATGAACTGGCAGCGCTGGCAGCGAACGTCCAGCACTTTATCCAGGACCGCCTGCCGATTGCCTTGATCTTTGCCGGTCTACCATCCGCAGTGTCAGATCTGCTCAACGAGGGCGTCGCGACATTTCTCCGCCGGGCCGACAAAATCGACCTCCACGCAGCTGCTGTCCGTGACGTCGAGGTTTCGTTCACCGAAACATTCAAAGCCGCGGGTATTGCTGTCACACCGGACCTGATCAGTCGGGCGGCCACGGCAACCGGCGGCTACCCCTTCCTCATTCAACTGGTGGGTTACTTCCTTTGGAGGGAGGCTGAGATACATCAGGACTCCCTCACCCCGGATGCCGTTGACCGGGCGATCGCCGCGGCTATCCGGCGCAACGAACGCGTGGTGATCGAAGCCGCCCTTGCCAATGTTTCCGGCAAAGACCTCGAGTTCCTTCACGCCATGGCTGTGGATGAGGGCACCTCAAGTGCCGCCGACCTGATACATCGGACAGGGTCAAGGCCGACGCTGGTCGCCAAGTACAGGACGAGGCTCCTGGCTGCTGGGCTCATCGAGTCAGCCGGCCATGGAAGGGTCGACTTCGCCATCCCCGGTCTCCGGCAGTATCTCCGCAAAAACCCACTGGACTGACGGGCCTCCGGGCACCGATCCGCTACCGTCCGCACACATGACGGGCATGGAAGCTACCGCACCTGTCTCAGCCGACCTCGAAGCCGTCACGGACCTGGTGATGAAACGCCAGCTCATCGATGTCCAGCGAGACCATGCCAAGGGCATCGTGAAGATGGTTCTGGAGTGCGCCGCAGAGGCGGCCGGCCCTGTTGTTCCCGCGTATAGGCCAACCGTCCGCCGGATCAATGTCACGGTCCAGGACATTTCCCTCATGGAGATTGGCCGCGGATTCTGCGATCACGTGGGCTATGTGACTGGTTGGGACGGCGGGCTCGTCCGGAGAGGCAGCGCGTATAGTGCGCCGAGCAATACCTCCGAGCCGAATCCGCCAAGCAACGAACTAAGCCACCTGATCGGGCACAATGTCGCCCTCTGGGTCACAGACGATGAGTTCTTCGCCATGCCGACGATCATCCAGTTCAACGACCTGGGGAAGCCGGAATGAAGCTGACCCTGACCGAAACGACCTGGGACCGGTCACTGGAACGCCGCTGGGACCTCAGCGACGCGGAACCCGTGCTGACCCACCCGCTGTATCCGACCGTGGAATTCATTCCCGTTGACCTGCGGGTGTGGTGGCAGGTTAGCAGCGGCCGATGGCCCTCCTCCTGCCGTTCGCATGCCTGGCCAGCCAAGGATAAAGACCGGGACCACACATTCGCTTCCTGGGACTCTTCCGGCGGCGGCTACCCAGCAGCCATGCCAGAGTGGGTACGGGAACTGGCCAAGGAAGTTCGGGCCGACCTGGACACCAACCGGACAACCCCGGACACCGGAACCGCCGACTTCTGGGGCTACGGCCTGGACCGCCGCTGGATTCTCGAGGAGGCCGCCCCGGTCGCCGACAGGCAGGGCCGCGCGTTTGTCCCCGTCGACCTGGACATCTCGTGGAATTACTACCCGGACCGGCCCGAGCGCGATCACCGGTACAGCATCTACGCCCATTCAGCTGGCCGCAGCGACCGGTCCACTGCGCAATGGGGCGGCACCCGCGCCTGGCACGACACCTACCTGCCTGGGTGGATCCGCGACCTCGCCGACGCCCAATACGAGGAGCTGGCGGCAACCGCGAAAGCCTCAACCGAAGTGCGGAACGCCGCGTGAGTCTCCCGCACCCGGACCGGTCCAGGGAAAGCCCCTGGGCAACCTGGCCTGACTCGATGCCCGAACCCGTCGCAAGTCATGAGTTTGAAAACGTTGGCGACGAAACCCGAAACCTGTACCGCGCCACCATGCCCAACGGCGCAACTGCCGAATGCTGGACGGTCCTCAACTCCTGGGACGGGGGACGAAGAGTACGGCTACACGGGAGACTGGGCGCCCTACGGACTCGCATACAACCCTGCGCTGGAATTCCTTGACGGCGAGGGCGCATCAGCCATCTTCTACTGTCTGGAACAGTGGCTTCTTATGGACCGCGGGGAAGCCTGCGAGACCTGCCGCTGCTCAGGACGAGTAGCCGCCTTCTTGTTCATGTCGGTCCAGGATTCATGGCAGTCATGTCCGACATGCCTGGGCACTGGCCGGATCCCCCACCAGCCCGATCAGCGCCCGATGGAATGCTGAGCCGCCCCGTCATCACCGGACTGACTTGCGGGCACTTTGATGGGTAGGTCCGCACACATGGTGAGACAAGCACCAGCCACAACGGAGGACCTTTGAGTATCGCCATGAACGACATCACCAGTCAGTACCGCACCATCGCGTCGACCCGTGACGTCATCGAACTGGCTGCCATCCTGCTCCATCCCGAACGTGAGCGCCCGGCCGTCGTCGTCTCGACCACGAAGAACGGCCCAATCATCAACCCGGCAGCCCTGGCCGCACGGCTAGGCAGCGACGTGGACGTCTACCTGCTCAGCTCGGCCAGCCTGGCCTATGACTTCCAGGACGCCATGCCCTTGGACACCTCGGTCTATGGAGGGGCGGCCCGCTGCTACCCGCCCGGCAACGGCTGGGCCAAGAACTCCGCCAAGTCGATGGTCCGCCTGGCCTACACCGAAGAGGAAGGCCGCTCGGCGATCTCCTTGCTGGTCGATGACGTCGCCGACATGGAGCCGCTGGTTCCAGTGAAGGCGACCACCTCCAGTGCGCCACGGCCCGCCACCGCCAGCCCCGTTGAAGGCATCGTCTCGGTGATCCTGGAGCCGGACGGCGTCCTCATCAAACTCGAAGACGGCATCGCCCGGATCGACACTTCGGTGCTTGCGCCCGGGATCAGCCCCGAACGCCTGTTCAGCCCCTCCCAGAAAGTCACCGGCACCGTCCGCGACGGCGTCTTCACGATCACCGATGGACTGCACACGCCGGCAGACGCGGCCGACCATGCCGATCGAGGCACAACTCAGCCGGCCCTGGTCATCTCGCAGAAAAGGGTCGTGTTGTTTCCCGGTCTGTCAGTGCGGCACGCCAATAATGAGCCGGTCGGATCGGTCATCGCCGTCCACGTCGGGCTCTCCGGGCGTGCGGACGGGAAGGCCTGGAAGCTGAGCACCGTCACCGACCCCGAGGAAGTCGCGGAGGCACTCCCCTTCATGATCGGCGGCGACCCGTGGATCCGCTTGGGCCAGCCCGCTCCCGCAGCTGCGACAGTGTCCACGGAACTGGAGACTTCCGAACTGGTGGCGCCGCCGGCACACCAACCGGCGACCGAAACAACCCCTGATCCCGCTGTCTTCGACCCGTTCTCTGCACTCGACGGGGTACGGTCCCGGCTCGAACATCTTTCCGCGGAAAACGCACGCCTGAGCCGCGAGCTCGAGGATCTCCTGATGGACTCTGCCGAGGAGCCTGACGGAATCCCACTGCCCTCCCCGGCCATGGCCGGCGTAGAAACGGAACGTCTGCGCGCCCAGGTTGCTCTACTGACCCGGGACCGCGCCGACAGGATCCGGGACCACCGCCGCGCCATGTCTGACGCCGATGATCTGGCCACCGAGAACGCCAGCCTGGCCCGGACGGTCAAGGGGCTGCGCGAGGACGTCCGCAAAGAACGGGCACGGGCCGACCGCGCCCGCCAGATGTCCCGCGACATTGATGACCTCACCGATCCAGGCCCACTCTTCAGCGATCCCGAGGACCAGTTCCGGCACGAGGTCTACCTTGAATGGGCCACCCGCATTCCGGCCGGCGCGAAGGCCGAAACGACACTCGCCGAGTACGGCCTGGCCGACGGGTTCCTGACCGCTGTCGATGACATCCAGGGCATTGACCGGGCCAAGATCATCGCGGTCGCCGTTGAGGTGCTGACCGGCCTCGCCGATTCACTCCCGGGCCGGGACATGCACCGGCTCCGGGACGGCGTCGCCGGCACGTCAACAGTAGAAGACCCGGTGCTGGGTACCGCCTGGCGGGTTGCTCTGCAGGTGAAAACCGCGTCGGCCCGTCGCATGCACTTTTGGCGCGGGACTGACGGGAAGATCGTGTTCGCCACTGTGGGGCTGCACGACGATATGGACATTTGAGCACGGGGAGGGGCCGGCCGGGTTCCGCACACATGAGGGGTACAACCAAGTCTTCCCCGGAAGGAAGGAACCCCCATGGACCAGCCCGATTTCGACAAGGCAGAGCGCACGATCGTAGGCCTGCTTTACGAGATGACCGACGCGCAGCGCGAATCGATCCTGTACACAGTCAAAGCCAAGACCAGCACCGTGAAGACCGTGCTGGTGTCCAGATATGATCTCAAGCGCGCGGTCAAGAGCGAGCTGAAAACCGACCCCACCGAGCCTGTCCTCGAATTGATGGAACGGTCGGCGATCTGGAAGGGCCTGGAGGAATCCCTCGCTGCTGCCGCGGCGCGAGAGATCAACGAAATGCTGGCAGGCTTCCGGCAGGGCTGACACCGCCCCGCCGCAGAGCAGGCGGAATGACCCCCTTCCCGTTGCCGGGGAGGGGGTCTTTCCTCTCCGCACACATGAGCTGCATGAGAACTCTTGATCGCAATTACCTGGCCGCCCACCCCACCGGTGAAGAGCCCGCCGTATTCACCCTGAACCTCACTCTCCCTGAGTCGATTGACGTGCCGAACAACCCGGACGGCACCCGTCCTCAGGTCACGCTCAAAGCCACATCAGACACCTACGGGAACCTTCTGGGGCTGCTCGGCTACATCCACGACGAAGAAGTCCACGACAACGTCTGGGCCATCCTTTTGGAGAACATCGACGAAGCGAAGCTGGAAGCGTTCGACACGCTTGAGGGAGCGGCTCCGTTCATGCGTGAGGCAGCTTCGGAAGTTGTGACACCGTTCCGCACCTTCACGCTGTCACTCGCGCTGGAGGCCGAGGAATTGTCAGTGGTCAGCGGCGTTCTGGAACTGACGGCACCGGACATGGTCAGCGCCGCAAAGGCATTGAAGTCCATGACCCGTCCGCACGTCCTGTCCGAGCTCGCCATTTCGTTCTCACCGGAGACTGAAGATTACGACGACTACGCAGGCGGCAACGAGGTCCTCGTCGTCTCCTGACCGACCAACGCTGAGAACCCGCCCACCCCTCTATGGGAGGCGGGTTCTCACGCGTGTCCGAAGACGGAGAGGGACTCTCCAAAGTCCGTACACATGAGGTGCATGGCAAAGATCAGCACCCCCAAAGATCTCCGCAACCTCGTCAAATTAGCCGAGTCCCAGGGCTGGGAATTCGACCGCACCAACTCCGGACACGTGAAGTTCTGCTCCCCCTACCGGGGGGAATCGCCGGTGTTCTACTCCGGCACCCCCGGTGATCGCCGCGCCCACAACAACCTCCTGGCCAAGCTTCGCCGCGCCGGGCTCGACATCCCCCGCTCGTTCGCATCCTAGGTGTGCGGCACTCCATGCCCCAAAGGTGGTTGAATCAGACCCGGCACCCTGGACTGAGGACGCCGCCGCCGAGAGGACCTTTTCTAATGACCCACAACCCCCGCTCCATGACCTGGGAGGAACGCTGCGCCCACCTGGCGACGTGGGTCAACCTCAACGGCCGCACACCCAGCCAGTTGAGCGAGGATGCCCTCGAGCGCAGTTGCTACGGCTGGCTGACAGAAAACCGGAAAAAGCTGCAGGCGGGGAAGCTCACTCCGACCCAGGAGCAGCTGTTCAGAGCGCTGCCAGTCTCTGTCGTCTCCCGCAACACCATCCACGACAGGATGGACGAGCTCGAGCGCTTTTACACCGCAAATGGACGCCTCCCGCTGACCACTGCTGTCGATTCCGAAGAGAAGTCCCTGGCGACTTTCCTCGTCGCCAACCTTCGCGCAAAGATCAAGAAGGGCGGCCTTGGCGCGGCGCTGCTCAAACGAGCAGAGGCGATCCCGGGCGTGGTGAGCTTCGCCCTCATCCCCGATCAGGAACAGACTCTGCATGAGCTGTCTGAGTATGCTGCCCGGAACGGGCATCTGCCTCCGTTCGGGGTTTCGGACAACAAAGAGGAATACCGGCTCAGCAGCTGGATTCGCAACAACACCAGGGGCAGGCCGGAAGACAAGTCGCCAACCCTTAGGGCGCGGCATGAAGCAATCCTGCTTCTGATGGACCGCTACCCGGCGGCTGCCGACATGGAACGCGAACGGGCGATCCGACGGCGTGAAGAGTGGCTTCGCGATCTGGAGGCTTACACCGAGGAGCATCAGCACCATCCACCCGGCACCAGAGGTGAGGGCGAGCACTTGAAGCGCCTGACCGCGGCCCTGACCGCCTTCCGTAAAGACCTGGGTGCGGGAAAACTCAGCGTCGAAGAGGAGGTCCGGGTCAAGGCGATCCTTACATTCCCAAGCATCCAGGACTACGAATGGCAGTCAAGCTTCGAAGCCCTCGTCGAATACGCCGCCTCGCACGACGGGCGGCTCCCTGGAACATGGGGCGAAGGAAAGCTCTTTTCCTGGCTGACCTTCCAGCGCCGCCAATACCGAAAAGGCACACTGGCTCGGGATCGGATTGAGAGGCTGCGGGTTATCGAGGGCGCCCTTCCCGCCGGCACCCATGCCGCGGAAGCCGGGGAACTGTAACTGCCGGGCGGCAACAGGATGGTCACCCTTCCTCAGCGGGTCGACTGATGCGGGCCGCCGCACACATGAGCTTCATGACCACTACCGTGACCGTCCATGACAGTGTTGCATTCCTGCTCGGCCGGGCCCGAGGGCACCTGAGCGTGGCAGCGATCCACCGGATGACCTACTACGCGCAGGGCTGGCATCTTGCCTGGGCCGGGACTGCGCTGTTCCACGAGGAGATCCGTATCCGGAATTCCGGTCCAGTGGCGCACGCCTTGTTCCCGTTCCAGAAGGACGGTGCCACCGAGACTGAGTGGCCCGCCGGCAACGCCGCGGCAATCACCGGACATTCTGCCGAGGTACTCAAGTACGTCTTCAACTCCTACGGCCATATGACCGGGATCAGCATGGGCGAACTTGCCCGCAAGGAAGCACCCTGCATCCTGGCGCTGGCTCGAAAAACCTCAGAGGACACCGAGCCGGTGATCGACCTGGCCGAGATGAAATCCTTCTTCAAAGCCCTCGATGACGCCCCCGAAGACCAGACGGCGTACGCGAACCGGTTCATGGCTCAGTACACCGACGAAACCTTGCGGGTCTGGCCGTGACCGCCGCCCCTGGCTCCCCAACCACCGGGCACACGCTGATCGGTCCCCGCTACGCGACCGCGTCGCTGCCCGATGACGACTACGCCGGCTGGCACTGGAAATGCAGCTGCGGCGCCGAAGCCAGCCCGTGGATCCAAAACTGGCCGGAGTCACGGGAAGAAGCCCAAGGAGAGTGGCGGCTGCATCTGGAGTAGCGGAACGGCTGATCTTGCGGTTGGCCTGCAGCCGGGTCCACAATGATCGGAAAATCCTCAGGAGATCGCCATGTGGTGGAGTTTCTGGATTGCCGTCGTGATTGGGCTTATATCTGCCATCCCGATCTGGAACCATCCCGACCACGAAAATTTCTGGATCATCCTGGGTGGCATAGCCACCGCCATCCAAAGCTCGGTG
Organism: Arthrobacter sp. UYCo732; assembly: GCF_040547265.1. Classification (NCBI taxonomy): domain Bacteria; kingdom Bacillati; phylum Actinomycetota; class Actinomycetes; order Micrococcales; family Micrococcaceae; genus Arthrobacter; species Arthrobacter sp. UYCo732. The sequence goes on along the minus strand of NZ_JBEPPJ010000002.1, from coordinate 149,674 downwards.
CAGACGGCCATGGCACCGCCCACGATCGTGCAGAGGTGCATTAGCGGTCCGATCCCCTTGTGCTACAAGGACAAGGCCAGGGCCGATGAGCTTCTCGGTAGCCCCTCGGAACAATTTTGGGGATTCATCGGCGGGATACTCGCTGACGTCGCCGGTGCCCTTACTGCCGGGGTTCTTGTCATCCTCGTCCTTTCGGTCTTCGTCGGAGGCTCAGCCGGCAGAAAGAAGCTTCACGAAGTCTTCTGGTGAGGTAGCCTGCCCGCTCCGCACACATAGGCGGCATGGAAACTCTCGAAGCCGTACGCGCGCTCGTCACCATAGAAACCGTCACCTCGCTCACGGAGATCGAAAACGCTGACTTCATCGCCATCGCCAAGGTGCGCGGATGGAACCTGGTTGTGAAAAAAGACGAGGTAGCCGCCGGCGACAAAGTGGTCTACTTCGAAATAGACAGCCATCTTCCCCTGGGAGACCCGCGCTTCGCGTTCCTGGAGCCCCGAGGCGCCAAGACTTTCAACGGGGTCCACGGCCACGTCCTCAAGACCGCCCGGATGCGGGGCATCTACTCCCAGGGCCTGGCCATGCCGGCCACCCTGTTCCCTGAATTGGAAACTCTGGCCGGCAGTGAAGACCTCGCCACCGCCCTCGGCGTCACCAAGTTCGAGAAGCCGATCCCCGAAGAAATCGCCGGGAAGGTATCAGGCGAGTTCCCGACCCGGTTTGCCCCCAGGACCGGCGCTGAGCGGGTCCAGAACCTGACAGACGTCTACGCCGACCTCCGCGCCAACTACGACTGGATCGCCACCGAGAAGATTGATGGTGAGTCCACAACCTTCATTAACCACGACGGCACCCTGCGGGTCGCCGGCCGTGAATGGGAGTTCTCCGCCCCGGCCAGCCCCGCTGAGGCCACTGCCCCTTGGAGGATCGCCGCCGAATACAACATCCTCGAACGCCTGCCGCAGGGCTACACCGTCCAGGGCGAGCTGTACGGCGCCGGAGTCCTCGCCAAAAACACCCTCAAGGAGGCTGGCAAGAAGTTCCTCGCATTCAACGTCCTGCGCGACGGTGTATTCGTCCCCCGGTCTGAATGGCCTGCCGCGATCGAAGAGATCGGCACCCCGGTCCTGGACCTCGAATTCCCGGCCACGGTTGATGAGGCACTCGCCCAGGTCGAAGGCATGAAATCCCTTCTGAACCCGGATGTCATGGCCGAAGGCATCGTCTGGCACAACACCGCCGGCGCCCGGATCTCCGAACTCCAAGGCCGGACCGGAATGAAAGCCATCAACAACAAATGGCTCGTCAAGAACTCCTAACGAAAGGCTCCACCATGTCCCAGTCACACGAAGACCACAACAAGCCCTTCCGCAGCCCCATCGACCTCACCGTCAGGCTTGTCGTCGGGTCGGTCGTAATCATCGGCGTTGCCGTCACCTTCGCTGTCTACGAGATCTTCTTCAATGGAGCCATCTCCTGACCTGAAAGGCTCCAAGATGCCCCAGCACAAAGTCACAACAGAAACCTCCGGGGACTCCACCCAGGTCACCGTCGACGGCGTCCTCTGGATGAGCATCGTCGGCGGTGTGATTACTGTCCGCCTGGCCAACGATGGCGTCCACATTGAGCGCGACGAGTCGGTGAACGGCATGACCATCACCCCGTACCACCCGCGGCTCGCGTACGTGGCCCCCGAGCTCCGCGACCAGATGCGCATCGAGCTCGGCCTCTAGCCCGGACGGGGAGCAGCTCTGGCGCCGCCGCACACATGACCGGCAGAACAGCTCTCCCGGCTCGAAAGGCATCACCATGGCACACCCTCAAGTCACCGTCGAAACCGTCAACGGCTCAACCCAGGCAACTATCGAAGGGCTGCTCCAGCTGACCGTCCTTTCCGACGGCTCGGTCCAAATAAACCTCGCCGGGAAGCACATCGAGGTCGAGCGGACCGGACTGCAGTACGTGGTCCGCCACGAGACCGATTCATCCCAGTACGGTGCGGCGATGGCATGATCGCCACCATCGTCGTCGCCACGGTGGCAATCACCACTCTGCTCACCTGGTTCATCATCGGCCGCCGGCAGGCGACCGATGCAGCCAGCGCATTTGCAGCTGTCTGGCGTGAAGGGTACCTGTCCGGTGTCGCCGACCAGGAGTACGCAGCGATGATCGACTTCAGCCATGACGGCTACGGCCGTGTCGGCCCCAACAGGGCCAACCCGTACCCCGGTGACGAGGAGCTCGCCGTCCATGCCTGACCCTCTCGTTCCGCGTCAGTTCGTACACCCTCGGAAGGTCCGGGGACGACAGCCCGGTCGTCCGTACACATGATTGGGCATGACATCCGTTGCAACCGAATCCCCGTCCTCAGCAAGCTCCTTCCAGTTCACCTCCGACTCCGAGGACTACGATTCCCCGACCAGCGGCGAAGTAGCTGTAGCCCTGATCGGCACAGCACTCCTGGCAGTCCCCGCCGCCATCATCGGACTCGCGGTCGTTCCCTTCATCCTTGGAGCCCGGGCGCTGCGGGACCTGGCCTCGCGGTGACCGCCTACCGCTTCGTCACTCTCACCTGCGATTCGTGCGGCGAAGTCTTCGACGACGGGGCTTCTTTGCGCATCCCTGAGGCACGCAGAAGAGCTGCATTTGAAGGAGGTTGGGCGACGGGTGCCGCCACCCGGCTCGGCAAGACGGATTACTGCCCCCGGTGCAAGGGCGAGGCGCCCAAGGAAAGCTGACAAGCGCGGGAACAGCTATCCTGGCCGCCGCACACATGATCGGCATGACAACCGACGCATCCCCCGCCAAGCCCATGTTCGAGCACTTCGTTCCCGAGGCGGAGCCACCTATCGGGACGGTCGCCTCTTTCCATTACAGCTTCCTTTCCGGCGGCGGATCATCCACCGGCTACCTGATGCGTGGACCCTCAGGCTGGTCAGCCCGGCCCAACCCCCAGCGGCATGACCTGAGCACCTGGGAAGGACTGACTGATCTGGAGGCACGCAACGCCGACATCCAACAGCGCAGGCCAGGAAGCACCGCGGTCTTCACTACCCTCGATGTCCGCATCCACGCAGCCCCGCCCGAGGACCGCGTCGGCGTCAAGGCGCGCCTGGTCAAGCTCCAGCACACCGTCTACTCGGCCGCCGAACGCGTCGGTATCCAGACCGAAGGCGCCTCGCATATCGACCTGGTCACCGCCATCACAAACCTCGCCGAGGTGAAGTCATGAGCTTCGGCGTGGGATCGATCGAGAAAATCGACGAGAAGGGCAGCCCCTTCGGGGCGACATGCCAATTCGGGTGCGCTCACACAGTGACTCCAGTGACCCGCCGGTCCATCACCATCGTCGAGGCCAGGAAGGTCCGGGACCTCTTCTCCGAGGGCTGGTCCAACTCCGGTCCGAGGGCAGCCAGTCTCGAGGCGTACCGCGCCGTCGATGCCGACGGGACCGAATGGCTGCGCGACTGGGAAGGGTGGACCGGCGACCGTCCCGGCTCCTGGAAGACGGCAGACGGCCGCCGCGCCGAGAGTGCCTCCGTCGCGGACCCCGGAAAAATCTATGGCAGCAAGGCCAGCGGCTACACGTTTACCGACCTGACCACCACTACGGAGACATGATGCAGACCGACACAGACACACCGCACCGGCCAGCCTGCGCCACAGGCAAAGACATCATCGCCCAAACTCTGGTGGTTCACTGGCCCCGACCCGTCGTCGAAGGTGGCCGGGCCGTCATCGTCGACTGCATGGGAGAAGGCTGTGGTTTCCAGTCCAGCCACGCGGACCTGGTCGGTGAGGACGCTATCTGGGGCGAACATGCCTGCCATGTCGCGGATCTGCTGGAGCAGGCCGGGATCGCCGAAACTGCCGATGTCGCCAAGACTGAACGGCTACGCCTGGCCGACAAGCTGGAGGAGGAAGCCGCCATTCGGAGCTCCATGCACTGGCTCCGCTGGAGCGCCGAGACGAACATCGGCTGGACCCAGGCGGCCAACCACCTCCGACACCCGACTGCCACGGCCGGGTAAGGCAGCGCTGTCAGGCCAGAGATGTATGAAGTCCAACGCGTCTGAACTTCCCAGTAGGTAGGCCTGGGCAGGTTACTTCGAGCCTATAGGCGATCAGGCAGGCCGACCACAAGCGTCCAGGCCCGGAGAGCTTCCGGCCAAGCTCCGCACACATGATGAGCATGGAAACCTCCACGAGCCTGCACGCCGCCCTTCGATCAGCGATCGACGCGCCCGGCGCCGTCACCAAATCACAGCTGGTTGCCTTGCTGGCGAAGTTCCCTGCACCCGAACTGCCCGCCGAGAACGACCTGGTCATTCGGGACGGCATTCTCTCCGTCGACCTTCGCGCATGCACCTGCGCTGCGTCCGGATGGAACGCCCCGGAAGGCTGCTCCCACGAACATCACTGCGGGCTTGAACCAATCATCGACATCAGCCTCGCCCTGAAGAGGGGAGGCTACCGTGCCTGAGCGCAGCGACCTTTCAGCGGCCTGGGTGAGCGGTGCCGACATCAACGCCGACATCTTCGGCGACGTCGATTCCACCGATTGTCCGTACGATGACCCCGAACTGGCCGCCGCCTGGCGCGACGGCACCGAAGCCCTCCGCGACTGGGACGGCAAAGCCGACCTGTCCGCGAACCCCCATGAAGACTGACCGAAGGAACGCCATGACCATCATTCCGAACGCCGACAACATCCTGCACCTCGACTTCGAAACCACCGGCTTTATGGACAACCCGAACACCGTTGTCCTTGAGGGTGCAGCCATCATCACCGATGGTGAGCTCAATGAACTCGCCGTCCTGGAAGGCATCGCGATCCACGCCACCGAGGAGGAGCTTTCCCATATGGGCCAATTCGTCCTGGATATGCACACCAAGACGGGACTGCTGGACCGGGTCCGCGCCTCCGATGTCTCCCGCACGCACTTCGACGACGTCCTGCACGCGTTTGCCGCCCCGTACTTCCCTGATAAGGGCACCACCCTCCCCGATGGGTCCAAGTATCGTGGCATCGTCATCAGCGGCAACTCGGTGAAATTCGACTTCGACGTCATCTCCAAATTCTTCATCCGGACCCGGAGCACCATGGACTACCGGGTCATCGACATCTCCGGTCTCGGTGAGCTCGCACACCGCTGGGACCGCGTCGGGTGGGAGGCAATGCCGGCCAAGCTCAGCGACCACACCGCCTTGACGGACATCCGCGAAGGCGTCAAGGAGCTGCGCTACTACCGCACCCGCCTGGGTCATATGACGGGCCGCCTCTGATGACCGGGCTTTTGAACACTCCCATGAGGAGAATAGGTGCCGTCGTAGCTGTTGGCTTGGTCGCGATCGTCCTTCTGTCCGTCCTGCTGGTTTTCCAGGCGACCCAACAGAACGAGCTCATCCGCCTCACGGGCAACTACGTCACCGACGGTGTGACAGTCGACGAGAGCAGGATCAACACCAGCTGGAGTGACGGCTTCACACTGTCGATTGCCAAGAACGGCGTGATCCACACCTGCAAGCACGTCCGGGCGGACGACCTCCACCAGGGCAAACCCATCACCTGCGAGGACGGGGCGGTAATCAATGCGAAGTGACCCATCAGGGTTCAGCCCGCTGACAGTCGCCGGGGACGGGTTCTTCGACGTCTACATCACTCTGGATCCGCCGCCGCATATGCGGTTCCCGCGCCACACGGACCGGGACCGGGTTCCCCAGGCGGTGACGCTGAAAGGGGCCGATCTGGAAGGCGGGCCGCGCGACGGCCGGACCGCCTTCGAGATCAATTCCTACGCGCCGCCCGGCGTCGTCGAATCAGACGGGGACAGGTGCCTTCTGGCCAGCCTCGAATTCCAGGCGGTCAACCTGTCCTCGTCCGCCGGCGGGCGGCTCTATCTGTGCGGGTTTCTTTCCGGTGCCGAAACGTACGACCAGGACGTCCACGACCGGATCATGGCAGGCACCCCGCTGCCGGAGATCGAGGAGCTCGCCGGCGACTACGGCGACGTCCGCTACTTGCCGCCCCGATACACCCCGCTGGAGGAATACTTCGGCTGGGAGGCAACGGTCCGACTCGTCCCCAGGACGGCCAGCGAAACCGCATGACCCGCCGCCGCCGGTGCAAACCGGCGGCACCCAACGGCCCATAGTTCAATCAGGTGTGGGTGAAGCAGGGCACAGGGCCGGATTCTAGACACTCCGGCACGCCGACATGCAAGCTCCAGAACACCGCGAGTGGTCGCGGAGATGAGGTTCAAATCCTCGAAGCCGACAATAGAATGTGCGCCTAGTGGGCGCTGTAGAGGAAGGCGAGATCGTTCAGCGTCTGCAGGGTCAGCTCCTGCGCGCGCTCGGCCGTTAGCTCTGTTGCGGTGAAGCGCTTGGCGTGCTCCTGGTCAAGTCCTGTGCGGACCATCTGAGCCCTGAAGAACACCTGGGTCACCGCCAGAAGTGCAGAGATGAGGTCTCTGCGCTCACGCCACATTCCCGACTGCCAGGCGAGCCGAACGTGCGCCCTGGCTTCATGGGATGCAGGGGCGGTGCGCGTCCCCACAAAAACCTCAGGCAACCAACCCAGTTGCCGGTTTTCAGCCCATCGGTAGCCGATGAGAAGAGGTCCCCGAGCTGAGCGGTAGGTGGCGGTGACGTTGAGAATCTTCCGACCGCCGTCCATTCCCGTGTAGCCCAACGTGATGTCGCCCAGCTTCTCGTGCTTGCACGCCTCGATGAACTCCTGGATGTCCTTGTCCCAGAGCCTGTCCGTTACACCGTTCTCCATCTGCCTCACCCCGGGACAACGCTACCGGGGCGAAGGCCTGCGCTCTCGGCGGCACGCTGCAGGTATTTCCAGATGCAGCGGGGACCGGCGCCTGCCCCGCCGCACACATGACCTGGCATGAGCATCCGAATCCGCAACATCCCCAACGACGACCTCGTCGCCCTGGCACCAAGACTGTCCGGACTGTACATCCAGACCGGGTCCACCGACCACAACGGCCGTCTCGTCTCCGGAAACATCCTGGACGCCAAGGTCATGGACGACGGCAGCCGCATCGCCATCAAGCTGACCCGCTACATGAACGGTCAGCACGTGCCCGACAGCATCACCGTCCCGGCCGGCACGGACCCTCTCGGCCGCCCCTGGCACACCGCGGTCCACGTCCGTGAAGGCAGCGACTTGCTCGCAGCTCTCGAAGCAGCCTGAACACCATGGATGTCACGAAATTCATCTTCCGCATAATCTTCAAGTCCGTGGCTTTCCTGGCTCTGGCCGCCGCAGCGTACTCGCTTTATTCCAACCCGGAGCACGAACTTCACGGATGGTACGTCGGCGCGATCATCTGGGCGATCCTTGTCGCGATGGACATCGGCGATGATCTGCAGCCGGAGAGCCGGGCACCCTGGAACCGCAGCTCCTAGTCAGGCAGCTTTCACGACCAGCAGCTCATCCCATTCGGTGGTGTACCGAGGGGACAAGGCCTGTCGCTTCATTCCCCAATCCGGTGCTTCGACCATTCCGGCACGACCCAGGCCGATGGCTCCGGTCCCGAAGCGGTCCATGATGTCCCCGAGCAGGGCACCGATGTGTTTTTCCTCGTGGGCGGTGGCGAAAACCGGCAGCTGCGGGGCGGCGCCGGCCGGCGAGAGCTCCGTAAGCATGACACCGGCGCGGGCGTAAGGAACCCCGTCGACCAGCAGGCCCTCCAACGCCCCTGTGGCGGCCTTGGTGAGCAGAACCGGGTCAGCGGTCGGCGCAGCCATTTTGACGGTCACAGAGGGGAACGAGGCGGCCTTCTCGTTGAAGTGGGAGGTGCCGGCGAAGCACGTCATCAGCTTCGCCTGCTGGTGGTCCTTCGCGAGCCGGATAGCGGCCTGCTGGGCGTAGATCGCCATCACCTCGTGCATCCGTGCCGCGGTGGTAACCGGCTTTGAAAACGACCGGGAGAAGATCAGCTGCTGCTTGGTCGCGATCTCGGTTTCCATCGGGATGCATGGGATGCCGTTGAGCTCCATAATTGTCCGCTGCATGAGCACCGAGAACTTCTTCCGCATCACCACCGGATCGGTGGCTTTCAGGTCGGCGATGGTGAAGATCCCGAGGGCGTTCAGCTTCTTCCCGAGCCGGCCGGCAATCCCCCAGATACCGGTCACCGGAACCTTAGACATGATCGCCTCGGCGTGGGCGGCCGGCAGCGTATCCCAGCTGCAGACGCCCTGGAGGGCAGGGTTCTGTTTGGCCACCCGGTTGACGAACTTGGCCAGCGTCTTGGTCGGGGCAATGCCGACGCAAACGGGCAACCCGGTGTTCCTGGCAATGGCAGCCTTGATCTCCACCCCGGTCTTCACGAGCTCCTCCGGGGTGCCTCGGAGTAAAGCAAATGCCTCGTCGATCGAGTAAATCTCGGTGACGGCTGCATACCGGCCAATGATCTCCATGACGCGGCTCGACATGTCGCCGTAAAGCTCGTAGTTGGAGCTGCGGTGGATCAGGCCAGTGCGTTTGGCGTCACCAACCAGTTTGAACCAGGGGTCACCGTTTTCGATGCCCAGCGCCTTGGCTTCGTTCGATCTGGCGACCACGCAGCCGTCATTGTTAGACAACACCACGACCGGCTTGTTTTCAAGGCTCGGGTCAAAGGATCTCTCGGCCGACACATAGAAGCTGTTCACATCAATAAGGGCCGTCCGCTCCACCCTGGATTGAGGATTTCGCATCGGATGCAGTTCAGCCATTTTCAGACGTGGTGCAGGCATCGGGTGACGACACCCCACACCGTTACTTCAGACAATTCCGGGACGATGATGTCCGGGTAGTCGGGGTTCTCCGCAGCCAGCCTGACACGGCCATGTTCAAGCCGGAGCCGCTTGATGGTCAGTTCCCCGTCGATGACCGCGATGACAACCTGGCCGTCAGCCGGAGTGATCGACCGGTCCACGACGAGTTCGTCGCCGTCGGCGATGCCGGCGCCGTCCATCGAATGTCCCGACACCCGGACCAGGAAGGTGCTGGTGACGTCGCGGATCAGGTGTTTGTTCAGGTCGATGCGGCCGGTGAAGTAGTCCTGTGCAGGTGACGGGAAGCCCGCCGGCACCGAGACCGGAGACACGAGCGGACCCTTGAGATCCGATGCAAAGACGTCCAGAGACGACAGGACGACGACGCTCATCGACGGCTCCCTCCTTGCTTTAATCGAATCTTTGTTCTCAACAGGCTTTTCCAAATGTGAACATCTCTTCGAACAAAATTATACGGCTGATGGCCTACTCCGGGCCCCGACCGTCCTTGATGCGGGTGAGCGGAGGACTGCGGTCCGCACACATGGGAGCAATGATCTCTGCTACCGATTCCCCCAGTCCGCCCCGTACTACCGACGCCGGTCCCCTGGAAGCCGAAACCAACCCCGCGCCCCAGCATCTCGGCACCTGTAACCGCTGCCACCACACCTACCTGCTCGGCACCAAATGCGGCACATCGGACCACAGGCAGTGAAGCGCCGCATCATGGTCCCGCTGCTGGCCTTGGCCGCCACCGCGGCCCTGATGACCGGATGCCAGTCGGCCGCCCCGGAATTCGACCGCGCCCTGGACGTCACCGCGCTTCCCGGCGACGGTGGAGATCGAGTCCGAGCCACCGAAGGGCAGACCCGCGGGCACTCTGCGGGCTTTGACCTCCATTTCGGGGCCGCCGCCTTCGGCCTGACATGCTCCACCGACGCCGACGGCGACAGTTCCCGCGGCATCGCCGCCGTGGTCTGCACGTGGACCAATGAGCCGCGGTGAGCCCGGAACCCGTCTCCGCACACATTACGGCCATGACTGCACCCACCACCCAGCTCACCGTCCGTCAGCTGATCGATGCCCTGAGCGCCATCCCGGACAACCCCCTGGTGATCATCGCCGGCTTCGGCACTGCCAACGTGCCCGGCAACCTCCGCCGGCACCGCGCCCACCTCCCGGATGTTGGAATCGAGGTTGTCTACGACCGAATGAACTCGGTCACCGTCAACCGCCTGACATTCATGTTGCACCAGCACGCCACCCAGCCGGTCAGCAAGTTCAACCCCAACCCGACCACCTTGGACTCACCCGTCTGGATCCGACCCAGCATGGAACACGAAAAGTCCTTCTTCGCGGTGACCCGGGTCGATTCATTCAAGGGCCATGCTGTCATCCGGGCCGAGAACGTCGCACCGGTCCAAGGGCCGTCCATTCAGCGCGTCAGTGATGAGGAGCTGCTGCGACGGAACTCCGAATTCACCCGTTCGCCGGACAAGGAACCCAACCTTGACGTCGAATCACCGGTGAACCGCTGGATCTTTCGCGCCATGCCGACGGAGCGGACTGCAGCCCGACTTCGTCTTGAAACAGCCCGTGCCGATCTTGAAAAGCTCGTGGCTGAGATCCCACAACTGGAGGCTGAGTGCGCCCAGTTCGACTATGTTCTCGGCGTCACCGACACACCGCCGGTTTCAGAACGGCCCGCCGCCGGCGCCTGATTCTCCCGCATGGGATCCTCCGGTGACGGCAACCTGACGACCCGCACACATCAGGACCATGCTGATCACCGACCTTCTCCTGACCTACGTCTCCTGGCTGTTCGCCGCCGTCATGTTCATCTGGCTGGGCTCCTACCTGTACAGAACCATCAGGAACACCTTCGCCCCCGACTGGGAGCAGACCATCGAGGGGGTCGGGGTCCCGACCCCCGTGCTCGTCAACATCCCGGCTCGCCCAATCCGCAAGCCGCGCATTCCGCTCACCCCCGCGGCCTGACCCCCACGTTCGGTGTCGGCGCCTAAGCGGTGAGCTGTGGCGGAGACTCCGCACACATGACGGCCATGACAACCACCTTGACCCGTCCGCGCCGCGCCGAAGCACTCCCCTTGACCGTTGACACCGCTCAGGTCTGGGGCGCGCTGCTCTCCTCCTATTCGGAAGACACCGGCGGGATCTCCGTGTGGTCCACCGAAGACGGGGCGCTTCGGTATGTCGAGCGTGTTCTTGGCGCCCAGCCGGGCATCGAGTTCGAGCTGATGACCTGCACCGGCTACGGTGTGTGGCGCTCAGTAGCCGATGGCCTCGGCATCCGTGAAGTCATCGCCAAACGCTGGTCAGCGTGAAGCCATTGTTCGCCGGCGTGCTGATCCTGTCAGCCCTGGCCCTGACCGGCTGCGCCGTGCCCTCCGGAACGGTCGAGGAGGAGGCTCCGGCCCCGGACAGCGTCAACATCCCAGTGGAGGAACCCCACAGCGCTTACCTCACAAAACCGATTGTCGAAGGAACCGAACTGCTGTGCCTCTCAAGAGGCAATTACGGCTCGACCTCCTGCAATTGGGAACTCTGGAACAAGGTACGGGAGAACCGATGAGCGGCACTGACCGGGACCAGCGCGGCCGACCGCATTCGTCTAAGTGCTGCCCGGAATCCGCCAACGGCGGCTGCATCTACTGCCACACCGGGGACCAAAAACCCATCCTTCGGCGCCGGGCCCGCCGGAGCGCAAAGCGCGCCACCCGAACCGAGGACCGATCATGAACTACGACAAGCTTCTTGTCGTCACCAGCGCCAGCTGGCTTGCCGAGGACCTTGCCGCCGCCGGCACCATCGACGTCGAACACACCCTCGGTCTTGAGGCCCCGATCCTGGACGGCAGGACAGCACTCTGGTGCTCCGGCATCTTCGCAGTCCGGATGTTTAAGACAGGGACCACTCATCCTTTCTTGTCCGCCGGCCCCGGCTGGCTGCCGACCGTTCCGGCCGGGTTCCTGCGCCGTGACGTATGGGCCGGGACTGTCGGGTACATGCCTTACCGTGGCGAGGACCCGATGTTCTACAAGTTCGCCGAGCATAAGCACGCCCGGGTACCCGCTGGTCTGTATCTGGTTGAAGACACTTTCCAACGCCATGTCCGTAACGTCTTCACTGACGCAGACCATATCGACAGTCTCCACTTCGTCGGGTCCGCTCCGATGAACTATGTCCGCGAATACCGGTGCTTCATCGCCCATGGAAAGGTGACCGCCGCGTCCTTCTATGTGGCGACCGTGCCCGGCATCGACGACAGCGCCGTCACTATCACGTGGGACGCCTACGAACCCGACCGCTCCCCCGACGCCTCCCTGGCCGCCGCATTCGCCCAACACGTCGTCCACGCCATGGGAGACAATCAACCTCCCGGCTACACCCTCGACGTCGGTGAAGACGAGGCCGGCAACTGGTCCGTCATTGAAGCCAACGCCGCCTGGTCCTCGAACATCTACCATGCGCCGGCCACCAGCGTCATCGAATCCATCCTGGCCTCCCAGGAACCCGGGAATGAACGATGGGCCTGGAAGCCTGACCAGTTGTTCCTGTCCCGATCCCGCCCCCTGCCGACAGGGGCGCCGCTCCGATGACACCCGCCACGCCCCGGCGTACCGCGGCCGAATCGCTTGAGGCGCTGCACTGGTTCCAGCAGGAGCACGGCAGGCTGCCCAAGGCCAACGCCACAGACCGAGCCGAGAAGACCTTGGCGAATTTCCTGTTCGGCACAGTCCGGTCACGGGAAAGACGCGGCACCCTCCTGACGGACCTTCGCGAACAGGCCGCCAGGATCCCCGGCGCCCTGACCTTGGACACCCATCCTGACCAGGACGAGGTCTTCGCAGACCTGAAGTCCTTCATTGCCGACACCGGACACGCGCCGCGGCACACCCGCACCGGAGTCCCGGCGCGGGAAGTGAGACTGCGGGCCTGGATCAGCAACAACGTTTACGGCGACCCTGCGACGAAGACGCCACGACTGCGCGCCCGGCACGAGGCCATCGTGAACCTCCTGACCGCCACACCGTCCTACGCCGAAAAGAACCTCGACGAGAGAATCACTGCTGCCGAGCAGTTTGTCAGGGAAAACGGCTACCGCCCGTCGGGTCGAGACATGTCGTGGTTGACCGAGTACGTCCAGGGAAAGTACCTGTTGAGCGGCCCGTTCGGTGCAGAGTCACAGCTCAACGACATCCGCGCCGCCCGCCTCAAAAGCATCATCGCCTCCCCCAGCCTTGTCGAACACCGCTGGAACGAGAACCTCGCCGCACTCACGAAATACGCCGCCGGCCACAGTGGCACCCTACCCGGGAACTGGAGCCATCCCCTCTTCGGATGGCTCACCGTCCAGCGACGCGAATACCGGCACGGCAGGCTGAGCCAGGCACGTGAACGAGTCCTCCGCGGGATTCCAGGGGTCCTGCCACAAGAGCGGCGCCTCGCGGAAGCAGCCTAATCCCGGGCGGAGAGAACCGGCAGTGTCTCCGCACACATTAGGGTGGACACGAACACCGACTGAACGGGGAACCTGATGGACACCGAAATTGCTGACGTCATCGACCACGACGTAGCCAGCCTGACCTGCGTCTGCGGCAACTCCGCATCCGACGAGGGCCTCATTGCCGCCAACTCGGACGGCTTCCCGGTCCACCTTGAAGAAGGTGAGGTCCCTGCCGGACTGGCCGCGTGGCCAGAGGATGAAGACATCCACACACTCTGCCCCGTCTGCGGCCGTGTGTACCGCAACTTCGACATCGAGCACGACAATGAGGCCCCCGTGGTCCTCACCGTCGATGTCGCCAAGGGCCCGATCGCTGAAGCCATCAAAGTCCACTGGGCCCTCACGTAACCGCGACATAGCAAGAACAGCCCATGCCGCTCCGGTGACATGGGCTGTTCGCACGTCCCCGTGTGGTGAGTGCCGCCCTCAAGTCCGCACACATGACCCGCATGGCAAGCCTTCGTACTGACCTGCGCAACCTCATCAAGGACCACCTGCCCTCGAAAAACCAAGAGGCCCAGGACATTCTGATGGAGCTGACCATACTCCTCACCCGGGAGGAACCGACCTACCAATACCGTCATCGCCCCGGATGGGACACCACCTGGTTGGACCTGGACGAATCCCAGGTCGCCCACGTCCTGCCGAAGGGCCACAGCGTCGAACGCCGCCTGGTGGCTGGCGACTGGGAGACCGTAACCGAGGTGCCCTCATGACCTGGAAAGCGGCCATCGCCCGGGCATGGAAGCTCCGCGGCCGCCGTCACATCATCCGCGCCATTGTCGTTGCGTCGGTCACCGGCATTGGCATCGGCTTCGCGACGGAACTTTCCCGCGGACTGCTGATCTGGGCTGCGCTGTCCGCCGTCATGTTCGCCATCAACATCGGCGACGATACCCGGTTGCAGCGCAAGGAAGCCCGCAAGGAGGCCGCCCGTGTTTCCGATTGACACCGACGCGCCGCGCCCGGAAATTCCGCACGCGGAACGGATCTTCGCAGCCTCCAAAGAACTCCATGACGCCTACGCCCGGGACGAAGAATGGACCCGGGACAAACCTCTCCACGAGGCCTACGTCCTCTTCTTCCTGGAGACCCTGAACGACGCCATCTCGGCCCTCAACGACCGGTGGAACCAGGCCGGCCGAATCGGCCCCTTCCCGGACTCCCTGGCCGTCTCCGACGAGCTGAAGCGGATCATCTGCCTGGAGGATGCCCAAGAACACGACTCGGCCCAGACAGGGGTGACGCCATGACGAAGGCGAAGGGGACTGACCCGCTGGGTGCACTGCACGCTGCGATGGCCCTGAGCTCGATGGACTGGGGCTCGGCCGCGGACACTGCCTGGATCTACGGCATCGCCGTCGGATGGGACGGGCCAGCCATGGCTGAACTGGCCGGCAAATTCGGCTGGACCGAGCAGAAGGTGACCAACCTGAGAAAGCTGCGCCGCTACTACCGCGCCGCCGAGCTCGCCGAAGAACGCCGGCGCGGCGCCGCCTCACCACTAACGAAGAAGGAACGACCGTGAGCCGTGCATCCAACAGCAAGATCCGTGAGTCGCACGAACAGGACCGCTGGAGGCCGGACTTCAAGGTCGTCGGCGTTATGGTCGCAGGATTCTTCGGGCTCGTCAGCCTCCTCGTCCTGGCCAGCTGGGGATCCAACGCTTTCGGGCTGCTGGCGATCATCATCGACAACGACGAGCACGGATAACCCCATGCCTACTAGAAGCGCTGGTGCCTGATCGGCGGGCAGAGGCTGAACCGATGGTTCTGCACGACCGACACCGACTGGCCCGAATCCTCCGAACGGCTCCTGCGCGAAGGCGCCACCTACACCACGATCTGGCTCCCGAAAGGCTCCTCATGACGTATACCCGACTCCTCGTTCTGGGCGATTCCCACGCCCCTGAGAAAGCTGCAGCTCACCTCGCATCTGCCGGGGTGCTCCCGGTCCAGGCAACCACTGGACGCATCCCTTCCAACCTGGAAGGGACCGCGATGTGGGTGGCCACGGGCAACGCCACATCCATCCGCAACGCAGGGGTGGACCTTCCGCTCCTCTCCCCCGGACCATCGTGGCTGGCCACAGTGCCCGGCAACCTTCTGTGCCGGAAGCTGATCTGCACCACCGTCGGCCAACTCGTGAACGAGTGGCACGGTCCCGGAGTGATCCGGCTGGCTGAACAGCAGTACGGAATCCTCGGGTTCGAGCGGGTCTACAACGATCCCAGGTCATTTATCGCCCAGGTCGGGAAGTACCATCACCGCGTCTCTGACCTCGTCGCCGGCGTCCACGTGGTCGTCTCAACCCCGGTCACCTACACGGACCGGTACCGCGTCTTCATCGCCAACGGCGAGATCTCCGCCTCGACCCGGATTGCCGCCTCACCGAATCCGGGCAAGCGGACAGATGCCTATGAAGGGAACAGCCCGGACCGGACGGCCGCAGCCCTGCATTTCGCGCAGAAGGTTATCGACGCCACCGTCTGGTACCAGCCACCCGGATTCCGAATCGATGTCGGCGCCACCGAGGACGGCGCCTGGCAGCTCATCAGCTCTGGACCGTCCTGGAGCGCGGATTTCCACGAGGCCAATCCGACGGGTGTCGTGAACGCGATCCTTGCCGGACAGGCCACCGATTACGACCACTGGAAGTGGACCCCGGACGACCTGTTCCGGCGCACCATCTTCCGCGCCTGGCCGGCCCCGGCTAACGCCGTCTGAGCCCGCACGACGATGATGATGACCACGATGATGACGACGGCCGTAACGACGACGACAACGACCATTACCGAATTGTTCCGTAGACGGTACGATTAATTTCATGGTGCTCAGCTCAGCGGAAGCCGCCGTCCGGCTCAACATTTCAGAACGAAGGGTTCGGGCCCTCCTGGAAGAGGGACGAATGCCGGCTCAGCGTGTCAGCGGCCGCTGGGTGATCGACGAGGCGGATGTCGCCAAGTATCAGCCGGGCCGCCCTGCCGGAAGACCGCTTTCGGAGCGCAGCGCCTGGCAGTTTGTCATCAAGGCCTGCAACAACGCGGACAGCTCCCTCGAGCAGGTCCTTTCCCCCATCGAAAAGCACCGGGTGAACGCTCGGCTCGAACGCCTGAAGGAATCCGCGGACCCGTTGAACCTCGTGCGTTCTCTGCTGTCCAAACGGGCCGAGAAGGCAGAGTTCTCCTCCAGCCCTGCGGACCTCGCCGAACTGCGGGAGGACCCGCGCCTTCGCCTGTCCGGGGTTTCCCACCCTGATTCGGGCCTGCTGTCCAACTCCGAAGTTGAAGCCTATGTCTGCCGCGAGGACTTCGACTCGCTGATCAAGGACTGGCTCCTCGTCAGGCCAAGCCCCGGCCACCGGTCCAATGTGGTCCTCCATGTGGCCGAGGAAGTCCCCGAGGAACTGCCTCCGCTGGTGATCGCGGCAGATTTGGCCGAACGGCCCGGGGTCCGCGAGCACGAAGCTGCACGCAATATTCTGGTGCGCGTCTATGCCGATTGAGCTTCCCGCGATGCTCGCCGAACAGCAGGAAGCCTGGCAGGCGGTATTCGAGATCCACGCAACCATGCCGCGCGGCTGGGTGCTGGTTGGCGGCCAGGCCGTGTACCTGCACGCGGTCGAACGCGGCGCCCCGATCGTCCGGCCGACCAAGGACGCCGACATGGCCCTGGACATCCGCGCCCGCCTACCCCACGATGCTTCGCGACTTCACCGCCCTCCTGGTCAGTCTCAACTTTGTATCCGCCGGCGAATCCCTCGAAGGACATCAGCACCGGTGGCTCCGAGGGGAAGCCATGGTGGACGTGCTCATTCCGAGGCACCTGGGCGAACGGGCCGACGGCCGGCGCGGCGTCACGGGCGGCACAACAATCGCCGCCCCGGCAACCCAGCAGGCCCTGGACCGTGCGGAAACCATCGACGTCAGCGCCGACTCAGCATCGGGGAACGTCAACCGCCCGACCCTCCTCGGATGCCTGCTCGGCAAGGCTGCCGCCCTCGGAATCATGAACGACCCCGGCCGGGAGCGGCACATAACCGACTTCCTCACTCTGGCCGCCGTCATCCGCGCCTCCGACCTGCGCGGCGTCACCTACAAGCCGGCGGAGCGCGACCATCTCGCCAACATGCTTGGCCACCTGGCCAACAACCCCCCCCCAAGACATTCGTCTGGTACCGGAGGGTGCGCCAGGGGTCGAGCGCTTACGCATGT
The DNA here is from genome assembly GCF_040547265.1 of Arthrobacter sp. UYCo732. NCBI lineage: Bacteria > Bacillati > Actinomycetota > Actinomycetes > Micrococcales > Micrococcaceae > Arthrobacter > Arthrobacter sp. UYCo732. Next base: position 132,152 of record NZ_JBEPPJ010000002.1, on the reverse strand, counting down.
CGCTGAACTGACGGACGGGGAGCGGTCGTTGTCTCTCCGCACACATGATCGCCATGACCTCGATAGACACGATCCTTGAATCCGTCGGCATCAACCGACAGGACCTCACCACCCAGGTAGACGAGCACCGGCGGATGTCCGGCGAGATGCGGCTCGTTCTGGCCAGCCATTTCCCCGTAGAAGACCTCGCGTGCGCAGTCGAACAGCTCGCCGCCCGCCTGACGGCCATCTCCGATGAAATGACCCACAACCTGGGGGACTACTACGTGGGCGGCCTCGCCGAGGATGTCATCGACATGGTGAACGACGCCGACCGCAAGGACGTTCTCGAGATTATGCGCCTCCATTTGGACCTCCCGACAGCTGACGGGCAGGGTTCGGCGCCGATCCTCAATACGGTCCCGATCTTTGGCTACCCTGACCTGAAGTGCGTCACCCACACCGTCCTGAACCACGCCGTGCGCACCTTCGACCACGCCAGCTACCTCGTCAACGTCAACACCGGCGAGGTCAGCACTGTCCCGCCGGAACAGACCGCAGTCCAGACAGCAGCTCTCCTCGCGCAGGGGGCTTCCAATGTCTGAGGCCGTCAGCGACATGCTCCCGTGCACCGAGATCGGATCCCTGGATGAGCTGTCCTCGCTCCCCCAGTACTCGGTCGTTCTCGTCCGTTCGAAAGCGCAGTCCAACTTCCGCACCGCGTGGACCCTGTCCATTACTTACGGCACCCGGACATGGCACTCATCAGCATGGCGGGCCGACCCCAGCGACAAGCAGTTGTTCGAAAACGCCAGCGAGCCCATCATCCTGCTGTACAAGCCGCTGGAACAGTTCGGCATCGGAACGCAGTTCGAAAAGGGATGGCTGGACAGCAAGAAACCGGTCACGGTCCATGACAGCCTCGCCGCCGCCGTCGGCGCACTCGAAGACGCATTGGGCACCGACCCGGACGCCGTGATCACGCACCGCATCCACCCGGGCCGCTGGAACCTGCACGAGTCCTGACTCTCTACCCCCACCGAAAGCGAGCAAGCCACCATGCCAGCAGATTCTGAAAACTACTACGCTCAACAGTCCAAGTTCACAGGCAACACCGTCATTGAGATTTCAGTTCCCTCAGGACGCCTGATCGCCACCGATGACTTGCGTTCGACAAATCACTTCGACATCGAGCCGCCATTTTCCATCAACTATGGATCCGGACTCGACGCTTGGGCGAAGGCGTTCGCGGCTCGCACTAACGCCGCTTACGCCTTTGTCGGCAACACCTGCCCCAGCGTCACCCGGAGGAACGATGGTTCGATCCAGGTTGTTACTCCCGCCTGGAGCGAGGACGAGGGCGGGGCTTTCAACGATGACGAGGTCGTCGTTGCGAAGATCTGCACCGACCTCTGGGCAACAATGCTCACTGACTACCAGAACTGGTTGGATCACGGCGGTCCGGAAGTCGCTGTCGCCAACGCCGACTTTGCGTTCGACACCTACACGGTCTTCGAGGTCACACCCGGCAAGTACCGCTGGACGGTGTACTCGCACAACGACCACTTCGACAGGGATGCCGAGGGCCGCATTACCTACGCCCGGCTGGAACTCCTCGACACCTACTGAGGAAACTCACGGGAGTGTGTGGTTGAAGGGTCTCCTCGCAGTTGGGACCGGGTGCCGGACTAAGTACCACGCGTGGCCGGTGACGCCCGAGACGCCAGCCGCACACATAGCCGGCACAGGAGTACCACCCGTTAGGAGTAAGCATGACCGTCATCATCGAATTCCCCCGTCAGGCCACGCAACCCACAGCAGCATCTGACATCAGTGATGCCGTCCTGCACGAGCTGCTCCGCAAAGCCGTCGTCGCGCACCGGGCCGGCGAGGCTAGGGTACCCGGGTCCCTCGGGCACCGGCATCACCTCGCAGTCGCCCTGGCCGTGCTGGAAGCAATCGAAATCGTGATGGAAGGCTGCAGTCTCGCCAACGAGCTCGAACAGACCATGACGGCCGGTATCAAGGACGTCAAGGTGTTGGCCCGTATCGCCCGGGAGTACGACGGTCCGGAGTCAGCCTGATCCAGAGATGCTCCACCTACCCCCGTCACCGGCCCAACCGGCGGCGGGGGTATTCTTTGCCCGGTGAGCTTCCCGGCCATTTCCGCACACATGACCTCTATGCCCTCATCCCACCTGCCCCAAACACAGCAGGCCCGCACCTTCAAACCGGGGTGGGCCGACGCCGGTCTGGCCCGCGAACGTCTTGCCCTGCTCCTTGACGCCGGGCTGACCATGGAGGCTGTCGCCGATCTGTGTGCCGTTCCCGTTTCCCAGATGTACGTCATCCGAAGCGGCCGCCGTGGAAAGCCCATGGCCAAAATCAGGCAGGTCACACTGAACGCGCTGCTGGCCATCCGGTCCAAAGACATTGCCGCCTACGATCTTCCCGCCGGGTCCAAGGTCCGGGGGGACGACGCCCGGCGCCAACTCCAATTCCTGTACTGCCTGGGCTGGTCCGTGGACGCGCTGCATGAACGAAGCGGCCTGGCCAAGAGTGCCCTTCGCGGGCTCCGCGACGGCGACGGCACCACTGAAGGTTTCCGGCACAAGGTCGATGCCCTTTACCGCACGCTCCGAGGCCAGGAAGCCCCGAGAGTCACGGGGATCGACAGAACCCGCAGCGACAACGCACTCGCCCGTGCCGCTGCCCAGGGGTGGAGCGCCGATGACGAAGAGCTGGCCGCATGATCCTCCCCATTTGTGATTGCCCGCGCACCAGACACGAGCACGGCACCCGCATCATGTACAACAAGCACCTCTGCAAGTGCCCGGCCTGCACCAAAGCAAACCGTGACTACACACGCGAGAACAACCAGAAAAAACGCGCAGCGGCTTCCGCGTTGCCCGTCTGCGCGTGCCCTATCGCCCGACACGAGCACGGAACCCGTGACATGTACGGATACCACAAGTGCCGCTGCACCCCCTGCGGGGAAGCCAACCGGGACTACAACAGACGATCGTCGGCGCTCAAACCCAAGCGTGAGATGGCCGATGCGAACCTGGCCCGCGCCCGCATCAACGTTCTCCGGAACGCCGGCATGACGACAGCGGAGATCGCCCACCTTTGCGGTGTCCACGCCAAGGTCATCGACTTCGCCCGCCTCGGACACAACGGCCGAAAACCCCTGAAAGTCAAGGCGAGCACCCTGCGGGCGCTGGAGGCAATCTCCTACCGCGACATCGCGACCTTGCCGAAGCCGGCCGGCCGAAAAGTCGACGGAGACCTGCCCCGGCGACAGATCCAGTCCCTCTACAGTCTCGGGTGGTCCGGCCGGGCCATCTCGGAATGCGCCGGCACGGCGCACACCAACATCAGCTGGCTGCTGACTGGGCGGGGAACCTCCGAGGAGGTGCGGGCGGCAATTGACTACGCCTACAACAAGCTCCGGCTGACACGTCCGCCAGAGGATACTCCCGTCGCCCGTTCCCAGGCCAACCGGGCGCGGAGCCGCGCTGCCGCTGAGGGCTGGTCAATTGACACTGCAGGGGATCACGAGTACGCCACGGCGGCCTGACCGGCGGGGAGGGGCCGGGGCCTCTCCGTACACATAAAGGGCATGACGACGACAACAACCCCTGCGCCCGCCGACACCGCGACCTGCGACAAGGTCCGCGACCCGCTCAAGGAACTGCCAGAGTTTGCCGGCAAGGTGTTGTGGACGTGCGAGAAGCCCCCCGGACACGACAACCGCGGCGCCCACCTGATGGTCAACGACAAGGGCCAGAAGACGCACTGGCGCGGCGCCGACAATGAGTAACCACGAGCTCGTGCCAGTCCAGTCGTTCAGCCGACACCACGTCATCGGAGCCCCCGAGCCTGAGGTGTCAGTCCATTACTTCACCGCTGTCGCGTCCATCGATGCCGATGTGTTGGCCCGTCACGGAACCAAACTCAGGGTGACCGGCCTGCCCGCCCCGACTGTTGAAGAGGTGCTGAAAGCAAGATCCGCAGTCAAGCTCTGGAATGCCAGCCGCTGCACCGCCGTCCGCGACCTGCTTGAAGGAACCCCGGACGCCGGCCAGGTCATCCAGTTCTGCGAGAAAGAGCATCACATGGATGTCCTCGCACACCGCATGACCAACGTGGACGGGAGCACAACTACGTGGCGACGGTAAGCCAACTGGACCTGGAATGCCTCGAGTATCAGACCGGGTTCCTCGGCGGTCTCGTTCTTTCTTCCTGGGGTGAGCCCGAGCAGATGAACCGCTACGCCAGCCGGTACGCCATCGTTCTGGCATCCCTTGGCCGCGTCAAGGAGAGCGACTACCAAGCCGGCATCGCCGCCACCGCTGCACGCTTCATCGGCCGCTCCGCCAGGAAAGCCTGGACCGAACGCCCCCGCCACCTCAGGCTCCTGGCCCGCCCCGGGGACCAGCATCGGTGGGAGCAGGCGCACACCGATGGGCTGTTCCTCGAAGCCGACGACCACCTCCGCCGAATCAGCGACGACGTTGCCGATTTCAGGGACAATATCGCGAATCACTTCGGCCCGTCGTCACCAGCCGCCGATGAGGTCGAGGAGGAAGTCCAACACCGCCGCACACATGACGGCCATGGAAACCATTGACCCGCGCATTGAAGAGATCTACGAGGCAGACCCCCAGTTGAGGTTCGTCGGAGCCGGCACCATCGCTGACGTCCTCAAGGCCGCAGCCACCGCTGGAATCATCCCGACCGCCACCGTCACCACCGAGTACGCCGCCGACATTCACCAGCCAGGCCTCCGGGTCCAGGAGGTCGGCAGCGGAACTCTCCGCGAAGTCGAAGCCTTCGTCAAAGTCCTCTCCCCCGTTCACAACCCGACCCTCCTGGCCCGCACCAAAACCAGCTACCCGGCACACACCACCGAATGGCAGCCCGTTCCTGAAGGCGCCCCGGAAGACTCCAATGACTAACGCCCGCGTCGAAGCCGCCGCGCGCGCAGACTTCAACCTCAGCCGGGGTCTTGCGGCCGATGACAGCTCCTGGGACGAAATCTCCGGGCCTACCCGCGACCAGGCCCTTGCCCGGGCCGAGACACTGTTGGCAGCCATCGACGCCGCAGATGACCGCGTCCGCCTCACTCTCCCCGAATTCCACGCCATCAGGGCCGATACCGCCCGTGACCTGAGCATGTCCCTCCACAGCAGCTGGGATGCAGACCAGCGTGCAGCCGCCCAAGCCGCCGGCGTCCCGGAATTCATCCAGGACTACACGGCGAAGTTCGAGGACCACTACGTGGAACCGGCTAACCACGAAGCGGCGATGGCATCCCTGATCCGTGAACGCCTCGCAGCCGCCCTCCGCACCACGGCCGACCACTTCGACCATGCCTCCCTCTCGGACATCGCTGCCGACATGGACCTTGACCCCGGCGTCTCCCCACGGTTCAAACGCATCATGATCCGAGGCTGCGCCGAGTGGCTCCGGACCCGCGCCGATGAGCTCAACGAAGGATCCCGGACCCCCTATTACCGGGTCAACACCCGGGCCGTCATTGACGAGGACTGCCATGCAGCGCTTCTCCGGGCTCTCGCGGAGGTCATCAACCGGTCCTTCCGGCTCGCCAGCATCGGCAAAATCGAGTCGTCGTTCATCATGACGGACCGGCTCATCGACGCCATCGAAGGCGCCGGTGCAACCATCCCCACAGAAAGCTGAGGTAAGCAACATGGAACGGTGGCCTTTCGGTGAACGTGGCGGCATGTCCGTCGCAGCGTTCTCTTCCGATGACCCCCTGATCTGCGCCCACCAGGCAGTCAGGCTCCAAATCCTGCTGAGGATGTGCGCCGGCCGGTACGAGGAAACCTGCATGATCCTGAACCGGCTCGAGATCGTCTACCTCTGCGCCGGCCGCCGCGAGGACGCCGACCGGGTCCACGCCGACAAGATCAAGCTCGCGCCACCCGCTTCGGGCGACTTCGGGGACGGGTTTTTCGACCGGATCCGATGGTGGTGGGATGTCCGCCGGACGGAGGCCCGCTTCCAACGCGGGCAGCTGCTGGTAGACGAACACCTCGCGGACCTGCAACGGCGCGCACCCTGGAAATCAGGACAGGACGCGGACGCTGTCTGGGGCATGCTTTGAGGCGCACCATTACAGCCGAGCCCCGGGAACCCGAATCATGATGCTGGTGGAGCAGGCGGTCCTGCCGCCGATCGTCCTTGATCAGCAGACCGCCATCAGCGCCGCCCTGGAACTGGCCTCCTCCTGGGAGACCCAGGCTGCCGGCCTCCACCGCACCGCCGACTACACCCGCACCCACGGAAGCTCCACAGTGGCCGACCGCTACGCCAAGCGTGGCCACAACCTGACCGGCATGGCCGCCGAGCTTAGGGCTGCGCTGAAAATGACCAAGGAGACTCCGTGAGCCAGAAGGCCTGGCGGTACGAAGTACTCGATGACGATGACCGTTGGGGCCTGAGAGCGGGCGACATCCTGATCGGTTTCCCGTATGTGCACGACCCCGGGAGCCGGTCCAACCCCGACGGGAAGGTCTCCATTCTCTGGCGCGAAGGCGACAACCACCGACCCGAATGCAGCCAGTACTGGTACAACCTCCGACAGCTCCGAGGAAGGGTGCTCATCGAATGGGACCCGGCAACCAAGGAATGGCGGGCCGGCTCCGCCCGGCGCCCGCTCTCACGGGCCAAACGCCACCGTCACGCATCCGCAGTGCGGACCACTACCCGCTAAACGTTGACGGTGAGCAGACTGAACAGCCCCGCACACATGACGGACACGGACACCACCCACTTAAGAAGGAATCCATGAGACTCTCCGTTCGCGGCGTCGCAATCGCTGCCCCGCTATCCCTGTCCTTCCTGGCCATCATCCCCGCCGCGGCACTTGCCGCCGACGCCCCGGCCCGGGCACTTGAACTGATGAGCATTCCTGCTTTCGGCATCGTCGTCGGCGCCCTGCTCGTCATCCTCACCGCTCGCATCGACCGTCGGGCAGAACCGCCGAACCATCGAAATAGAAAGTGAGCACATGAAACCCGGAAACCTCCTCTCATCATTCACTTTCGCCAGCGGCGCCCTGGCCGCGATCTCCCTGTTTGCGACCGCCGTCCGGAAGCTTCCCGGATCAGCTGAGGGTGGTTATGGCAACTGAGCGCGACATGTTGGATCTGCTCCTGGACCGGTACACGGCGATCCGCCGGGGCACCATCTCTGACCGCTGGGTCCGGGCCGAACACGTGAAGAGTTCGCTGGGCTATTCCGAAGGCGACCGAATCGCTGACTTCGTCGCGGGCGATAAGCACGGCGGCAATTCCTTCGGAGACAAGCTGGCCCTGCACGGCCACGAGGTGAAAGTCTTGAGGGCGGACTGGCTCAGCGAACTGCGCGACCCCGCCAAGGCCGACGCCATCAAGCGGCACATGCATCACTGGTGGCTGGTTGTTCCGGACGCCAACATTGTCAAACCCGGGGAACTGCCGGAGGACTGGGGCCTGCTGGTTCCCGGCGCAAACGGCAAACTCCGGGCCAGGAAGGGCGCGCCCAGGCTCACCCCGGAAGCGCCCCCACTGGCGTTCATCATCTCCCTGATGTCCGCCGCCGCCCGGACCGCCCACCGGGAGCCGCTCCGCCGGGACGCCCCGATCACCTACGCGCGCTCCGCCAACCGCTGTGGAGTCTGCATGGCGGTCTTCCCTTGCTCCATCCATCAGCCCCGCGAAGCCGCGGCGGCCCACACCCTGAAAGCAGCCTCATGACCGACGATTCGGACGACATGGCTCCCATCATGCTTTGGACAGGAGGGGGCCGTTCCTTGCGCCTGTACCGCCCGCTCACCCCCGAGCAGTGCCTCGTAAGGGACGTCCGCCGCGGCGGCTTCCCACTGCTCCGCAAGGAAACCTGCCGAGCCGATCAGCGATGCTGGACCGGCGTCCACACCTATCTGAAAACCCTCGTGGGCCAGCAGGTCGCCGACCTCATCCAGCCACGTCCCGTCGCCCGGCGGGCCGCCACCGCCTGAATGTCAGGCACCTCTGAAAGGATCCACCCATGACTACTCCCCGCATTGACGACATCATCTCCTCGCTGATCACCCCCGAGATTTCTGAGGAGATCCGCGGCCAGCTGCCCGAAGTGGACGGACTCAGCCACGGCCTGGCCAAAGCTGAGGACTTCCACAGCCTGCGGTCCTGGCCGGTCGGCGGCGCCCGGTACTACCTGGTGCACAACGACGACTCTGCCGTGCTGTTCCTGAACGAGACCCTGGTCGGTGTCGCCGAGTTCGACCGGAAGCTCCTGTCCAAGAAGCACCCGGAGAAGAGGTTCACCAGGGCCCTGGCCCCCGCGTTGGCAGAAGGCGGCCTCTAAGCGCCACCGCGTCACAGGGCCCGTTCACCGATGGTGGGCGGGCCTTCTGCGTCTCCGGCGGGGAGCGATCCCCCAGTTGCCCCACACATGAGCCCTGCGGGTGCTCATACCCCGCACCCGCCGAACAGAAAGCCGTCCATGGACAACCCGATCGTCTTGATCCTCCTGATCGCCCTCGCATGCGCAGCCGTCATCACCGGCGCCGTGCTCGCCGCCAACTTCTACCGCCGCCGGGCAGCAGCCACGCAGCGGGCAGCAGCCAGGACTACCGAACGCCCCACCTACGTCCCGGAACGGACGCAGTACGCTGCCACTCCCGCACCCCAGGCGGCCCCTGCCCGCTACGAGGCCCGGCCGGCCCAGCGGGCGATGCACGACAACTCCGGAGCTGACCTGGTCAACATCCTCCTCATGCAGCAGGCGCTAAGCAGTATCAACCACCACCACGAGCCTGCCGCTGACCGATCCGAAGAGCACCACGAGTCCCGTCAGGAAGAGTCGCCGGAATACACTCCGGAACCGGCCTCCAACTCGGCCCCGGAGCCCGCGTACACCGCACCTGAACCTGTCTCGTACACCCCCGACCCGACCCCCAGCGACAACAGCTCGAGCTACAGCGATTCAGGCAGCTTCAGCGGCGGCGACAGCGGAAGCTTCTAACGATGACGGAGAACCCATCCGGGCCGGACGACTACTACGGCATCCGCATCGCCGCCGGAGAAAACCTGGTCGACAGGTTCCCGCAAGTCGCCGTCCGCGCCCGGCTCTACCGGCTGGAAGACGACGGCGCTTCAGACCTGGCCCGCCGGAAACGGGCCGCCAAGGACAGTGCCGCCAACAGCAGGATGGCGATTGCGGCCATCGAAAAGCGGCAGGCCGGGAATGGAAAGTACCCGCCCATGGACCAGGAAAAAGCTGACCGCATGATCGCAGGCCATCGGAAGCGGATTGCCGAGCATGAGCAGGGCCTCAAACCCGCGGGGCCAGACGTCAACGTCGTCGCACCGGTGGCACGCAGGGTTGCACGTGAAGACCGCCGCCGAGCCAGGAAGCAGCGGGACTGACGACACAGGGGCTCTTCTCCCACGGATCGTCAGCGCCCGGTGCCACCATCGAAGTATGAGCGCTCCAACGGTGGATGCAGCAATTTGCGATCTCATGGACTGGGCCTGGAACTCGGTCGAGGAACTCCTCAAAAGACATGGGCTCCTCGGGGACGGTCTGGTCGTTGAGGACTACACCGGCATGATGTCCTGGCTTGAAGGACCGACCCGGTACACCGTGGTGCATTCCACCGTGATTGCCATCCTGTTCATGGACACCACCCCGGTCGATGCCATCGCGTTCCGCCGCGACCTCCTCGGTTCCGCTGACCCGAAGGTGTTCTTCGGCGCCTGATTCTTTCCGAGCGATGAGCCCGGAACGTGACGCCGCACACATTAGTGGCATCAGATCCATCGGCACCATCGGAAGGTCCGGGCCATGACACTCGAACACACAGAACTCAGCACCCTGGTCAGCACCGCGGACCTTGCTGACCTCAGCTCCCTCGCCGCGGTCGTTCACGACGCGACGGCCCGGATCAAGGAATACCACCCGGCCTACAGCTGGAAGTGGACCGATGAGATCGTCTGTCGTGGCTGCGGCGACTCCCTGGAGATCCCGTTCCTGACCAGCACCAAACCTGTCGCGGACCGGGTGTTCGCAGACCACCAGCAGTTCCATCTCCAGCACATGCTCAACGACGACCAGCGGTACGACGCCTAAGCGGCCGCCGCCGGGACACATGTCCCTTTGGCAGTCCGGCATCGGCGCCCGGACTCTATACTGGGTCCGGCTGCGCTGGGCAGCGCAAATACAGTCGTGTGGATTGGGGCCGATATGGGATTCAGGGTACGGAAGTCGTTCAAGATCGCACCGGGCGTCAGGATGACGGTCACTCCGAAGAGCCTTGGCCTGAGCGCCGGTGTCAAAGGCGCCAGGATCTCGACGAACACTTCCGGCCGCGTGACCCGGACCCTGAGCGTCCCCGGCACCGGAATCTCGCACGTCTCTTCCACCACCAGCCGGTCCGGAAACCGGACGCCGGCCCGCACTGGTGCCCGTTCCGCAGCGATTGCTGCCCCGGCCGTCTCGCCTAAAGCCCCGGTCCCCGGCCTTTTCGCACCCAAATGGGAGAAGGAACTCCACAAGGCCCTCATCGCCAAGCCGGACGCCACCGAACTGGCCCGCATCGGATCCCAGTTTGAGCAGGCCCGCCCCCTGGCGGCCCTCTTCGAGGTTGTCCGCGGCGCCATCCCCTCCGGCGACAACCACCGCGCCGTCGAGCTGATCGGATGGCTGTTCGGTACCGGGTACGACCCGGCCAAGGACGCCTTCGTCACCAAGTACCTCCCGGACCATGGCTTCCGCCTGGCCATCGCCGACGGCATCGAAGTGTCCCTGCCCCTGGACCGGGACTACATCGGTCTCATGCTCGCCGAACTCCAGCAGGACGCCGGTGACCTCGCGTCCGCCGTCGACGTCGTCGAGCAGCTGGAGCCGAGCACCGTCACCGCCGTGTCCCTGGCTGAACTGTATGCGGAGCTGGAACGCTGGGACGAGGTAGTGGACCTGACTGATGGCCTCACCAACGAGGACGAGGCGGCCACGTACCTGCTAATCCAGCGCGGCATCGCCTTCCGTGAGCAGGATTTTTTCGACGCCGCCCGCGAATCGTTCAAGGAGGCCTTGCGGATCCGGTCCCGCCCGGCCGAACTCCGCCAGCGTGCCCTGATCGAACGTGGCCTCACGTACTTGAGCGAAGGCAAACGCGCGATGGCCCGGAAAGACTTCGAAAAGGTCCTCTCCGAGAACAGCGCCTACCCCGGCCTGCGCGAGCACCTCGCCAACTTCCAGGACTAGGGCACCACCCGTTTGTCTGCCCTGCCACCGGGTCTTCGGCCTCCGCTGCTGCTGGCGGCGGCTAAAGCCGTGAAAGCCATTCCAAAGCCCGGTGCGATGCCGGGCGGGGCAATTTACGAGCCCAAGTGGGACGGCTTCAGGATTATCATCGCCACCGAGGATCACGGGGCCAGCATCTGGTCCCGTCAAGGCAGCGACCTCACCCGGTACTTCCCAGACCTGATCGCGGCCGCGGAAGACCAGATCCCTCCCGGCTGCATTGTAGACGGCGAAGCGGTCATCTGGACGGGCGGCCGGCTCGACTTCAACGCCCTCCAGCGCCGGATGGTGACCTCCAAGGCTGCGATGGAAGGCGTCGCCCGGGAGCTGCCCGCGTCCTTTGCTGCCTTCGATGTCCTTGCCGTCGCCGGCCACGACACCCGACGGATTCCGCTGCGCGACCGACGGACGCTGCTGGAAGAACTGACCGGCGGGTGGTCGCCACCGCTGAACCTCTCCCCCGCAACAACCGACCCCGTCCTGGCAGCGACCTGGTTCGAGGAAATGCCGGTCACCGGAATTGAGGGCCTGGTCATCAAGGGTGGCGCCCAGTCCTATGAGGGCGGTGTCAGGCAGTGGCTAAAGGTCAAGCACCGGGACCAGATTGACGCTGTGTGCGCGGCCGTCATCGGTCGGCGGGACCGGCCCTCCGCTGTGGTGATCGGATTGCCCATCAACGGCAGGCTCTGGATCGCCGGCCGGTCATCGCCCCTGTCCGCACCCAACGCCAAGGCCTTGGCCGCACACCTGCACATCCCTCGCGAGAACCACCCCTGGCCCGAGGTGATCACCCCAGGAATCCTGGACCGGTTCACCAAGGACAAGGACCCGATCCGCCTGACCCGGGTCGAACCCATCGTGGTGGAAGTCTCCGCGGACGTCGCATGGTCGGGACACTCATTCCGGCACCCGGTGCGGTATCTCCGCGTCCGCCCCGAACTTGACCCCGGCGCGGTTGAGCTGCCGCACCATCTGAAGCGCGGATAGCGGCAGGGAAAACCGGCTGCCGTACACATTGCCGACACCCGACCCGACTAAGGAGTCCCATGCCGATTCGCCAACACCCCCTGCTGCGCTACTACGCCGAGGCTTTGGACCACATCTCTCTCGCCTCCCTCGCGGGCTACAACTTCCCGCCGAAAAAGGAACTGATGTTGGCCTTCCACGCGGCGGTGGCGGCACTGCCGCCCATTCCGACCGGTGAGGATGGCCGGCACGACGAGATCCGGGGCGCCCTCGAAGCGGTCGCCTGGGGTGGCCGCCCGGACCGTGGGTCTTTCAGGACGCAGGCTCGATGGGCTGCCGGGCGCCTGGCCGACTACACCGCCAAACTCGCTACCATGGGCACCGAGATTCCGGCGCAGGTTGTGCCCGGGTCCGTGCTGCACTACTTCTCCGACGGCGTCGGCGACCAGGAGCGCTACGGGCTGGGTCACCGGCGCATCCTGGAGGTCACCGACTTTGGGATCACATTCCAGGTGGCCGATGGCGTCCATATCGGCGCTGTCGGGCAGTACACAGGAAGCGGTGACCCGGAGCATCTTGCCGAATACCTGCAGCCAGCCCAGGACTGCGGACCGGACTGCTGCCAGCAGCAGTAACTGGCCGCCGGGAAGTGCCAACGGCTGTGCCGTACACATTACTGCCATGACTCTCCTGTTCAGCAAGTCCGATCCGCGCGCCCCGATGCTCCTCGCCGTCTACGAAGGAACCGTCACTGTGGAGCCGGTTCCCGGGTTCAACACCTGGCACTCCTCCGCCGGGCCCCTCAATGACCACGCCCTGGACGAGCTGCTGAACGACAACCACATCGCCCCTGCCCCCGGCATCGGCGGCTCACCGGCCGCGGTGACCATTACCGGCACGGGCGAAGCACTCCTCATCATCCTGTACGGCATCACACCCAAGCCGTTCGTCCCCAAGGACGAGGTCCCGGAAGCGCCGCATGTTGTAGCTGGTGTGATGACGGATAAGCGGGCCAACGCCCTCTACGACGTCCGCCAGGGCTACGTCACTGCTGTTGGCACCGGGAAAACGGGCAAGACGAAATGGGCCTCCACCTCCCACGACCTGCCGACCGTTTCTCTTGACTGGCTGCTGGCCAACGGCCTCATCACCCACGCACCCGTGACGGCCGGCGGCAGCTCCACGGTCACGACAACGCCTCTCGGGGATGAGATCCTCTGGACGGCCGCGGGCGTGCCGCCGCTGGCCGTCACCCAAGTTTCCTTCGGGCTGTACGGGGAAGTCGACAAGGTACTGACTGCCGCCGGCGCCGGGAATGTCCGGAACATGCCTGTCATCGGCACCGACACCCCGCTGGTCCACATCCAGAGCTACGGGCCGCAGGACGAGGCGAAGGTCCTGAACGCCGCCGGCAAAGCTCTTCTGGAGCACGGCGGTTTCGACGTCAGGGTCGGCCGCGACGGCGCCGCGATCGTCCTGATCGTCAACGCCAACCCCACGGCCGCGCCAAGGGCCAACGTCTCCGACACCCACATCACCGATGTTCTGACCGCGTCCGGCTACTAGCCGGGGAGCGTCCCGCCAGGCTCCGCACACATCACAGCCATGACCGAACCAGTGAACACCCAGCCCGCCGGCACCCGCACTTTCCAGGCCTTCATCAGCGTCATCGCCGAGCCCCACCGGCGCCGTACCGTTGTGATGCTGAACGATGACGCCATGAAACTTCCCCTCAGCGACGTGGAGATCGCCCTTGGACCGGACGAGCTCTTCCTGGTGACCAGCGGCAATGGCGAAACCAGCTATTACGACGACCTGGACGCTGCCTGGTGGTCCGCCCGTCGCGCCGGTTGTGAGAGCACTCCCGACGCCATCCGGATCCTCAGCCCGCTGGAAAAAGACGGTATCAAGGTCTGGAACCTGACCCCCGTCCACCAGCGCGCCGTATCGGTGACCCGATGACCACCACTGCCGCCGAGTTCGACGACGCCCATCGCGGCTACGGCGAGCCCATCTCCGTCAATGACGCCGACGGCCGCATCTACGAGCAGGAGACGTGCCGCTGCGGGATGCCCCTCGGCATGCACCTGTCCCTGGAAGCCCACCGGGCCCAGGAGCTCGAACAGTACGTCCAGGTACGCAATGCGGAGGCGGCCGGCCACAACCACACCGCGGTCCTGACCCGGGTCCTTGCCCAGATCGCCGACCTCGACCGTGAGATGAACGCCTTCGACTCCATCCCAATACACATCCACGCCATCCTGGACCAGATCGGCACCGAAGGGGCCATCGACGCCGGGCTTCCCTACCCACGGGAAGACGCTGCGGCGGCTTTTGCCTGATGACCGGAGTGGAGGACTCCGCACACATAAGTCCTATGAGCGATTCAACAGCCCCCGAGCCACGCATCACTTCCTCCGAGTTCGACAACCTGATCGAGTCCACCGAAAAGACCTTCAACGGCTGGATGGAAAGGTTGACCAAGAACGGTCCGGCTGATGTCACGGCCGCCTCCGAGGTGGCTGCCGCATCGGCAAGGTACAACCACCTCGTCGCCATCAAGCGCGGCTACCTGACGCGCTAACGACGGTGAGCGTCCTGGCCGATGCCACACACATAGGTGCCATGACCACCATCGAAGCCTTCACCCAGATCACGCCCGGGCAGTCCGTCCGCAACATCATCCAGTCCGGCGCTCCGGCCTTTCTCAGTCCGGAGGCCGCTGCCGTTGATCTCCCTGACGGCCAGGAAATTGTTCGCGTCCGCCTGGACTTCAGCCGCTGCACCCGTTTCGTCCTGCTGACCCCGGCGGGAACGGAGAACTTCGATGAGTTTGCGGACGCAGTCGACGCTGCCCACAAACATGGCCTGCCCGCGGGCCGCAGTATCGAAGGTCTCGTCATCACCCACACCGCCGACGCTACGACCTTCAATGTCCTGCCGCTCACCGCCTTCGTCATCCAGTACGACCCGGCGCCCCGCGGCTCCCTCTCCGTGACCTCCCCCGAATAGGACTCCCATGAACGCCGCACTTGTCTTCAAGACCAAAAAACCCCAGCTGATCGCCGACTACCTCGCCAAGCGTGAAAAGGTCGTGTCCGACTGGCAGGCGAAGGTAGATGCCTTCAAGGCGTCCATCGGCGGCCGCGAAGTTTTCGGCACATCCTTCTTCGACGGCGGCTGGGCGGTCGCCGGCTACCGGGCCGCGAAGTACGGCGAGGAGCTGCCCGCAGGCTGGCGCTTCGATGGAGCCAGACTCGACGTTGTCCCCGCCAAGCGCACCCCTGAAGGTAAGGGTCACGTCGCCACGCTGGCTGGCCTTCGGCTTCCCGGCAACACCTTCCCCGGCTGCCCGGACATTCTCTTCGCGGAAGGATTCGGCATCTTCCCACGGGTTGAGACCGTCGGCGGCGACCATTTCCTGACCCTGTCCAGAGTTCCTCTGGAGGACCAGTCCAAGCGGATCGACCAGGACATCTGGGAGCAAGTGAAGCTCTCCGAATTCCACGCAGCCCTCGAAGCGGAAACCGAAACCGCGCAGGCCGCCTGATCCGGCGACACCACCCGCACAAAGAAAGCGCTCACCAATGCCCCAGACAGAAGACCATGCCCTCGCAGTCCTGAACGACTGGTTCGCCGGAAAAGGCTCCAGCGTCGCAGGTTCCACCGCCGACGCGTGGAACATCACCTCCTACCGGGACGCCTTCCTTTTCAGCTCCGGAGGCGGGCGCCGGTCCAATACCCTGTACGTCGTCCTCGGCCGGTCAGTGTGCCAGTTCGCGGCGAGTACAGGCTCCTTGGAGGACGCGTACCGGTCGATCGGCGGCACGCAATGATTCCGGCTCAGGTGCTCACGGCAGCCACCGACGAATTCCTGCGCCTGGACCGCAAGCCCTGCGAATGCCGGCGGTCCCCTTTCGATAAGCACACCGTCAACCCTCCCTGCCAAACACGGCGCCATACCACCGATCAGATCCGCCGTGCGCTTGAAGCCGCGGCCCCGCTGCTGTTCGCCCCGGTCATTGCCCTCATGGAGGACCCGGAACACTACGAAAGCCGCGGCCCGCACGACGGCTACGTCAGCGTCGAAAACCTCCGCCTGGTCATCAGCGCGGAGTGACCGCAGGGACCAAGGCCCGGTGAGCGATACCGGACACGCCCCACACATGAAGGCCATGGCTACCTTCACGAACCCGCACGTCCTTGCCCACCCCGTCCAGCACCGCATCACCCTGATCGAGTCAGCCGAGGATGTGGAGTACTTCGCCGGTGTGTGCCAGCGGAGTACTGAGGGCGCCGGTAACTTCGCCGCAGGCGTCTCCGAGCCCGGCCCTGCTTTTGGCTACTATCTCATCGAGGAGCTCAACGCTGACGGCGTGCCCTCCGGTCAGTTCAAGCTCATGAACGCCGATGCGTTCGCTGGCCGGTTCAACGAAGTCGGCGACCCTGGCCTGGAGTATGGCTACCGGGCAGTCGGCGCTCCGAACGTCTTTCATCATCCCTCCAGCCCGACCATCAATGATGCCCGCCGAGGTCTCCGGAACCTGCAAGGACTGCATCCGCTGGGCAACTTCGAGATCGTTTCCCGCCCCACCGGCTCCCGCGACGAATGGACTGTGGCCGGCCGCTAGGCTGCCGCGGACACGGAGAACATCATGACCGACCAGACCACCCCGGAACCCGAGCAGCATTTTGCAGCAGGCGGGTACAAATGCACGTGCGGGTTCGACGCACTGGCCGCCACCTACTACCGGCACAAGCCCGGCCACGACTACGTTCGGGAGCTCAACAGCCATTTCGACTGGGAGAGGGCACCTGCCGAGGATGCACGGAAGGACGCACTCCGGAAACAGTTCAACGGCGCCAAGGCCAGCATCGAGGACCGGAGCCTGCCCGGCGTCCGCTTCGGCTTCGGAGGAATCACCTTCGTCGTGGATGAAGTCAGGATGAGCGTCGAAGCGTTCGAAGCCCTCGCGGCGGTGGCAGTCCGGAACGTCGAAGACGAGTACGCCCTCAACTACGAGCGGCACTGAACCCGGCAGTCGCCACCCTGCCGCGCCCAACCAAGGAGACCACGTGACCACGAAACCCATTGCACCGCTAATATTCAAAGCCCTCCCGGAGAACGCCCGCCCCACTTCAGAAGCCTGGGTCGAGTGCTTCAACACCGGACTGGACGAGAGCGCCCTGACCCCATTGACGGAGGAATTCGACCATCCCCGGAACATGGCGGCCGATGTAGTCATCGTCGCCGGCCTGTTCCCCCTCTGCGTCGGAATGATGCTCTACTGCCTCAGCTCTCTAACCGGTATCAGCTTCAATTCCGGGCCTAATACTGACTTCCGTATTCCGGATGTGGTGCTGCTATCGATCCTCCCAGGCGTGGGCGTTGCCGCGCTGGGCTCGGCCTGGGCTGTCTTCCTGAAATCCACCAAGAACCGGAGGGCCAAGGCATGGAAACAGGCCCTCAGCGATGCCTGGCTGGCCCACGGCGGTCAGATCATCGCACTGAAGGACGTCCCGAAGTCTGTCCGGGAAGAAGTCACCGACGACCTTTGCAAGCTTGACGAGATCCGGCGCGGCCTGAACCGGCTCGACCCGGACGGTGACGAGCTCGACGACGCAAGGGACGCCATCGTGCGCTACATCGAAGCTTCGGATATTCCCCTCCTGGGGAAGCGCGCCGCCGCTGCCACCCACATCAAAGACCCCGCCGTCCGGCAGGCCGCCAAAGAATACGAACAGGCGGTGCAGGCCCAGGGCTTCACCCGGAAGCGCGTCGACCTTGCACTGGGGGCAGCATGGGACCTGCTTGACTCCCGCCGCCAGGAACGGACGGACGCCGACATTATCAAGCTGGTCCACGAGCGATGACGGTCTACGTCGACAATATGAGAATGCCGGCCACCGTCGGGCGCATCCGCGCCAACTGGTCGCATCTGACAGCAGACACCACTGAGGAGCTGGTCGAGTTCGCCGACCGGCTCGGGCTCAAGCGGTCCTGGATCCAGAATCCTGGTCACGCCTGGAAAGAACACTTCGACGTCACCGACACGAAGCGTGAACTCGCAATCCGGCTGGGTGCCCAACCCGTCACCCTGCAAGAAGCCTGCGCCCTGTGGGCTGCGAAGCGCGAAGCAGCCCGGGCAGCCTAAGCCGTGGCGCCGCACACATGAGCCACATGACAGAACCAACATCGTCCAAGACTGCGTTCGCCCCCGCCTGGCCCTACGTCTACAAGGTGCCTCGCCGCTGGCAGGTCATCGCCCCTTTCGAGCGCGTCAGTGTATTCAACCGCGGCCTCACGGCCGAGCAGCTCAAGCCGCTCACGGAAGAATTTCGACCCGCCGCTTCCCGGCTCCTCAAAGCGGCTGCCTATGCGCTCATTAGCTCCGGTGTTTTCCAGTTATTGCTCGTGCTGGTGACACTGTCCCTGGACGCAATCTTCTCAGTGGTCGAGGTCAGCGAAAGCACCGAACAGCGGGTGATTACGTCCCTCATCGCTGTGTTCAACGCCGCTCCCCAAGTGATCCACTGGGCGTCGGCGGTTGCCCTTGTCCTGCTGATCGCGTGCGGTGTGCAGTACCTGATCGCCTGGGCAAAGTGGCGCACATCGGTCATCGCAGCGTGGAACCGCCACAAAGGCCGGATCGTGCCCACCAGGGGACTCCCGGGTGAGCGGCGTGAGAAAGTCAACGCCCTCGGTAGCCGGCTCGAATCGGCCATGCCGGCTTTGGACGCGCTCAACCTGGCCCATTGCCACCTTGTCGCGGACGCCACCGACGCCATTTTCCGGTACATCGATCTGCCGGTCCTCAGTGAGGAGCGCCGCCGGGTGGCCCAATCGGATGTACAGAACGAGTCAGTACAGAAGGTCCGGGACGAGTATGAGACCGCGGTGGCCGCCGCGAAGGCTGCCCTGGAACACGCGGAGGATGCCGTCGCTGCCATCGAGGCGGCCACCGGACAGGTCCGGGACGACGCCGCAGATCAGCACATCATCGGCCTCGCGGAAAACATCCTTCGAGAGCCGACTTCCTGATGGCCGATAACAGCTTCACTCCCCGGGACCTTCTTGTCGGGCACCTGGCCGCACTCATCCCGGCACTGCCACAGTGGGTGTATGAGGCAGCCTCCGACGGGCTCCTCGGCCTCGGGTGGCGCCCGGCACCCGAGGGCTTCCGTCACCGAGGAGATCCTCACCGAGCACTCCTTCATGGAGCACGGTGACGGTGACGGCTGGAACGAACCCCGCAGCCACGAATACTCCTGTTCCTGTGACCAAGCCCAATATGGCCAATGGATGCAGAGGGACCCGGAGATGACCGGACTGAGCGTGTTCCTTAAAGAAGGCCGCCACGACGCCATGGCGCTCCATCACGCCCATGTGGCTGGACTCCTTCTTGCCGCTGGCGGAGGAGTCGCCTAGCCGGTGAGGGTTGATCGTTATGCCCCACACATGAGGGGCATGAACCCTTCTGGTGGTAACCCCTATGATCCCGCGGTCCGCTCCCTTGCTGGAGACCTCCTCGGCTACCTCCGACTGCCCGGCGGGACGATGCCGAGCGAGTTCAACTACAGCATTTTCGAGCTTTGGGCGAAAGCCGATGACATCAACAAAGAAAAGATCGCCGCGGGGTGGCCCTTCGTTGCTTTCGTTCTGCGAACCCACGACACCGACGGCGAAGACGGCCTGCGCCGCATCGCCGGAAACTAAGGAAGAAACCATGATTCACATCTTGTTCAAGCGCGCCTGGCCTACGTTGCTGGTCCTTTCTCTCCTGTCGTTCCTTGCGGGCATCTGGACCTCTGAGATGCTCTCAGAACGCTTCTACCTCAGCGGCTGGTGCTCCATCATCTTCAGCTTCCTCGTTCTGCTGCTGTCTGCAGTGACCCGCGGTCAGGCCCCCAGTATCGGACGCAAGAGCGGAGACAACAATGAACACTAACCCCGCGCTTCCCGAGATCACCCCGCTGGAGGAACGAGCCGTCCGCCGGTTCGAACACGACCGCGACTTCCACCTCCGCTGCTATGTCCGGGCGAAGCAACTGGAAGGCCTCCTCCCAGAGGTGCCCGGTGACTACTCCAGCGACCTCGGCATTCGCCTGCAGCACGCCATGCGGGAGCTTCAGACTGTCGACGAGGCGATCCATGACGATAACGCCATCGTCCGCGGCGCCCGGTACATCGGCGGCTCCCTTCTTGGCCTGCCCTACGATCTGGCATCCGTCCCGGAGCAGGAAGGCCTCAAGGCTGCCGCCCGCCGGGTCCTGGCCGCCGTTGAAGGCACCACAGATGGATGATCTGCTGCACCTCCTGAACAGTTTCATCGCCTCCGATCCCCGTCTCGGCATCTGGCGGCGCTACCCGGACATCAGTGAAGCAGAGGACGACCACACGGACAGCTGGGCCTGTGAGGAAGTCAGCGCCGAGTTCGCAGCCTTCGCCCGCGACCTGGGCTGGGACGCCGCAGTCGTTCACGGCGTGGACCCGGAAGCACCGCTCGCGTTCGACCACGCCTGGGTCCGGCTGACCCGAGACGGCGACGTCACGGACGTGGACTGGACCGCGCGGCAGTACCACAACCTGTTCATCCCTGACGGGCACGACCAGACAGTCCTGGACCTGCCGTGGCCACTGGCCTGGGACAAGGGTGTCGTCGGCATCAATGCCCACCTGATCGTCGGCGAATTCGCCGCAGTCACGAAGGAAGGCCAATAGTGGTCTACGCAGACATCGAGTCCCCTGAGCCCGTCGAAGCCACCCACTGGCTGTGGACACCCGGGGATCACTGGCATGCCATGCCCGAAACCGACATGGATGAATGGGCAGCTTCCAAGCGGATCACCGCGACCCGGTGGATGAAACGCCCCATCGACAAGGTCCCTGAGACCGGCTGGATCCACTACCGCGGCACGGACAACACCCCGCAGGCACGTCGGTTCTCCTACACGCCGGCGAAGCAGCACAGTCTCGACCTCCGGAAGACCCTCGGCGCGGTCCTGAACTACAACGACGAAGCCGTGGCCGCCGTGCTGGAGGATTTCGTCCTGGTGCCCAGGTCCTTCCTGCCGATTGCCGAGCTCGTCGACGACGTCGGGACGGTCCAGGCCGGCTCGGCGGTCTACCCCGTCACGATGGATACCGACCTGCTGCGCATGATGGCCGGCGCGCAACTGGCTGTCGCCGACTTCATCGATGGGCTCGGGGAGGAGAAGCGATGACGGCGGTACTGGATTTCATTGACGCCGCCGCGGTGGTCCTTGCCGGGCACGCCACCTACACGTGGAACAAGTCCGCAACCCGCATCCGCTGCGACGGGGCCGGCTGCGGAACCATTGTGGACGCCGACAATGAGGACGTGGCGATCATCCTTTTCGCCCGCCACCAGGCCGAGCAGCTGCCGGAACCGCAGGTCCCCTCAGTGGCCGTCCTCCCGGCTCCCGATCCGGTGCGGGACGTGCCGGACATACCCGAGACCATCGCGCCCGAACCAGTTACTCCCACGGACGACCCGCAGCACGAACCCGACCTTCCCGAACTTGAACCCGCAGGAGAACCCATGGAAACCGCCGTCGAGACCCTCCCCGAAGTGCCGACGAAAGTTCGCCGCGACACCAAAGCACTCACCGCCACCATCGCGGTGCTCAAGAAGGGTGACCGGGTCACTGCCGGGTTCAACCACCCGCGCTACGGCAGGTTCACCGTCCTGGGCACCGTCCTCAAGGGCGGCAGCGGGCTGGACCGCAACCAGCTCATTGTCGGCGGCTGGTACATCAACCTCAACGAGCGGGCCGCCAAATACCTGTGCGAGCTGAACATCATTGAAACCGCCGGAAACCACGAATTCGAGATCCCCAAGCCGTCCGAACTGACCGAGCACGTGGGTATCGGCAACTGAGCGTGGCCGCCGAGACCAGCAACCCGTACGGTGTCCGGCCCGGGCAGGTCTGGGTGGACCAGGACAAGCGTGCCGGCGGCCGCCGGGTCACCATCCTGACGGTGGGCGAGACGCACGCCACGGTGAAGAGCGTCCTGAGGACGAAGGTCCGGCTCACCCGGTTCCGCCCCACCAGCACCGGCTACCGACTGCTGCAGGACAAGCCGTGAGCAGACACCGCTACGACCGGCAGCGGGTCCTGGCCAACGAGCTGCGCCGGCTCAAACTTGCCCGCCAGCGGCCATGGGTCATCGGGCCGTACTACCGGGACGAGCTCTCGGCCATGCTCGACATCCCAATGGGCGACCCGCAGCACATAGAGGCAGGAAGGATCGCCGCCGAACGCTGGGCCAGGCGCCGGTCATAAGACGGGGCGGACAGGCTTCTGTTCAGCCGACGTAGTGTCCGTAATCGCAGATGTCGTTGCCCTGCCTGATCACGTGGCCTTCTCTGCATACCAGCTGGGGTGCCCTGGGCTTACCGCGCAGGGCATCGAGTGTGTCCTTGAGGCCCTGGCCTGCAGCCCGGCCGGCGTCCTGTACCGGCTCCCACCGGCCTTGCGGTGGCGGCGTCGTCGTGGTCTCGCGGGGTGGCGATGGCTTTCCCTTCAACCTGTCCCAAACAGACATTTCTATCCCTTTCCATTCGGCCCCAGCAGTAGCCGGATACTACGCCTCCGGTCAGTTATTGAGAACAGGGTGAGGGTGCCGGACGCCTCCGCACACATGATCCCAAAGACCACCGCCGTCCCTGATCTGAAGGATGATCCTCCGATGACTTCCGAGTACACACCCCGACAGCGTGCACTGGAGCGCATTTCCCGCTCCATCTCCGAACACCAAGCCGTCAAGCGTGAAGACGCTGTCGGCTCCACCTGCAGGAACCGGGGCTGCCAGGGCGTAATCTTCCTGAATCTCAACGACAGGTACAACCACCAGGCCGTCGTGATCGCCAACGACCTTCAAGCAGACCTGGACTGGTACCTCCAGATCCTCCGCGAAGACGCCGAAGAGGACGGCCGGGAAATAACCGACGAGGCACTGGCCAGCGCACGTGCCGAATACCTCGTCCTCGCCCCGGCCGCCGCATCCGATCCGGCCGAATCCGGAAAGGACAACTGATGACTACCGCCCTCCTCGCCGAAGCTCTCTACGAGCACTGGCGTTCCAGCAGATACGAACTCAAGCGCCAGCCGGTCTTCGCCGACCAGGCCACCGCCCTCGAGCCCGTCATCGACTCGACCGTGGAGCAGGCAGTGGCCGACGCCTTCATCTCGGCCGCCAATGGTGCCCGGTTCCGTGTTGACATCGGCAAGGAAGGCGGCCAGGAAGAGACTGAATACCTTCTGCTCTGTTCCCACTACGCCCCTGCGGGCGACTGGGACGAGAAAGCGCAGGCGTCCGCTCCACAGCCCCTGGCAAACTGCGACGCCCGGGTGGCTCCCGCCCTGGACGCGTTCCGCCTCGTCATGGACCGCGAAGGTGCGCTCACCTCGATCAAGCCTGTCCACATGGCCATGATCGAAGCTCTCACTGCGGCCGATGCAGTATCCATTCCCACGCGATCCGCCATGGAGGCTGCCGAAGCTGACTCCGACGCCTTCGCTGCGCGCCGTGAAACCATGTTGCACCGCCTGCGCGAACGATATTCACCTGTTCCTCCCAGCTCGTGGAGCACCGAACCGACAGAGGCCTCATCCGAGCCGCCCGAGGACCCCCACTTCACCCGGTTCCTCCCGGGCGCAAAGGAACCAAAATGACCGAGTTCATCGAAGCACGCGAAGGCATGCCGTTCCAGCTGGACGGCAAAGAGAGCACCATCACCCGTGGGCCCCGTGGCCTTTACCTTGATGTCACGAATGGGTTCTCGAAGGCCATCGCGCTTGGGGAGATCGTCGCGAAAGAGTGGGAGGTCGTCCGTCCCTACCCGACTGACGCCTTCAACGACGAGATCGATCCGGGCGTATCCGCTGTTCTCATCAAGCGTCCCACGCGCTACCGCACCGCACTGGCAGCCCGTGCGTTCATCAAGGGAAGAGACCTGCACGAGGAAGCCGGTCCCGTCGGCCTCCGGGCCCTGTTCCGCTCGTTCGGCGGCACGGTCATCCAGCCAGGTGGCCTCTCCGACCGCGACGCGGAACGCTTCCCTGGACGGACCGCCCGGATCCATGGCCCCGGCGACATTACGATCTTCCTCCAAGACGGTGAGGATCAGGCCTGCCGCAACGAACTCATGGCCCTGGTCATCGCTGTGCAGGAACTGCGCTGGGAAACGTACGAGGACTGCTACTACCAGGGCTCTCTCGACCTCTCACTCGGCGATGCCCGCAACACCCACCCGGTCGCGCATTTCTTCGCAGCCATGCTGCTCGTCCCACAGGACTATGCAGCCCGGGCGGTCGACATCCCCTCGGCGGAATCTGTGGGTGCCGAGCTGAAGGTCGAGCCGGCCACCGTCCAGGACGCACACCAACTCTGGAACGCGATCACCAACCCCGAGCAGCCGCGGTCATGAACGAGCGCACTGACGCCGCGGCCACTGACGGGAACCAGCCATCGGAAGGCACGGGAAAAGACGCCCCATGGGGTGATCTGGGGTTCCTTGCCGAACAGTTCACCGCCCGTGCCGCCGCCCATGACGGGGTCGCGGACCGATTGGCGACCGAGGACAGCGACCAGGCCCTGATTGATTCCGGAATCGCCGCCGGCTACCGCGGCGCCGCCGAGCTGGCCGCCAAGCATCAGGCTTCCACCGCAGCCACACTGACCGCCCGTGCCGCGGCCGTCAAGACCATCGCCTCGGTCCTGGACCAGTGGGAAAACGGTGCCCTGGTGAACAGAGGCGGATACACCGGCATCGTCTGGGTTGAACCGCTCTGGCCGCTCCCGCCGCGCGCGGAGGAGATCCGGGCTGCTCTCCAGGTTCTGCGGTCGGGACTGGCTTCCGGCAAAGAAGCCGACCGTGGCTAGATCCCCGCGGCTGACACGCAACGAACTGCTCATGCGGGTCAGCAGTGAAATGACCGTCCTTGCCGCCATCACGCCGACCAACCCGATGGACATGACGGCCCTGGTCCGGAACGCGAAAGATACCGAGGTCCGGCTCGGCCGGCTTGCCCATGTCGTCTCGGCCATGGTTCCCAGCCACAACTTCGGCGGCATCGAGGAAGCCAACAACCAGTACCGTGAATACCTGGCCGAGTTCCACCCGTCCGGCGACAAGGAGACGACCTCTTGAGGACCGCCGACTGGAGGGTCTCCGCGGTCCCAGAGATACGGTCCATCCTGATCGACGAGAAGATGGAAGCCCCTACTCAAACCCTGCGCAGAGTCTCCGACTTCCCGGAGCACGAGCAGGCATCAGCAGCCGCCAGTATCCGGGACACGATCGCCGTGGAGTCCCGGTTCTGCAAGGCGCTGGGAGCCGGCGACATGTTCTGGGTCTCGGAAGACATGGTCGCCCTTGCCCTGGACGCAGCAGCAGACCTCCCGGAATTCAACCCGGCTTTCGATTTGCCGTCCCGCTGCGGATTCATGGTCCTGGAAAAGCCGCTGCCGGGAGTAAGCACCTGGGTGTTCGACGAAAACTTCGACCAGGTCGAGACCGAGCTCGGAGTGGAGGTCATCACCTGGGTCGACCACGGAACAGAAATGCGCATCGAGTCCTACTGCCGCAGTACCGGAATCCCGAAGGCACAGGGGTTTCTGGAGCCGGTCTGGTACGAGAATGGTGTACCTGACGGCGTGTACGACTTCAGTGGCGCAGACGCCGAAGAAGGCACCGTCAAGCTGATGTCGTTCCTGGCTGCAGCGGCGCTGCTTATGTCCAGCCCTGGCGTAGCCGACCGCAGTACCGTGGCACCTAAGACGAAGGCCGCGCGCAAGGACGCCAAGAAAAGCCGCTCCGCTAACGTCACGGTCATCGACCTGCATACACCAAAGCACGTCTCTACCGGTGACGTCGACGAGACCGGCCGGACCTACACGCACCGGTGGATGGTCCGCGGCCACTGGAGGAATCAGCCCCATGGCCCAAACCGGTCAAAGCGCAGCGTCCGGTGGATACCCTTCTACATCAAGGGACCGGCCGGCCTGCCGCTGAAGGAGACCGAACGGGTGTGGGCCTGGCGCCGGTGAGCGTGCCGGGCTGCTCCGCACACATGAGGCGCATGGTTACCAAGAAGCGCAATGCCGAAGATCACGCCCTCAAGATGTTCAAGATCGACACCTCCGACCACATGATGGAGGTCCCCCTCGACCAGGGGCTCTACCGCCACTTGCGCTTCCGCAAACCCGGTACCGGCCTGTACTGGTACGACATCATCACTGCCCCGGGCCAGCTGACGTTCCGCGGCGACATGGGCACCTACGTGTTCTCCCGCAGCGAGGACATGCTCGCCTTCTTCGAAAACAGCGGCGGCCGCATCAATCCGACTTATTGGGCGGAAAAGCTTCAGGCCCAGGACGTCCACAGTCCCGCCCGTGAGTACTCCCGGGACGTTTTCGTCCGGTACGTGATCGAGGACTTCTGGAACAGCCGGGAGAACCTGGACAACGCCGTCGACGTCTGGCGTGAAATCCGCGAAGAGCTCCTCGACGAGTACGGCCCGTCCGGTGACAAGTCCCTGGCGATCAGCGCCGCCATGGAGTTTCGCCACGGCGGCTTCGAGTTCTACGACGTCACCGACTGGCGACTGACCGCCTTCAGCCACCACTTCCTCTACTCCCTGCACGCGATCGTGGACGGCATCCGCCAGTACCGCGAGCACGCCACGTCCCTCCAGCTTGCCGAGGCGGCGTGATGACACTCCGCACTGAGATCGAAGCCCTGCTCGCCGAGCTCGACCATTTCGCCTACCGAGGCGCCCCGCTGGACGTCGCCGTTGAAAAGCTCCAGGAAATCCTGGTCAAGACCGCGCCCCGCGTCCTGACCACGGTCGAGGAGCTCGACTCCGAGGAGGCTTCCAAAGCACTTGGCCTCGTCCCAGACGACGGCTCCGGCATGATCGCGTTCTATGGCCGCACACCGGACGGCCGCAACGAGTGGGCCGCCACGGGCACCACCGATTTCTACACGTCCTCCGAGCTGCTCGCCCGCTTCGCCAATCTCGGCGTCGAACCGCGTTTCACCGTGATCGAGGGCTGAGCCGTGGCTGACTTCATCACCTACCGGGAGATCCGCGATTACACCATCCGGCTGCCCCGCAACGACCACGAGGCCGACGAGATGTACGGCGAAGGTGACCGCCAGGACGTGAAGGTGATCTCCCGCGAGGAGGTCAACCGCCGGCACGAGCCCGACTACGCCTGGGACTGCGACCTGGACGCCGAGCTGTACTTCCTCCTGAAAGACGGTGACCGGATCTTCTCGAGCCGCAGCCACGACGCCGTCGTGGACCACGCGGCGTCCCTCGGCGAGGACGTATCCCAGGTCTTCCGGTTCCGGGACCTCGAGGATCCGGACAACTCCTGGCGGATCAAAGCAGCGAACATAGCCACACGGGGGCAGGGCGCATGAGTGCCGCCGATGCCAGCGAACCGGATCTGCCACGGGCCCGCCGTATGGTCGCCATCTTCTGGATCTTCACCGTCTTGTACGTCGCGCTCATCGTCGCCATCCTCGTGACCCGAGGCGTGTTTGGACTGATCTTCGTAGTCGTCCTGTTCTGGTCGTGGATCTTCCGAGGCTGGCCGGACACGAAACCACATTTCAAGGTGCTGCGCGAGGACCGCGAGGCACGCCGGTCACAGAACCAGCAAGCCGAACCGGAAGTAGCGAAATGACCACTGTGATGCCAAGCGAAGCCCTTGACGCCGCGAAAGAAGCGATGCGCGAAGTCACCGCGCCGCCCGGCGTGAGCAAAGCCGACTGGCTCGCCGAACACAGGACGTGGGCGCTGTTCGCCGGTGCCATCGCCGCGGCCGCCCCGCACATCGCAGCCCAGGCCCTCACTGACGCAGCTACCGACCTGCAGGAATCCGTCGACGTCATCCGGGTCCGTTCCCATGATGCAGGGATCGACAACAACGACACGCTTCACGCCATGACCACCGATGTGGGATGGCTCCGCCACCGCGCCGAAGCCATCCGAGACTCTTCGACGAGAATGAGGAACCCATGACCTACACCCCGATGCCCGCACACCTCGACCAGCAGCTGCAGGCCGTCGTCCGGGAGATTAGCAGCCCCCAGGCCGACGCCGGCAACACCGTCTTCGTGATCCGCGAGGCACTCGCCCAGGCATACGCCATCGGGCACAAGGACGCACACAACCAGGCGATGAGCCACCAGTGGATCACGAACAACCTCAAGGAAACCTTCGACGAGCGGAGCGTCGCGCTGAAAGACGCCCTGGCCGCGGCCACGACCCAGCCGAAGGAAACCCCCGATGCCTGAGCACATCACCGTCCGCGAAACCATCGAGTACACCGTCCAGCTTGAAGGCTGGGAGAACGGCCACTTCAGTCACCTCAGCCACCATGACGCGAACAACACCAAGACTGTCCTCCGGGAGATCATTGGCCTCCGGCACGAGCCTGACTACTTGATCGGTCTGGATGCCGAAAGGCAGGTGCACATCCTGTTCGCCGACGGCGCCGAGGTGTTCGCAAGCCGAAGTCATGACGAGGTCATCGCTCACTTCCGTGAACGATCCGGGTACACCGGGCACCTCGCACTGTTCGACGATCTGGTCGACACCGACAAATCCTGGGGTGACCTCTGAGATGAGGGAGGTGACCGACGCCTACCCCGACCTCATCGGCGCACGCCTCGACATGGCCGCACTCACCGGCCAACTCGAAAACTGCGCGTCGCCGCACGCCGGGGCGGCAGCGGACCTGAATGACTTGGTCAGGCACATCACCCAGGGTCACCTGCCGGACACCTTTATAGACTCGGCCCGGGCCGTCACCAGCGCGGGCGACGCAGACACCCGTGCGTTCTTCCTGTCCCTCGGTATCCGCGACGAACATGCCGGATCGGGGATGCCGGACCTGTTGTCGAGAGTGCGTGAGGTCCTGCCCATCCCCGGGCAGAGTGAGCCCCTGCTCCGCACACATCACCGGTATGGAAACCACCTACGGTCACGTCAACACCCTCGAGATGTTCTTCTCCTACGGACCTGACGGCAAGCTCAAGTTCGAGCCGTTCAACAACGCTTACGGCGCCGTCCACCCCGATGCCGGGCCGGGCACCGGCATCAACGACGTCGAACTCGTCCTCAACGACGGCGAGTTCTTCCAGGTTCACGGCTTCTACCGCGCCAGCGACAGCGGAAACTTCCTCAACTACCGCGACGCCTACCGGAAGGCCCGCGGCGGCGGGGAGCAAGGAAGTCTCGCCGACATCGTCATCGTCGCACCGGCCGAATCCACGAAAGTGACCGCAGTGGACGCTGACGGCACGGAAGTCGTCATGGGCTACAACACGCAATGGCGGACCATTTCCCTGTCCCGCCGGGTCCGCTTCCCCAACCGTCCGGCCACCAATCCGGACGCCTGAGCTGCCACCCGCGGTGACCCGAAACACGCGCCGTCCGCTGGGCGAGTCGATGGCCTGCACATAAGCTTTGGGGGTCGGGTTTCCGGCCGCACCCGAAGGAGAGCCCTTGACCGCCGCAGAAGTCACGACGCCCAGCCAGAGTGAAGTTCTCCAGGCCTGCGAGCTGGCCCTGGAACGGTACACCGCGGCCCGGCGGCAGTACACCCACCTGTACGTTGCCTCCCATGGCGGATCCGAGAACGCCGAGGCTATTGCAGCCGCTAGGCAAAAGGCGCTGGACCTGGCCGCCCGTCTTCGCCAAGCTGAAGACGGCGACCCCGTTGCGGTCCGACGCGAACTCGACGAGGAACGGGCCACTGAAGAGGAACGCGCACTCACCACCGACCGGTTCACGATCGCCGAACTCCACCGCGCGGCAGCTTCCCCGCCGACCACCTGGGGCTGGAAGCGCTAAACCGGCGCGGGTACAGTTACGGGGTTTCCGCACACATGAGGTGAAACCGGCCTCAATGACAAGGAACCCCCATGACCGCCAACATCATCGACCGATCCTTCGGCAAGCACCACCTGGACTGGCGCCTCACTGTCACCTCCCACGTACTCATCCCCGTCAGCGGCCAACCGGGACGCCCAAGCATTCTGCAGGCCGAGCTGGTGCACACCCCGCTGTCGAAGAACGCGGTGGCCCGTGTCAGCGTCCTCGCCGACGACTTCACGTGGACGGTCCTCCTGGACCTCCCCACTGAGTTGTGGTCTGCCGACCTGGACTCCTCCGCGGAGTGGAAAATCAACGAAGTCATGGATGCCTTCTCCACTGCCCTGCTGAACCGGGCCGAAGCGATCCTCAACCCGTGGGCATCCTGATGGCTGCACGCAAGCGACTCTTCGCCTGGAACGTCTACTCAGCTACAGCTCTCGCCATCGGACTGTCCGCCGCTGTTCACATAGCCATCGCGGGACCGTCGTCCTGGGTCTTCGTCACTCTGCTTGCCGCAGTCCTGTTCACCGACCTCGGGTTCACCCTCGCCGAACGCCGACGCAGGAAAGCAGCCGCCAAGTCGCCGGTGCCGACGATGATCCGCACCCCGCGAATTATCGAACTGGCCGCCGCTGAAGCACACCTCGCCGGTCTCCGGGCCTCGTACAAAGCCGGCCGCACCTCCGGGCACCCGGAGGACGCGCTATGGGACATTGAGGACGCCGAGAGGCGTGTCACCCGGCTCCGCGCCGGGACTGACTAGGGATCGGAGATCTTTGCGGCGCGGTCCGCACACATAAGGCGCATGAGAAACCCCCTCAACGTCCAGCCGCCCCGACCATCCGCAGATTTCGCCGTGCCGCTGCGCCACGGCGAATACTTCAGCGTCGAGGACACCCATGACCCGGACGACCCTGACCGCGAGGCCCCACGAAACTTCCTCATCTATCACCAGGCGTACCTCGCCGCGAAAGGCCTCGGCCCGAACGGCACCCTCGGCGACATTATCGTCATGGCCCCCGGCACGCCCCGGGAGGTCACCGCACTGAACAGCAACGGCTTTCCGGTCGTCATGGGCACCATCCCGACCTGGACCCCGGTGTCTTTGCTGGACCGCATTGTTCGGAAGGACGCCGATGGATAACCCGGCATTCTTCACAGTTCTCTGGCGCGCCGACGATCTGGACTGGGACCTCACCGACGCCGGCCTCTTCGGGTCCCTCCGGGCCGTGACCGACGAGGTCGAGAAGCGCCAGGCCAATACCGACGTTCCCGATCTGGAATTCGCCGCCGCCCTCGTCACCATGCTGGACCAGGACCCCTTCACCGGAACACCGCTGGGGCACCTCAACCCGCCCCGCGCCACCGGCTACTGCCTCGCGTCCCTCAGTGTGGCCGACTCCGAACGCCGGAGCCTCGACCACACGCTCCTGGATGACTTCGGTACGGCCCGCATGTTGGCCCAAGCTGCAAGGTCCCGGAACCGTGCCAGCGAGAACGACCGCGTCCTTGACGTCGTAGCGATCACCATTGTTGCAATCCAACCCGGTCAGGAGGCCTGACATGCTCTTCGCGATCCTCAGTACCGAAGCCATCGCCCATCGGATTCAGTTCCACCGCGACACAGTGACCCTTGAATCGGCCAAGGCCATCTACGCCCACCTCAGTGTCGACGCCCAAGCCGACGGACACGAAACCCTCTCATCACAGACACACGAGGTGGCAGCCACAATCCAGGAGCTCATCCACTGCCAAGAACCGCGAGGGCTGGTCGACTCCGGCCGGTTCATCGAGAGCATCGATGCCATCGTTGAGACAGCACGGGATCTCCGTGACTCCACCTCTGAGGCGTACGACCGCTACGACAAGCGCACTGCCCAGGCCGCCGAGGCGCTGGAGATCCTGCTCGCCTACAGCGACCTTCTGGGGACAGCCGACTTCGAACTCCGCACCGGGACCCGGGCCGCCTGACCCAGCCCCTGTCCGGGCAGGGCGGGAACCGCTGCCGCACACATGGCAGTCAACAAAGCCTCCGCCAGCTCAAAGGAACCGCCATGTTTGAACGCTTCGACAATTCCGCCCGCCGCGCCGTCGTCCTCGCCCAGGAAGAAGCCCGGTCGCTGAACCACAACTACGTCGGCACGGAGCATCTGCTGCTCGCCCTCACCATCGACCGGGGACTCGCCGGCCAGGCCCTCAACGAGCTCGGCGTCACCCACGACAAAGTCCGAGACCACATCCTGGAGCTCATCGGTGCCGGCACCGTCCCCGTCAACGGGCACATCGCGTTCACAGCCCAGTCCCGCGACGTACTGCTCCTGGCCGTCCGCGCCGCCCTCACGGCAAGTGATGACCGTGTGCACCCCGGCCACGTGCTGACCTCCCTGCTCGCCCATGACCGCTCCTCCGTTCCGGTTGCGGCCGTGACGATCGTCCAGTGCGGCGCCAGTGCCGAGACCATCCGTGAGCACCTCGCCGCCCTGACAGCCACCATCGAAACGGCGGACGGCCCCGAACCGATCTTCACGCTGTCGGCCTGACCCCTCTGAAAGGAAAGCAACATGAGTGATCTCCCGAAATCCATCAAGCGGTGGTGCTGCGACGCCTACAAATCCTGCGGCAACACCACCCTGTACCTGGCCGTGTTCGATGGTCCAGAAGGCTACCCCCAGCTCTACGACTACGTGCGCGGCAACGACAACAGCTACACCGGCGGCTGGCACAGCGAACAGTCCATCCGGGACTGGCTCGAAGCCACGAAAGACCACGTTCAGGGAGAACCCGATGTTTGAAAAATTCACGCAGGACGCCCGCAACATTGTCGTCCTCGCCCAGCGCGAATCCCGGGAACTCTCCCACAGCTACATCGGCTCAGAACATCTGCTCCTTGCTCTGGTCCTGGACCTCGGCGTCGTCGGTCGGGCCTTCGCCGACTTGAACATCACCTACGCGGCGGTCAACAACAAGATCATCGAGATCATCGGCCGCGGCAACGTCACCCCGGCCGGACACAGCCCGTTCACGCCCCGTGCCAGCAGCATCCTGAGACTGGCCAACGAAATCTCCGAGCAGTCCGGCCACGGCCACATCGGACCAGAGCACCTCGTCTTCGCTCTCCTGGAGGCTAAGGATTCCGTGGGCGCCCAGGCACTGGTAGCCCTCGGCGCCAAACCGTCCGCCGTCCGCCGGCTCGTTAGCGCATCGTTCGCACGGTCCTACACCGGCGGACAGATCTTCCAGGGCTTCACCGCCGCGGCCGTAGGTGGCCCGTACGATACGAACCCGCTTCGGGACACCGCCGAGGAAGCTGCCGCTGACGCGACCGTTGGGCAGGAGGTCCGCGAGATCCGGTTCGGCCTGGAACGCAGCGAGTACTTCATTGCGGTCAACGGCGGCGGGCTGCCCGTTGAGGAAGTCGGCCGGCACCTGGACTACAACCGGGCACGCACCGCGGCGGAGAACGCCGGCGCCCACGTCCACTTCGTCGTCCCTCAGGTAAAGGCCGTCACCGCACAGACAGCAGCCGGAATCGAAGTGGCCCTCGCCGAGACCATTGTCTGGGAGCCCGTCCGATTCGATACCAGGGTTGAGGTCCTGTCATGAGCACTGAACAGGCAGAAACTCACCCCATCCCTGGCCCTCTCACGTTCGACGCCTTCACCATCCAGAGAATCCCCCAGTCAGCTTCGCCGCTCAATCTCGTGTACCCCAGCCTCGAGCTGGCGGAGCAAGCAACACCGCGGCAAGGTCAGATCCGCCAGGCGACGTTCACGCTGGAACCCGGCGAGGCGCTGGCAGTGAGCACCCGAGGCGGAAACACTGACACCTTCCGATTGTTCCTCGGCTACGCCAGGGCTTACTCCGTGGCGCAAGAAGCAAGAGGGTATGTCGTGATTCTGACCCCGAGGCCCTGGCCCCTGGTTGCCGAAGCAGCCGACGGCACCGAGGTGGTCATCGGGCAGCGGACGGGATGGAAGCACGACTTCATCAACCGCCGGCTGGTGTTCACCGACTGACGTTCCCGGGCTGGGTGAGGGAGCCGGCGCTTTCCGCACACATAGGGAACATGAGCCGCACACCTGATCCACGCGCTAACGGAATTTCCACCAACGACTACTGCGCGCTGCTCCCCCGACGCCGCCACTCCTACCAGGGACGCGGGCTGGTCCTGCTGCTGCCTCGCACCGGCCTGGTTGTTGTCCCCTTTGAGGAGCTCAAAGGCGGCGGCTGGTACGTCGCCGTCGTTGAAGGCCACGGCTCCTATCCTGTCGGCGGCCACCACGTGTACGCCTCCGACGCGGAGATCGAAACGGCAGTTGAGCTCGGACTCGGCGAACCCGCCCCGGTCCGGTTCGTCAACCAGGACGAGGCCGAGGCACTGGAGGACGGAACTTACATCCTGACCCGTTCACACGGCGGCCTCTGCAAGACCACCGACGTGGACGGAACCCTGTGGACCCGGAGCATCATCAACAAGGTTGCTTTGCGCACCGATGAGATCGTCGACCAGTTCCCCGTGGTCATCCCCGGACCCTCCGCAGCAAAGACCGCTGACGTCGGGAGGTTGGACGCGCCGCACTTCGTGCACACGCCGGAGGAAGCCGAGGCGCTCCCTGACCGCGAATCGATCCTCACTCCGGGCGGCATCGTGTTCCGCAAATGGGACGGCTACTATCGCGCCGGCGAGGCCACCTGGTGCCGGTTCATGCACACCCCGATCACCACACATCTGCTCGACGTGAACGTGCACTTCCCGGCCAAGGTCCTCGGCACCGCACCCGCGAGGGAGTCCGCCAATGTTTGAGAAGTTCAATGACACTGCCCGCGCCACCATCCTCATGGCCAAAGACATCGCCGTCTACTACGGCCGGGACCACATCAGCACAGGCCACCTGCTGCTCGCCGTCATCGGCCACCCCGCTGCGGAGCCGCGATGGAGGAACTGGCAGGGTACGACCCCGAATACGGCCGCAGTGATCACCGCCCTGGGAACCACCCCGGAAGCCATCATCGACCAGACCGTTCCGGCGCTCACTTTCGGCACTGGGTCCAAGCCGGGCCACCTGCCTTTCACACCGAACATGAAGCAAGCCCTCGAGTTTGCGCTTCGCTCCTCCATGACCCTCGGGGACAACCACATCGGCCCCGAACACCTGCTCGCCGGCCTGGCCCGCACCGTGGACTTATCCGCCGGCATCATCCTGGCACGGCTCGGGATCACCGACCTCAAAGTCCACGCAGCCATCCAGGACTCAACACCGGCCCCGGCACCGACTGCCGCGAGGATCTGCAACGTCTACCTGCCGGTCGGGAAGTCCATCTTCAAGAACGGCGCCAAGATCTACCCCGACCTGGGCTCCGCACAGGCAGCCCATCCCGGCGTGGAGATCGCACCGTTTGCCTTCCAGCTGCACGATGGCGAATTCTTCGACGTCTGCACGCTATACCCGAAGCGTTCCTCCTGGGGGAAGTTCGCTTCCTACCCGGACGCCTTCGCCGCGGCCCTCGAACTCAAAGACACCGCGGGCAGCGGCCTCCAGATCCACATCATGGTTCCGACGGTGACCGAGATGACCGGCAAGAATTCCCGCGGTCACGACGTGGTCCTCGGCCGCTCCGCCGACTACACCAGCATCCGGATGATGACCCGGCTGCTGACCGACCACCCCGACGTTGAGAAGCTCGCCGCCAAATAAGACGGCACAAGCAGAAAGCCGCAGGCCCTCCCGGTCTGCGGCTTTCGCCGTCCTGGTGAGGCACGCTCCGGCGTCCGCACACATTGTCACGGGCAGGACCTTCCTGCGCAGGAGACCAAGGACTTCCATGACCCCATCCACTGCACGTTCCGGCACGCCCGACCTCACCGCCGCGCTCAAAGATCTCCGCGCGCTCGGCGGTGCACTGATCCGCACTTTCAGCCCCGGCCCTTTCCCGGCCTACACCCGGCTGTCCCGCAACATCTGCGCAGCACTCGCCAACCCGGCGGCCCCGCTCAATGACCGGATCCTCACCGCCGACATCATGCTGCGCCAGATCGACACGCTCCAGTCACAGGTCGCCGGCATTCCCGGCATCGGGGTCCTTCACGGTCACCGCCTCATCAAAGTCGCTGACACCCTCGCCGCTTACCGGACCTCAATGGAACCGGAAGCAGGAAGGTCGGCGGCCTGAGTATGCTGCCGTTCAGCTATCGTGGCATCACCGACGAGAGGACCCCGAAATGCCTGACCAGCTTCCGACGTTCGATGACATGCGCGCAAAAGCGTTCGCCATGCTCGGCGACGTCGAAGACGAGCTCCGATCCGACTGGCGCGAAGGAACCGGACCGGACACCGACCAGGCCGAGGCGTTGCGGGACGCACGCCGGGCAATAGCCCAAGCCAAGTCAGCGCTGGACCGGGCCGCCAGATAGCGACTACCCGCGTTCGATCCTGCCGCGCCGCCGTCAGGTGGTGCGCTGTGTTGGGCCGGCGATAGCCGCGGACCCGGTGTGGAAATCCGAACAGCCAGACTGGAAAAGTTTTGGTGGCAGCTGGCGGTTGGGCATATTAAGAGGACTCGGGGCTGCGCCCCTCGCCCCTTCGTTTCCCGTTTCGCTGACCTCATCGCTCTTCGTCTCGTTCTCCACGGAGTGGTTCTTCTTTTTGTTTCCTGGCCTGCGGCCGGCTGCTCGCGCGCTGCGCGCGCTCCGCGGCATGCTTTTCGCCGCGGCTGCTTCTTGGTTCCCGTTTTGGTGGTTCGTGCTTCGCTGCGCTCCGCGTCCGCGCTGCGCGCGGCCCGTCTCGTTTCCTTCCCGCCTTCCGACTCGTTCGTCGTCTTGTTTGACTGGCCGCTGCGCGGCCTTTTCCGTGGTGTCTCCGCTGCGCGGAGCTGCGCCATCCCCGGCTTCGCCGTCTTCTGTTCACCGCCTCGCTGTCTTTTCGTTTCTCTCAGGGCTCCGCCCTGGGACGGTGGGTTCTTCCGTCTCATTATTGGTTCACCGTTGGTGTCGCCTGCGGCGGGCGGTCAGTGCCTCGTCGCGTTGCGCGTGCTGGTTTACGGATCGTTTCTCTTCGTGTCCCGGAGGCTGCGCCTCCTGCTTTTCAATTCGTCGTCCGGGTCGTTCCTCGACATGTTCCCCTGTCCGGAGCTTTGCGCAGCAATGGTCCGGGGCAGACGTGGATTTATTCGCGTCTGGGGGATGCGCCCCGGGCCGGCGGGTTCGTCCGTCGGTGCCTGAGCTTGGGGCGGTGTCGCCTGCGGCGGGCCGTCAGCGTCTGGTCTTCCGCTGAGGTTCACGGAAAGTTTGTCTGCGGTCCGGAGCTTTGCGGAGCAACGGTCCGTGGCAGACGGGGATTTATTCACGTCTGGCTGCGCCGCCGTCTCGTGGACGGATCGTTCACGGGCAGGGCAACGAAGTGGACAACGGCGCTACGCGCTGGCGGCCTCCACCGTGAAGAATCAGGACAGCGTTGCAGATCGTCCACGCCAGCAACCATTGCGAAGCAATTCGTCCAGCGCATCGGTTCTGCATTCCGAAAAACGGTACGGTCCGACTCCCCGCGCCGCAGGCATCTCATTGGTTCCTCACCAACCAACCCTGCCGTCCACACCACCGGGGCGCAGCCCCCTCACCACGCATCAGAATTCCACCCACCCTCTATGTGCGCCGCACCCCCACCGCCGGCCGCAGGCCAAACCCCGCCACAACAAACGGCGTCCAACATCTACAACCCACGTGGCACCCACTGCCGGCCGCAGGCCATTAAAGGCCCGCTGCAAGCGACACCCAAGGCAACATGCGCCGAGCATGGGACCACCCAAAACTTTTTGGGGGAAAGTTCGGGAAAACGCCGTCGCTTCCGAAGGGCCGCCGCACACAGAAGAAGTAGCGAAGAAAGAGCCACGGGCCCCGTCTTGGGGACACCGGAACGCTTGCGCATGGCGGTCTGGCATGTTCGAAGCCGTACATATGTTCTATAGGCAAGAAGGGTCCGCGCGGGCCAATCCCGGCTTCGGGCGATTCGGGTATTTCTGCAGCCGATTCGGAGCTGTGAAAAGCCCTGAATCCGCCTAGCAGGGTTCGGGCTGCCGTACCTCGGGAAACTACGCATGTTTCCCGGTATGGAACAGCGGATATTTCGCCTGGCACGGGCCGGCGGCATCGACACAAACCCCACAACCTTCACACAGCGTGCCGGGACTTTCGCCTCGGCCGCCACCAACGCCGGCCAAGCCACCCTACTGACCCGGCGCGAGTCCAGCGGGCTGAACGGTTACCTGATTCTGCCGGCCTCCTCCCTCGGTACGAACGCTCCGTTGCACCTCGCCCACACCGTCGGCGCCCGCGCCGAGGAAGCAGTAATGCCGGAGGATCTCGGCGACACTCCGGCCATCGGTACGCTCACGTACCGGCCCTCCCCCGCGCTCCGCGAGACGCAGTCCGGGATTGATCCGACCGAGCTCCCGCGGATCCTGGCCAACGCGATGCCGGAAGGTTCCTGGGTGTCCGTCACGATGCGCAAGCCCTCCAACAAGGAGCGGAAGCACTACACGCCGTGGCTCGGGAACCGGCTGGGCACCGCAGTCCCGACGCACCACTCGACCTCCCCGACCGCGGTGGTCGTGTCGATCACCGCCGGCGGTTCCTCGAAGGAGGAAGTGACCTCGCTGCTCTCCCAGGTCACCGCGGGCCTGCCCGGTTTCGACCTGGACTCCGGTGTCCGGTTTGCCCCGACGAAGCACGCGCTGTTCTTCGGTCTGCCTGCCGGTCTGGCCCTGGCCGCGGCGACCCTGTTCGGGCTCCCGCTGCTGCCTGCCGAGTACGCCACCTACGTCCCCGCAGGCATCACACCGTTTCTCTACGCGATCGCCGGCGCCGCCGCCGTCCTGGGACTCGCCGCCCTCACCGGACGGATTTCCGCGCCGGACACGAAGCTGCGCAACCGGCTCGCCCAAGCGGTCTTCGCTTCACCCCCGGCACGCCGAGGCCGGCCCCGTCCGCCCCGAAAGGAGCAGACCATCCGCGGCACCAGGCGGGTCGGTGATGAGAAGGTCCCGTTCGAAAAGTACGTGCCGGCCTCCGACGGGGACTACCCGCTGGCCATGGACACGTTCATGGTCGGACCCAACGTGGTGGTCGGCATGGTTTCCCCTCACGCCGGTGCCGTCTCCGGTGCCGCAGCAACACGGGCCCGTTCCACCCCGCCTGTGATGCTGCAGAAGATCGGGCCGCTGCTGGGCACCAACGATGACGGGTCGGCCCACCTGTCAGCAGCCGCCATGTTGTTTGGCGTGGCGGTCGTCGGCAAGCCCGGCAGTGGTAAATCGCTTCTGGTCCGGTCCCTGTTCGGCTGGCACTGCCTGGAACGGGTCAACCCGACCGGCAAGCCCGGCTACCCCGGAACCAACAACACCCTCATCGCTTTCGAGTCCAAGGGCGACGGCGTCGCCAAGTATGTCGATTGGGCGCACAAGCTCGGCGACAAGGTTCTCACCATCGACGTGGCGGACCCGCGCACCCGCGGCATCGACCTGTTCGCCGTCCCGGGTGACAACGCGGCCAAGGCGCTGTTCTTCACCAACGCGATGAAGTACACGTTCGGTGCCGAAGCGATCGGGGTCCGGTCGTTCCCGACCATCGTGTCGGTTCTTACGGCGGCGATGTCCGTCGATGACCGCGTGCTGGACTCCATCGAAGACCGGGACGAGCGCATCCTCAAGCACGGCATGTCCCCGATCTACTACGCCTACCAGCTCCTCGCCGGCACCTCCGACAAGATCGCCGTCCAGCTCGCGCTCGGCATCAAAGCCCTGGGCGTCAAGCTGCGCGAACGCGGCACCCCCGACGAGACACTGGAGCAGGCATACATCGCCATCTCTTCGCTCTTCGAAGACCGCACCGAGTCAGCCCGCCGTCCGTTCTTGGAACCGCCGCGCAACAAGTTCGAGCAGCTCCTGCTCCTGGAAGACTGGTGGAGCCCGGAACGGAAGAAGGTCAGCTGGACCGCCATCCTCGAAGGTCACCGCTCCGTCGTCATCAACACCGGTTCCTCCCCGTCCGGCGTCCTCCTTGAAGACGAACAGAACCAGCAGATCTCCTCGCTGCTGATGTTCTCGCTGCAGAACGCACTCAAGCGCACCTGCTCCGGCTGGCTGGAAGCAGAGCGGTCCGTCTCGATCTTCGCCGACGAACTCTCCCTGCTGGCCGGCACCTCCCCGGAAGTGATCGCCTGGATCCGAGACCAGGGCCGGTCCTACGGCATCCGTGCCATCCTCGCGACCCAGCGTCCCGAGCAGCTCGGCGCCGCACTGCGCAACAACTTCCTCACCTACTCGACCCTGATCTCCTTCGCCCAGACGGACGTCAGCACTGCCGGAGAGGTCGCAGCGAACGTCGGCTCCAACGGCGAATGGACCACCGAAGACATCCAGCACCTGGAGCCGTACCACGTCGTCGTCCGCTCCGAAGTGGAGCAGCGCCGGCAGTCCGCGTTCATCGTCAAGCTCCCCAACTTCGAAGCCGACATCTCCACCTACGCAGCAGCGCAGGGTTACACCCACGAACCCGCAGGAGCTTTCCCTTGGTAGCAGTAAAACCAGAACGCCGGGCCGCCGCCGAGGGCATCCACGCCGAGATGATGCCCTCGGCCAACCCGGTCGAAGACCTGGCCATGTACAACCGCCGCGACCCGTACTGGGACCGGCTCTGGGCGCCGGGCTCCCAGGCCAACTGGGTAACCGGCCCGATGGCCAGGCACCACAAGAAGGAAGGCCTCAGCCCGGTCAACGCCAAGCTCCTCCTCGCGGAGGACGACGCGCTGCGCATCGCCACCTCCAACCGCGGCCGCACCGAACGGCTCGCCGCCTGGGGTGTGCTGGACTCATGGCGGACAGCCTCGGCAGAGCAGGTCGCCGCCTTTACCGGTTGCCGGTATTTTCTGGACCCCAACTATTCCTCGATGGCCGCGTCCTTCACCCTGGACCTGCTGGACATCGGCGTCTACGCGAACAAGCTGCGGCTCAACCCCGGCATGGACAGCAGCGTTGTTTTCCGGACCGCGAACTCCGAAGCCTTCAACAAGGTCATCGAGCCGACCCTCACCGGTCCTGAATGGCTGAGCGTCACCGCCGGCCAGCCCTGGTCAACCGGCGGCCAGTACGACCGGCACAATGTCATCTCCACCGAACTGGGCCTGCGAGCTGCGGAGTACCTGGACATCGGCGCGGTCATGGGCGAGAAGTTGTCCTCCGTCGACCTGCTCGCCGGTTCCGGGCTCGGGAAGAAGCTGACCAGGGCTGACGGCCGGCGCGCCGACGGTACCATCATTCGGCACGACGGCATGCGGATTGCCTTCGAACTGACGGCCACCGCGTCGACGTCCTTTGAGAGCAAGGTCCGACGCTGGGCGCAGGTCATTTCCGAACGCCCGCTGGAAACCTCCGGGCTGACCATCGTGTTCATCGCCGCACCGCACCCGGACCGTTCCACTCACACCGGCACCGACCCGCGGCACGAAATCTACCGGATCCTTTCCAAAGTGCTCCGTGAATTCCCCGGCCGCGGCCAGGACTCCCCCGCCGCGCGGATCGGCATCGCCCACTGGGAAGAGTGGTTCCCGGACCGGCATCTGATGAGCGAGGCGTTCTTCAACCTCGAGGCCGACTTCGCCATCAACGACGCCACGGGCCCGGAGCGGTGGGTGCGGCGCGGCATGCTCACCGACTACGACTTCACCCCGTGGCACACCTTCGACGCGACCGCTGTTTTGGAGAACTCC
Organism: Arthrobacter sp. UYCo732; assembly: GCF_040547265.1. NCBI lineage: Bacteria > Bacillati > Actinomycetota > Actinomycetes > Micrococcales > Micrococcaceae > Arthrobacter > Arthrobacter sp. UYCo732. The sequence continues at coordinate 90,207 of NZ_JBEPPJ010000002.1, read as the reverse complement.
AAGCTGCTCGCGGCCACACCGCACTGGCTGCGGGAAGGCGACCACACAGCACTGATCGGCACACCTATGGAACGGGCCAACGTCGAGGTTCCGCACCCTGCGCCCGCCAAACCGCATCTGGTCAAGGGCAGGCCCCTCGGGGCAGCCATCGGCAACGGCGGCGACGCGAAACTCCCGCGCCGGCTCCGCATCGAATGGTCATGAGTCGATCAAGATTTGCGCAGGATCCCGTGCAGCCTTCGACCCGACGGCTACCCTGACACAAATGCCATCGACATACCGGGGGAAATCATGGGAGCACGTTCCGATCAGCGAGACGCGATTACACGAGTTCCTCGCGGATGGGTGAAGGCCCTTCCGGCAAGGGCTTGGACGCTGGCACTCCCCCTCGTGGTGATGGGGTTGGCTGGCTGCGGCGGCGCGTCCGATGCATCAACCCCCGAGCCCTCGGCCGCAACGTCGTCCGCGCCCGCGGAGCCCCTCATCAAGCAGGCACGTCAATCGTGCAAGCTCGACGACAGTGTCTTCAGTCCGTTCGCCACCCTCGGGGACGCCGGCTACTCGATCACCATGCAAGGCTCCCCGGAGGATCCCATGATGACCAACGTCCTCAAAGTCACCGGCGTCCCCGACGGTCTCATAGTGTGTGTCCTCAAGGCCGCGGCGGCGCCAGACAGCGTCGTGAGTCAGATCGATGCGACCCGCGCCTTGGACGGCATGCAGAAAGCTTCCTGGGACAAGATTTCGGCGACCTGGACGTACCATCCGAAACAGGGTCTCAAACTAATCCTGGCCGAGTCGAAGTAGCCTTCCGCCACGGACACGCGTCCTGGCTGCCCGCGGGCGGTGGCGCCGATCGGACGATCCTCTGGCGGGACCGCCGCCAGCGGCGCATACTTTCCCCATGTCAGGACCGATACAAGGAGACGGCAATCCCGAAGTTCTCCGGCCTGCCGACACGCCAGGAGCCCCGCCCCGTCCGCCGGGCCGCTCCTGGCGTTTTGATGTGGCATGGATCGGCGCCTTCGGGATCGGCCTGTATGTTCTGCTCCGCTTTCCGTTTGCGGTCTTCTACTCCGAGCTTGGGACAACACCTGAGGAAGCCGGCCTCACCTACAGCCAGACATTGGCACAGTCATCCCTGGCGGTCCTGGTCATCTTCGTCCTCGTCGTGCTCTCGACCTGGCTGCTTCTCACCTACCTCCGCCACACAGTCCGGGGTGCGATGGTCGGGCGGGGCCCTAACGCTTCACGAAGATACTTAGCCGGTCTGGACGAACCGGAATTTGAAAAGCATCTGGCCAAGCTCACGGAGTATTGGTCACGCAACCCGGCAGACCTCGCCACGTTCGAGCACGAAATGCCGCTGCGGTCGTGGCTGAGGGAATTCGACCGACTCAGGACAGTCGACAACCGCCAGCGCGCCGAGGCAAGGGCAGTGCTGCGAACGCTGTCTTCAGGGGACCACTTCACCCGACGGCCGGTAGTTTTTGTCGCGGTGACCGTGGCTTACGTCGCGGTGGTCCTGGTCGGCGTCGGCCCCATGCTCGCGCGCGACCAGGCAGACCGTCTCAAACACTGCGAGGACGGGCAGTCCTTTCCGGGCTTCCGGTTCGCCGGCCCGCACGTCCAGCTGTTCAAGACGGAGACGAACACGGAAGCCTACGCCGACCGGAAGCTGCTCCTGCTCGGAGGCGACTCCAGCAGGTACGTCCTCTACGACTGCAACAAAAAGACAATCCTCCGTGTGCCAAACTCCAGCTACATCGTCATCAACGCCGGCGACCGGCCCTGACTTTCCGAGCCTTCGGAACGAGAGATCAGCCTGGGTGAGGTGACCCCCGTGACCGCGTTGCCTACGCATGTTTCCGGGTATGAGCGAAAAGAATTTCAAAGACCGCGTCCTGGACAGCACCGCCAAGGACAAGAATGAAATTGAAGACTGGATGTACGGCCCCGGAGGCAAAGTCCTCGGCGCCATCCTGGTCCTCCTCGGCATCTGGACCGTCGTCCGGATCTTCTGGTCCTGATGAACGGCATCTACGGCCGCGCAGCCACCGGGCTGCAGGATTCCTCGTGGGCGGTGAACGAGAACGTCGCCAGGATCGGTGCCAAAGGTGAACAGAAAACCGAGGCGCTGCTGAACGGGTTCGGCAAGAAGGCAGCAGTCCTCCACGACCTGCGGATCCCGATCCCCGGCTTCAAAGCCAACATCGACCACGTCATCGTCTCGGGTAAGTCGGTGCTGCTGATCGACTCCAAGATGTGGAAGCCAGGCTTCTACTGGTCACTGCTCGGCTACCGCCGTGGATGGGAGAAGACACCCCACATCGGCAAATCCCAAGAGTACGTGTCCCGGGCGATGACCACGTTCCTGCAGGGAACCGGCGCTAAAATCCTCACCCCGCACCTGGTGGTCTGGTCCTCCCGCGACGGACAGCCACTGTCCACCTGGCTGTTGACCGTTCCGGGCGCCGACGTTATCAACGGCCTGCGCATCGTCCCGGCCGTGAAGTCCTTCGTCCGCGCAGGCTCCGCGGACCCTGCCATCGTCCGCAAGCTCCAGGAACTCCTCGTCGCCCCGGCCGCCACCAAGCCGGCACCGCACTGGTCCGACGCTGACCAGTTCAAAACCCCGGTCCGGCCGGCGCGCATCGACGTGTACGCCGACGACGACCCCTTCGCCTGAAAGGAAGGTTCTGTGGCATCCACGTCCTACATGCATCTCCCTCGCGACCAGCGTCTCACGAGCCACCGCAGGTTCATTGACCTCAACCTGGTGGCGATCTGCATAGCCATCTTCGGCGCGCTCATCGACAAAAGCCAGGGTGCCCAGGTCATGGCTATAGCCCTCGGAGCCATCGGTGTCATAGGCGTATTTCTCGGCGGCTTCGCTCTGCTGTACGAAAACAACCGCAGCGTCTTCGTCACCGAACTCAAGAGGCGAAGCGCCGGAACATCCACAGACCAATGGAAGTCCTTCGGTGATGTGAACCCTCCCGCGGCCGAGATCGCCGCCCGTACCGCCGGCCTCCTTGTGGGCTCCGACCACGTCTCGTCCGCTGTGGCGCTCCTCAATATGCAAGGTACCAAGGAGCCCTCCAGTGTCCACTTCTCCATCCAATACCCCGACGGCCGGCTGGAGCTCCGCGAGGCCCCGAAAGAGCTCTCAACCTGGGCGATGAGAAAGTTCCCGTCACCGATGGAGCTCGGTCGGGATTGGCGCCTGGCCCTCGTCTGCACCGCGCACGGCGTCACCACAGTGAGCATGCTCAACGAAGACCAATACACCGCGCTCATTTCATCTGCCGGACTGAACGCCGAGGTGCTGCGGCGCTTCCACCCACTGCCGTCGGCGACCGGCCCGCGCACTGCGACCGCCGCCGTGCCGGCAGACGCATAGAGAACCCAGAAGCTTCACCTAGGAAAGGCCATCATGGCGGCACCACGCAGGAATCAGGTACCAGGCAAACCGATCACCCCGCTGGTGATGCTCGGCGCCACCGCGGCGGCCGGCTACGCCATCTACCAGGGCTACCCCGGCATCGCCGCGATCTGGGCCGGGCTGCTCGTGTCCGCGTGGACGTACCCGCCGGCGATGTTCACCGGCAAGAAGGACGCCCGCGGCTACCCTTCACCCGCGCACCCGGGCGAGCAGGCCGCCATGAACAAGTACCGGCTCTGGGAGGACCTGAAGTTCAAGCTCGCCCTGCCCAACCCGGACTGGCTGCCCGGACTCAAGCCGCGCCTGTCGTTCCTGGTTGCGGTCTGGGCGGGCGCAGCCGCGTACCTGATCCCCGTCGTCGATGAGACCTACACCCAGGGCTACGGTCCGCTGATCAACGCAGCTGCCGCGTTCATCTCTGTCGCCCAGTTCAGCGCCTCCCGCCGCCGCACCCAGGTCGCCGACGATGAGAACCCCGGCGCACGGGTCGACGCCCTCATCGCCCTGGCCCGCAAGAACGTCGCCAAGGTCATTGGCCTGTTCATCGGCGGCATCGTTGTTGGCGGCACCGTCGGCACCATCGCAACCGTCCTGCTGCCCCTGGCCACCACCGCAGCCTCCGTCCCGGCCATCCCCGAGCCGGCCATCTGGGCGCTGTGCCTGACCGGCGGCCCGCTCGCGCTGCTTTCCCGCGCATGGATCACCGAGGCGCTGGAACACTGGCGGGTCGTTGTCGCCGCCCGCGAGGAATGGAAATCCCGCTGGGAGATGCTCAAGCAGGACCCGGCACCGCGGCTCATTGACCGGCAGGAAGTCGGCGCCGCCATCATCGACACCTTCGATGCCCCTGCCAGCACCGGCGCCATGCCGTACTGGGTGATGGCCGACAAGATCAGCCCGACCCTGGGCACCGGCGCCAAGTTCGCCGTCCTGGACGTCCCCAACCTGGACTCCAACAACTCCCCGGTCCCCGGCACCAAGCACCCGCTCCGCTTCGAGATCGTCCGCTGGCCCTCGGATCAGATGCCCGACATCACCGACCCGGCTACACCCAAGGACGTCGTCTACCAGCTGGTCCGCTGCGCAATTGCCTGGGCCGCCGACGGCGTCTACTCCCGGCCCGTCATCGACGACGTCCACCTGCTCACCGTCCCGCCGGCCCCGGCCGGAACAGCTGACGACGGCGCCGAAGAATCCGCTGCGCCCGCCCCGACGGGTAGCTCCGTCTGGGCGATCACCTGGTTCCTGCCGGATGGGCCGCCGGCCTCGTACATCCGGGCCAACGGACGCAATGAAATGGCCGAGGCCCTTCAGGCCCACGTCCTGGTCGATCACCGTGCCCAGAACGGCAACGGCTGCGCGTACGCCGGCGCACTCCTTGACGCCGACACCCAGTGGGATCCGAACTCCGGGCTGAGCACCAAAGACATGAAGAAGCTCGCCGACGAAGACCAGTGGAACAACCGCTGGGCCGAGGCTGCCCCGAAGCACAAGGCGAACCCGCCGGTGATGGAAGCCTCCACCGCCAACACCGCCCGGCTCAAGAACGGCGTCACCATCAACACGCTGTCCTTCATCACCCGCCAGGGCATGACCCCGCACGACTTCTTCCTGTTCGAACACGCACTGCCCTCCACCCTGAACGCCGCACCGTTTGTCGCGATGACCGGCTACCCCGGCTCAGGCCGCCGGCTCGGCGAACGGCACCCGCAGGCCTTCAGCGTCTACTGGGCCTCCGAAGCCGTCCCGGCCAAGCCGGATGATCTGGCCCCGGTCCGCGGCTCCGATGCTCCCCGCTGGGTCCTGGCCGGCCTCGTCAACCAGGCGTTCAAGGCAGCCAAACTCGCTGACCGCCCGGAAATCGCCGCCGCGACCTGCCTGACCAAGGACACCTCCCGCGGCCACATCTGGAAGATCGACCTCCGCCTGTACGGCGGGGTCACCCTCAACGACGTCCGCGGTATGGCCCAACGGATCAAGCAGCATTGGGCTGCCGAATGGCTGCGGGTCGCCGCGTCCCAGGACGGTTGCACCATCGTTGTCGGCACCAAGCCGAACAAGCCGGGCGTCCAGCTGGCCAGCCCTCGCCATGAGCAGTACCTCGAATCCCTGAACTGGGACCAGGTCTTCCTCGACTCCGGGATCTCCGGCATCGGCGGGCTCATGCCGGTCCTGACCAACGTGGATCACATGCCGCGGAACCAGCAGGTCTCCATCCTGGACTTCGAGCTGCCCACCGGTCTGGACTTCACCTCCTTCACCGGGGTCCGCACCAAGCTGGAGTCCAACTCCGGCAACTCTTTTGTCGAACCGCGCCGGGTCAAGAACCGGGCCAACGCCATCCAGCTGCTCGCCTGTGAGGTGAACCCGATGCCGGAACGTGCCGGCTATGACTGGGACTTCATCCTCGAATCCGAGGTCATCCCGTTCGCCACAGGTGTTGACGGTGAGCCCGTGGCATACAACTTCAAGGTCGACCCGCACCTACTGATCGCCGGCGCCTCCGGTGGCGGCAAGTCGGTGCTGCTGCAGTCACTCGCGTACGGTGCACTGATCCGCGGCTACGAGCTCTACGTCGCCGACCCCACCAAGGGTGGCGCCGACTTCAAGTTTGCCGAACCGTACGCCAAGGCGTTCACCGCGACCCCGTTCGAAGCCGCTGCCATGATGAAGGGCATCTATGCCGAGGTCCTGCGCCGCAAGAACCTCAACACCGGGCACGGCGTCGGTAACTACCGGGACCTGCCGGAAGAGATCCGTCCCAAGCACATCGTCATCCTCCTTGACGAGTTCACCTCGCTGATGGGCCAGGACCCGGTCCCGGCCGCCAGCGACGATCCGGACATGGACATCGAGCGGGACATGATCATCGCGACCAACCGGGCCAAGACCGAAATCGGCGTGTACACCGGAAAGATCGCCCGTGAAGCCCGGTCCGCCGGTGTCACACTGTTCCTGGCCACCCAGAAGCTCTCCGCGAAGATGCTCGACACCATCCCCGGCGCCGGAGACCTCAAGGTCAACCTGTCCCGGCTCCTGATGGGCAAGGCCACCTACGGCGACAAGCAGTCCGCACTGCGGGCACCCCAGGACGCCCCCGACCTCGGTGACGCCATCCCGCCCGGACGCGGCCTCTTCGAAACCACCGCCGGCGCCGCCATGGCCATCCAGGCCTGGTACGACCCTGCCGAGCAGGCTGTCCTGCGCGAGAAACTGGCTGCAGAGATCGACCCCCTCGACGAGGACGAGCTGCTGGACCTGACCCCGTTCATGATGAAGCTGCCGGAGGCTCCTGGTGAGATGCCTGCACCGGCAGTGACGGCTCAACGCCCCGCAGCGGCAGTCGTTGATTTGGGAGAAATCGAACTCGAGCTCGACGACCTGGACTGGTCCGACATGGACCTCGGGACCGAAGAAACTGCCGAGACGGTGGAAGGCGAGCCGGGAGCCGAACTCCTTCCGGGGGCCGCCTCCGAGGAAGAGCTGGTCTGGGACGAGGAGGACTCTACTGGCCCCGAAACAGATGTTGACTCCGAATCGGCACTCCTTCTGGACGTCGACGGGGTCATCGCACCGTTCACGCACCGTCAGGGCCTGGACCACCTGGCAGCCCCCGGGCACGGGACGGTCATGTTCGACCCGACCATCATCGCCCGTCTTGCCGGCGTCCCTGTCGCCCAGGCCTGGCTGACTTCCTGGGAGGATGACGCACCGGATAACTTCGGTCAGCTGTTCCCGCGGGCAACGGAAGTTCTCATCGCCGACACCGAGGAGACCGGCTGGTGGAAGATCGACGCCGCCCTGGACTGGATCAGGGAGAACCCGGCCATCCGCCGGTTCGTCTGGATCGATGACGAACTGGCCTCCGAAGACGTCATCCTCGGACTGTCTTACCGCGACATCGCCGCGGAAGCGTTCGAGACCGCCGGGGTCGACGCGCTCCTGGTGGTGCCCAACCCGGATCAGGGTGTCACCGATTCGGACCTGGACGAGATCGAGGCGTTCTTCGGTGTTGGCCGCGCACCGGCAGTTGTTCCCGTCGCAGTCGTTGCCGATGCACCGACTGAACCGGCTGCACCGGACGAGCTGGACTGGGCCGAGATGGAAGCTCCCGTAACTGCGCCCACACCGGTTCCGGACGACGATGACCCGTTCGCCGATGAAGTTCCGGCGGCGCCATCTAAAGCTGTCGTGCCGGACGAGCTCGCCGATCCGTTCGCCGATGAGGCGCCGATACGGAAGAAGCGCTTTGTCCCGGACGACGATGACCCGTTCGCCTGAGGGGGCGGTCAGCCGACCTTGGTCCAGCTGCCGCAACTCCTGCTGACGAACCCTTCACCCGGGTAAACAGTGACGACCGGTCCCTGGGGCGCGAACGAGATGAAGTCATTGGCAATCGTTCCGCCCTGGGGGCCGGTGCGTTCCCAGTAGCAGTCGTGGACTCCGTTGGCCCCGGACGGGACGCTCACCTGGAAGGAGCCGGCTGCGATGTCCCTGCCGACTACGAACGTTCCGTCCCCCATTGCGGTCTTCGGTGCCGGCGGTGTTCCGCCGGCGACCCGGGCCAACTCGCCAGCGAACGGGGCGTCGGGGCACATTGCCAGGGCCGCCTTCGCCTCGGACCTGATCTTCGGCCCGCCAGCGGGGTATTCGCCGTACTTCGTGTCCCACCCTTCCTCCGGCGGCAACGCGCAGAGCATCAGGACCGACCCGAAGGTCCCCGACGGCAGGCTGATGTCTCCACCGTCGGCGCCAACCTGCTGCACAATGGCGACCTCATCCGGTTCCAGGGTGAAACGGTCCCGGTACCAGGTGCCGCCGACCTTCAGATCGCAGGACTTGAGCTTCGGGAAGGAAGCCGACGCCCAGATCATCTGCGGCGAGCTGAACAGCTGATTGTCTTTCGCCGTGATGGCACTTCCCGAAGTGGAGCACCTGAAGTCGTACCGGATGGCCCGTTTCTTCGCCGCTTCCTTGGCGTCAGCGACAGCCTTGGCTTCACCCTGGGTGCTGTCGACCTTCAACGTCACCACCTCCGTTGCCTGAACGTCGCCGCCGGCGGCCGGATCCACGCTGATGACCTGGGCCGTATCCAAGGGACGGCCGGTGAACTTCACCCCGTCGGCACCGACAGCCTCGTACTTGAGGCCGGCCCCGACCAGGGTGTTGTGGGCTTCAGCGAAAGGCTTGCCCACCACGTCGGGAACGGTCTTCGGCGCCACCGAGGCAGTCGGGCTCGAAGTCGTCGTATCCGCCGCCGGCGTCCCGCATCCAGCCAGCAGCAATCCGACACACGCGGCAGCCACACCGATCATCCTGAACTTCACAACATCCCCCTTATTGCTGACCCCCATGTGGGCTCATCCTATGTGTCCGCGCGAGAACAGCCCTGTCCTGGCGCATTGTGTCATGGGAAGCCCTGACGGGAAGATTCATCAACGTCTCCGCACACATGGGTCGAAGACCAGCCGTTCCGACAGAGAGACCCAGGCCATGAGCAATTTGACCGCCACCGAGATCACCACCGCAGAAGACTGGGAATCGCAGCCCATCGGCACGCTCGCCCGGGTCGGATACATCGAGCATGATGACGACGGCGCCGACGTCGACGAGGGCAAGAAAATGACCATCCTCCGCGTTGAGGGTGACGTCCGCACTAACATCGGCGACTACATGCTCGCCGGCGGCAAGTACTGGGCCGAGGTGTGGGGCTGGGAGAACGGCGCCTACGCCATTGACTCTGCCTCGATCCCCGATGAGGAGGACTCCAGCCAGGCGTCCGATGCCGTGCAGAACGCTGTCGCAATTGTTGACGAAGCCATCCGCGTCCATGAGCAGCGCGTGCGAGACATCAACAACACTCCATACTCCGAGTATGTGAAGATCCCACAGGAGCTTCTGCCGCCCAAGTCCCCGGCACGCGCCGTGGTTGAGGCACTCTCCGCTGCCGGCTGGGCTCCCCCGGTCAAGTACCCGGAAGGCGTTCAGGTGTGGACGATTTCCGGGCTCCCTGACGGCGGCCGGTCCGACGGCACCCAGGTGTACCTGTCCCTGCCGAGCCGAAAGGACGAGCACCGATTCAAGTTCCAGGACCGCGGTGACATCTGGCTCGACAAGCCAACCGTCTCGGTGAACTTCGAGTTGCCCTATCGCGAGGTCTGACCCTTCGTGGGAGGACAGGCAGGCGAAGGAATGTTGGCACATACCGATACATATGTAACGGTTAGCGCATTGACACTATGCGTAACACATGTAACGGTTAGTGTATGGACCCTCTAACAGTAATGGCGGCTGCCGAGCGCTTGGGCCGGAGCAAAATGTCGGTTCACCGGCTCATCACCTCTGGGCAGCTTTCCGTCACCGGAAGAGCGGGTAAATCCCTTCTCATAGAACCCAATTCCGTTGAGCGACTGGCTTCAAGCGGGACGCGCCACGGACGGGCATGGACCGCCAAGACAGCCTGGGCTGCGCTGGCGCTGCTGTCCGGCCAGAACCCCACCTGGATCTCGGCGTCGGAGAAGTCGCGGCTGAAGAAACGACTCAGCACCCTGGATGCCAAGGCCGTGTGCGTCCTGGCACGGAACAAGGACCGCACCTTGCGCTACCGTGCAACACCCGACGCGCTGCTCGCTCTCAGCGACTACCTGATTTTCAGCGGTGCGACCGCCATGCGGGACGAGTCCACGGCCGAGACGTTCGGATTGACAGGCGGCAGCGGCATCGCCGAAGGCTACGTCATGGCCGGCGACGCACAGGCCCTTGCCAACTCCTTCGGCCTGGTTGAAGACCCGGAGGGCAACGCCATCATCCACGAGGTCGAACTGGAGGAACCCTTCACCGAAGGACGGGCACCCGTCGCCGCCGTGGCGGTCGACCTCATGGGTTCGCTGGCCACCCGTGAACGCAGCGCCGGCCAGCGCGTGATCAACGAACTCCTCCATGTCTGAGCACGAACTGGCCGCTGTGGCCGACGAGCCCGCCGACACCCGCGAAACCTGGGACGTCCCTGTCCCGCCCGGCGGGTGGGGCACGCCCTGGCCGCAGTGCGTCGAGCTGGCCAGGGCTCTGCCCTCGACCCAGTGGACGTTGGTGGGCGGGCTCATGGTCCAGCTCCATGCAGCCGCGGCCGGCCTGGCCGTCTCCCGTCCGACAGCAGACGTCGACATCGTGCTACACATCGAGACGGGTGCCGCGACGACGCGGTCGGTGTTGGCGGTCCTGAACAGGCTCGGCTACGTCTTGCAGAAGTCCATCGATCAGGACGCCCCGGCCCACCGCTTCGTGCGAGGTAAGCAGCAAATCGATGTGATGGTCGCGGACCATCTAACCCCTGCGAAAGTCCCCACCATCGGCGGCCGCAAGCCGTTCCAGATGGCCGGCGGTACCCAGGCGCTGCAGCGGACCGTCAACTGCCGGATGACTGCCGACGACGACGGCCCCGTGCTCATCAGCATCCCCAACGCACTCGGAGCCCTGGTCCTGAAAGGAGCTGCCTACCGGGAAGACTCCCGCGACAAGGGCCGCCACCTTGATGACGCCGTCGTCCTCTGCGCCACCATCAGGACGCCACTGGTGACCGCAGCGCAGATGAAAGGCAGCGACAAGTCCCGTGTCCTGAGCCTGCACAAGGTACTTTCCGACCCGGCGCACCGCTCCTGGCAACTGCTGGAGCCGGCCGACCGGATACCGGCGATGGATGCGCTCCGGATCCTCGCGGCCAACCACAGCCTGCCGCCGGTGAACCGGCTCAAGAAGGGCTGAGCAGCAGCAGCAGCAGCAGCAGCAGCGTCACGGTGGCCACCATGATGATGATGATGATGATGATGATGATGATGATGATGATGATGATGATGATGATGATGATGATGATGATGGCATCCCCATGGGTGTCCAGACGCGGCCGGCCGCAGCCGCACACAAGTCAGGTATGACGACATCCCAGCTCCGCGTATCCCGCGGCATCCCCGCCGGCGGCCAGTTCGCCGCGGACATCCACACTGAACCCACCATCAACCTCGCCCTCAGTGGCACGCCGGCGGAGAACCTCAGCCGGTCATTGGTCGAGATTCCCGAACTGACACCGGAACAGATCACGCGGCTGCGCAGTAGGAAGACCCCGATCCGGGACGCCATGGCCCGGCACGGATTGTCCGACATGCCCTCCATGAAGGAAACGGATGACCGGATCCGCGCCATCCGGGACAGGCTCAACGGCAGGTCCTGACCACCCGACGCAAAAGGGTCTTCGGAGTCACTCCGGGGACCCTTTGCCATGGGGCCGCACACATCAGGGGAAGAAACCGATTCTTCCGATGTGAAAGGACTGCCCGCCGCCATGATGGGAGCCCACCACGCAGCCTGCGGCGCCGCCGCCTGGGTTGCCCTGACGACCAATATCCACGTCAACACTTCAGCCCTCGCCGAGAAGGTTCCGTTCCTTCCGCATTACCTGGACATCGGTTTCGGCCTGTTCGACGTCAGCCCGGTCGGGATCGTCACCGGCGCCCTCGTTACCGCCGGAGCCGCAATGCTCCCGGACGCGGATCATCACAACGCCACCATCGCCCACTCCCTGCCGCCGCTCTCCAACGCCATGTGCGCAGGCATCGGCAAAGTCTCCGGCGGCCACCGCCACGGCACCCACTCTGTCGTCGGCATAGTCGTCTTCGTTCTCGTCGCCTTCCTGGCCGGGCTCTGGACGTACGAGCTGGAAGGCTTCGGCACCATCTACCCCGGCGCCGGCATCCTCTCGGTGCTTCTTGTCTCATTCGCCGCGAAGGCCCTGAAAATTATCCCGGACCGGATGCGGAAGTCCCCGTGGGCGGTCGGGCTTACCGTCGGCGCGTTCATCACCTTCTTCGCGCCTCAGGAGCAGAACTGGTTCCCGATCGCGATGGGCATCGGCGTCATCATCCACATCCTCGGAGACATGATGACCACCGAAGGCTGCAACCTGGCTTGGCCGTTCGCCATCAAGCCGCCGAAAGCGATCCGCAACCTGCCCGTCCTTAAGCAGTGCTGGCACTCCAACGGATACATGACCATCCCAGTCCTGGGCCACGCCGGATCTGTTCGGGAATGGCTGCTGTTGGTCCCCATCGGGGCGTACGCGATCTTCGGCGTCGGCTCCACCCTGGTTGGCATGGGCCAGTCCGGGCTCACCGACCTGGTCGCACTGGCCTCCGGGGGCTGATAGCCTGCCTCGGCGCGACATAACCGCAGGTCAGGGCGCTTTCAGCCACTCCGCCAGTTCGTTTCCACCACCCACAAAGGACTATTCATGAGCACACGACTCCGCACCGCCGCTGCATTGCTTGCCACTGCAGCGGAGCTGACTTCATGCACCGTCGGGAACCAGAACCCGCCAGCGACCGACACCGGTGTCAAAGGTAATGCCCCGACCGGCGCACCGGCAGTCACGCCCACCCCGACTCCGACCGCTGACGCATTCATGCCGGAAGTTGAGACGCCGCCATTGCCCGCGGCCCCCGGCGGTCGCGGCCAGGCCTCGGTGCCGCAGGGACTCGTCGGCGGTGAGTCGATTCCTGATGCGGAGCTTGCCGGCAGTCCCACGGCCAAGCACATGCGCTTCATCGCGAGCCGGCTCGACGACTACCTCGCAGCGAACGGGGTCCCTGCTAACTGGGCGCCACGCGTCCATGAAGGCAACGTCGAGCTGACCGAGGAAGAAGGCCAGGACTGCTGGTCGTACATCTCGGTGATTTACACCCAGGCCGAGCAGGACGCCTGGAACAACGACATCCAGACCCCGTACATGTGCTACCCGGACGGCAGCTACAAACTCAGCGGCTGGAGCAAGACCGGCACCGACCCGAAATTCTTCGACTTCAACTCCAGCCTCGAATACGGGTCCGGCAAGGGCTTCGTCACCGGCTAACCGCGTGCCCCGTGGCGGCCGCGTACCGCCGCTCCAGAAGCCGGTCACCCGCCCGGCGCGGCGGTAACGTTGGTAACGGGTAACGACGTTACGCTTGTTACCAAAGATCGGAGCATCATGGCCACAGAGCAGACCCCAGAAGAGCGCGCCGCCGCAGCAGCAGAGGCACTGGCCGCCGAAGGCGCCGCCGTCACGGCACGCTCAGTCCGTGACCGGTCCGGCGTCAGGATGGCGCTGGCCGCCGAAGCCGCCCGCGCGTGGAACGACCAGCAGTCCAAGGAAGCAACTGTGCCGGAACCGCCGGCCGCCGTCCAGGCCCGTTTCGCGGCGTTGTGGCGGGAAGCGGTGACGCTGGCGCGCGGTGAATTCGCCGAAGCGCGCACCGGCTGGGAAGCCAGGATCGCCAAGGCCGAGGAAGAACGTAACGGCACGGCAGAAGACCTCGGCAAAGTCGAAGACGAACGGGACAAGGCCCTGAAGGAAGCGACGAAAGCAGCCGAAGCCGTCACCACGCAGCGCTCCCGAGCCGACAAAGCTGAAGGCCGTACGGAAGCCATCGCCGCGGAACGTAACAGGCTCGTGGAAGAGCGGGACCGCCTCCTCGCTGACATCTCAGAGCTCCGGAACCAGGTCCGCGACCTGGAAGTCACGCGCGAAAACCAATCGACGACCGGGCCGCCGCTGCCGCCGCCGGCTAATCCTCCGGCATAGCCCCGGTGTACAGCAGGGCAATACCGTTCAGCCCGGCGATGGTTTCGTCAATGGTGTCGCGGACCATCTCATGCTCGATCAGTTCGGTCACATTCTCCGTTGCCCGCCGAAGGGCCAGGAAGTGGAGTGTTTCGTGCGTCCTGGCTTCCAGGACGCTTCCCGCCAAGTGCACCATCTGGTGAAGATGATCGATAGCATGCCGGATGTACTCTTGACCGGCTTCCGGAATCGTCGTCAGCAACTCCGGATACTCAGGGTCTACGTCATGGGCAGGGCCGGTCGCAGTCCCCACTGAGAGCCAGTGCTCCGGGACGTCCTGCTCGTCGTCCTGCTTCCAGTACACCTGGAGGTGGGTTGGATTCTTCGTGGCAGGGTCGCGGGTTGTTGCCCTGATGTTGAGATTCCCGAGCGGACTCTCCTCCAGCATCACCCCTGCCAGGAAGCCCAGCCGGCAGTGGCTGCCGAACAGGTCAGCCAGTTGATGCCATGGCCGCACATCCGGTCCGACATCTTTCAATGCACCGTTCATGGCCGCGTAGGCGACCGAGTTCAGTAAGTCGAATGCGAGGCCGAACTCCTCAGTGTTCAGCTCGTCAAAGATGGCGGAGGCGGCGTCGTGGATCTCCGCAAGCTGCTCAGTCAAAGCTGCGACCTCGTCGGCTTCTTCCTGGTCTTCCCCCGGGAACACGAGCTCCGGTGAGTCCATGCGCTGCACACTTCCGGCTACATCGACCCAGTTGAAACCGTCCTCGTCTGACCACACCGTCACCGTCAACTGGTCGCTTACGTCCAGGAAAGCTCGGGTGGCGAGCCGGTGCGCGCCGGATGGCCCGTACTGCCCGAACTCCACCGACTCAAGGTCACTCGCAGCACACAGATGCTCCATGTCGGACACCAGTTCGCTGTCCTCGTCGAACTTGGCACCGTCGGGGCCGGGACGTGACCCTGCGACACCCTCGTCAATGGCCTGGTTCAGCACACCAAAGGCCAGGTCCACGTCGGTCTGGCCGCGGTGCACCGGTGATCCGAGTTTCAGTAATGTGAGCATGGCGTCGATGCCGCTACGGAGAGCCTCATCGCCGCTGACTGCCTCATGGAGATCCGCGCCAAAGTCGGCCTTGTCTGGGTCCAGAGGCAGGATTCGGCCGGGCCCGTGGGGCATCTGAGAGATGTGCAGCCACAGCCCCTGTTTGAAGCCTTCATCCTCTACCAGGCCGTCGCTGTTGCCGCGCCAGAGCGTGAGCAGCATGTCCTCGTGGCCGGCAAGGTGTTCCCCGGACATAAGGCCCACCACAGAGACGATGCCGGGGTGCCGGTCGAACAGCGGCTCAAACCTGAGCTGGTCAAGGACACCTACGAGCTCTGCAGCGAGGTCGCGGATGAGCCAGTACGCCTTCGGGTCCTGCTGCTCGTCGGTCACAGGGGCTTCCTCCCATAGTCGGCATCTGCCGCCACCAGACTATTACAGCGTCGACACTCAACCGCTGCGCCGCACACATAGCGGGCATGGAGAACATCACAAACCGAGTCCCGGCCGGCATCACTACGGGCGGACAGTTCGCCCCCGCACCGCACAGCGAACCCGCATTGTCGCTCA
This sequence comes from Arthrobacter sp. UYCo732, assembly GCF_040547265.1. NCBI lineage: Bacteria > Bacillati > Actinomycetota > Actinomycetes > Micrococcales > Micrococcaceae > Arthrobacter > Arthrobacter sp. UYCo732. The sequence goes on along the minus strand of NZ_JBEPPJ010000002.1, from coordinate 74,556 downwards.
TCCCCGCGCCTGTAGACGGGCCCGACTTCGACTACGACTTTGAAGCAGACCGCGGACCGGGTCTTCGCAAGGAACTCGAATCGCTGCCGAAAATTCCGGTGCGGTTCGCCATCAACGCCTCTCGCGTCTCAGACCTCCTCCGTGACTCCTACTCGGTGTACTGGACAAACGGTGAAGCTCCCCAGACCAGGGCGGATGCCGTCCGAAGCTTGGAGGATGCACTCTCCTACCTGCCCCGGGACCAGCGGGAGCACCACCTGCAGCTGATCCGCTTCGCCGTCCACGAGGAAATGAAGCATTGGGCTGACCGCGGCCACGTCCTGAATCCCGAGCACAAGTACGAGCTGCTCATCGACGAATCAGACTACCGGGATGAGGATGACCTGCTCGAGAACGGCCAGGAGGAGAACCGGGAACGCTGGGAGCTGCTGGCCAACACCGCAGCCTTCCACGCCGTCGCCGCCCACAACGTCTCACCTGTTCACCGGCAGGTCCCGGCTGTCGCCTGACACGACAAAGGCCGCTCCCCCATTCTCGCGGGGAGCGGCCTTTTTGTGGAGCGGATCAGGCCTTCCTGGCGTTGCCCCGGACAATCACCAGGACAGCAAGGACCGTGACGGCCAATGCCACCGGCAGGATGATGGTGAAGGCGCCGGGGAGGCCCGAGTCCCGGCCGCCCAGGAAGCCGAGACAGGCAATGACGGCCAGCGCGGCAAAGGAGGCCACCAGCCAGGGTGTTGCTCCTCCGCGCTTGCGCTGCTTGGCCATGATGACGATCCCGGTGACCAGGCAGCCGATGGAGCCGACGATGAGGAAGAAGTTCATCCACCCATTCAGTGGTGAGCTGGCGCCGCTGTGCCGGGAAAACAGGAACATGCCGGCGGTGAAGATTCCGAAGACGAAGAGGACGAGTGCGACGACGCCGGTGGCGATGCGCAGACCTGACGCCGGAGGTTTCGGCTGCCAGTTCGCCGGCGGCCCGTACTGACCGGACGGGTAGGGGTAGGGCTGCTGGGCCGGCGGCTGGCCGCCGGGCTGTTGCGTGCTCAAGTGTTCTCCTGCGCTTGGTGGATATTCGGCGGGGGATGCCGCCCCCATTCGAGCAGACAGAAGGACCCCCAAAGGGTCAGTGTATGCCGGGCCCGGGGAGCATCTACGCATGTTCCCCACACATGAGACATATGAGAGAAAGTTTCGATAAGCCCATCGCCCTCATCGACATGGACGGGAACTGGCTTCAGTGGGGCGTGCGCCTCAACCAAATCCTGCTCCGTCTGGACCCGTCCTTCCCGATCGTCGATGACGACAAGCGCACCGGCTGGGATGACCTGGCCGGCCCGGGCGGCGACCCTACGGTCCTGAAAGCTGCCATGAACCACCCCGACCTGTACCACGATCTGGAGCCGGTTCCATACTCGGTGGAGTCCATCCTGGAGATGGCCGACGAGGGATTTGATGTGTTCCACTGCTCCACGCCGACGTGGACGAACCCGGGGTGCGTTCCGGGGAAGCTAGCCGCCATCGATCGGTATTTCGGGCCGAAGGCGGTGGACCGGCTCATCCTCACCCACGACAAAACCATGGTCCAAGGCGATGTCCTTATCGATGACAAAGGCATCATTACCGGCGCCGCGGTGCCGTCCTGGAAGCACCTGATCCACGACCAGTCCCACAACCGGTCCGTAACCGGGGTACCACGAATGTCCGACTGGCGGGAATGGCGCGGACACGTCTACCCGCTGCTGGACCGTATTTCCGTCTAGGGCCCGTCGCCTCCTGAAAGGGTCGCACACGCTTCGGCGTTGCGGCCCTTTCCTGCGTTTCCGGCGGCCCCCGCCGTGGTTCACTGAAGCATCTGAGGAGGGGGACGGCGATGTCAGGGAAAGCACTCTTGTGGGCCGGCGCGGGCCTTGCTGTTTTGGTCGCCGGCGCCGTGGCACAGCTCGTCGCAGGAGGTTCCGACAACGAAGAGCCTCCGTCCAGGACCGTCCTGGTGGAGTTCCGGGCGCCCGGGAATTCGACGGCGGCGACGGTGTCATGGAGTGCCCCCGACGGCACCCGAACGTACACCGGAGAGCTGCCGCTGATGAACACCAACGGGACCCAGGGAGTGTCCTACGTGATGCCCCGGGGCACACCGGTGAGGATCACTGTGACAAATGAGGGCGGCATGGGATCGACGACTTTGGGGTTCGCCGGCACTGTTGGCTGCCATATTTGGGTGGACGGACGGCTGATTGCGAACGAAAGCGCCAAAGGGTTCCACTCCTCGGTGACCTGCAGAGTGTCGGCTGACTGGTGAAACCGTCTTTGCGAACGCAGTTTTGGGGACCGCCGGATGCCATCCTGATCGGCACAAAGAATTTCCCGGAAACAAGAAATGGCCCCCATTTGGGAGCCATGTGATAACCATCGTCTCTAAAGCGGAAAATCTTTCCTCAGGTTATCACATGAGTTAAAATCGGCATCTCTCACGCTCGACCGCTTCTGGTCGTTCACACGTTCGGGAAACGACCGCCGGTAGGGTGACTCAACGGCCCTGCATCCCAATGCTGGCGCGGAAGTTGCGACCCAAGGCGCCCTCACTCGACCAAAACGACCGCGGAGGATAGGACATCTATGAGAGGGAAGTGTATTAACTAAGAAAGGAGGGGCCTCTATAGAGAGAACAAGGGGCCCCCTTATATATATCTCTATTTTTGGTCGTTTAAGTAGAGTAGTAGTAGTAGGGGCCCTATATTCCCCGCCATTCCGGGGATTTTCCCACTCGACCAAGTGGTCGAGCGGTGGTCGTTCGGTGGGAGTGGCCGGTAGAGCGCCGAATTCGGTGAAAACCGGGACCGGTGGCCGGCGGCGACGTTTACGGATCGGGCCGCACACATACCGGACATGACGACACCACAGAACCGGCAGCCCAAGGGGATCAACACCGGCGGACAGTTCGCCGCTGACACCCACGCAGAGTCCACCCTCCTGCTGGACCCGGCGCACCGCGAGGTCATCCTCTCCCCCGGCGACGGTGACACCTTCCCGGAACTGGCCGACGGTGACGTCATTGAGACCCTGAACGTGTCCCGCTCCGAGGACGGCTCCGGCTATTTCGTCTCCCCGGCCAAGACGGTGAACATCAAAGACCTCATCGCCGACTCGGACCCCCGCCTGCACGGGGAGACCCTGGACTCCTGGCTCGAGACGAACAGCCCCGTCATCGAGGACTTCCTCGCCGAGCGGTACCAGGCCAACCTCACCACCGACGAGGGCTGGGAGGAGATCGGCGTCGAATGCACCGCCCAGCTTCCGGAAGGGCCCCTCAGCGAAGCCCGGGTCGTGGACGCAGCGTGGAACGGCACCAAAATCGTCCAGCTGCACAACGAGTCCGACCACGGCTCCTTCGGTTCGGAGAATCTGGGCCGGCTCATCATCGAACGCGTCAACGGCTCTACCGTCCTGGTTGACCCGTATGCCGCCCGCGCTGCCGGCCTCCGCATCGACCCTGCTGAGCTGGACACGACCCTCACCACAGGCAGTCCGGTCTCCGACGCGTCCGCCGTCGCGATCGCCAAACAGCTGGGCAACCTGCGCAACACCCGCGGCGTCATCGCCTACCCCGCCGTCGGCCGTCTGGCCACCCGAGGCTACGTCGACACCACAGCGGTTGACCTGGAACTGGGGCGGATCCAGACCGCCAACGACCAGGCCATCCACCCGGACCCGCAGCTAAAACGTCGGGTCGAAGCCATGCAGTCCTGGATTCACGGGCATACGGCCTGACAGCCTGGAGCAGGTAAGTGGCCGCGTCCCCATTAAGCCCCGCGCCCCGCGTGGGGGATCGGGGCTTCAGTGTTTCCGGCCATGCCCGCACACAAAGCGGGTATGAGCTTCACTGCCACAGCCCACCCGCGCGGAGCCGCCGGCCGCTTCGTTCCCGCCTCCCATGCAGAACCCGACACCTCCCTCACCTCCAAATTTGCTCCAAACTCCGGCTTGGACTTGGAGCAAACGCGGGAAACCGTTCAGGACCGCCGGCTTGCCAGTGCCCGCGATGTCCTCGCCGAGTACCCCGACCTGGAGATCACGGACCACTCCCCTGTCCGCCAGGACACCGTCCGGCTGGAGGAGCTCGGCGATCCGCGCCTGGCGCTGGGCAACTGCTGGGCCGCCACGAACGAAGTCATCGACCAGGTGGGCGCAGCCGAATTCAATGCCGAATGGCTGGATGAGATCACCCTCTGCCGGGCCCGCCTGGGCGGGCAGCACGTCGCCATCCTTGCCGGTGACCGGGACGGGCACTACGTCATCGACTACACCGCCCGCCAGTTTCATCCGGAACTACCATTCCCGTTCGTTACAGGCGTCGAGGAGTGGAAAGCCGCCGTGGAACGCGCTTCCGGCCAGCGATGGGAGATGGACGACTGAGGTTCCCCGGGGACGGTGCCTGCGCAATCTGAAGCCCGGCCGCACACGTTGAAGGTATGCCACTTCCAAAGAAGCCACTGCAGAGTATCGACCGCCAGCCTCAGGGTGTCCCGGTCGGCGGCCAGTTCGCCGCCACCACCCACTCCGAACCCGACGTCACGCTAACCGCCGGAACGCCAGTCTTAGGCGGCAGCGGCGGAGACGGAGGTCTTCCTCCCATCGGCGGGTCAGGTCGCCCCGGTGATGACGAGGAGCGCACGGCCAGCCAGAACATCGTGTTCACCGCCGCAAGCAAGCACAAGCAGCTCAGGCTAGCCCGAACCATCAGCCTCTCATCCGACCACCGGGGTAACCTCCGCGTCGACGATGTTGCCGGCCCGGACGGGAAGTCCATCCAGCTTGACTACCGCAATGCACCTCTTGCCGGATCACTGCAATTGGAAATCAACGCCAACGTCCCCGGCGGCCGCGGGCTCCCGGCCCACCACATCATCGGTGACCAGAAGTCCGTATCGATCGACGCGCCCGCGTTGCTCAAGAACGAAATCAAGATCGTCGGCCTCGGGAAGCGCCAACCCTAGCCACCGCCACGAACACCTGACCACCAGAACTTGCCCGCGCTGGGCCTCTCAGCGCGGGCAAGACGCATTTCAGGGCGTTTCACGCCGGCCTGCGCCGATCCTTGCGCCGCCGCACACAGACAGGGCATGACCGATAACGTTTCCCGCCAGCCAAAGGGAATTCCCGTCGGCGGCCAGTTCGCCGCCACCGCCCATTCCGAACCCGAACTCGTTCTGGGCCTACCCGAACATGACGTCCACTTCGATCCCGACGGCACTGAATGGGATTGGCGCGACCCGGAAGCGACCATCCTTGAGGCCGGCTCCGTGAACGAGGTCGGCATCTGGATCCACACCGATACGGCAGCTCAGGGTGTCTTCAACTACGACATTGTCGACTACCGCAACAACGCCGTGGTCGGGCGCGGCAGCGCCGGCACCTTGCACGACGCGAAGGAAGCGGCCAAGGATGACCGCTACAAGATGGCCAAGTACGCATCGCGATTCAGCATCCACGAAGGGTCCCGGACGCCCTGGGGCAAAGCCGACGGGGTCATCCACCTCGCCCCCGGTATCGCCACAGTCTTCACGCCCGGCCACGGCGGTGTGAAACTCTCCCCCGCACGGAACAAGGAGGTCGACCCGGTGTGGCGTAGCTCCAACTCCTGGTACGAGGAGGATTGCGAGTGGGCGATCACCGCGATCACACACCGAGAGGCCTACTCCGAGGAACACCAGAAGTACGCGCACCAATCGGCCCGCCGCTGGTACCCGGATGAATACGAAGCGGTCGTCGGCAAGGACCCGGCCCGCTACGGCGTCACGGACTACCAGCCGATCGCGCCGGGCGAATCCAGCATCCGGGACGAGAAGGTCTTCTTCGCTGCCAACGCCGACAAGGTCCAGCGCGCCTTCTCCGCGTCCTACTCCAAGGACCGCCCCGGCATGACCGAGGTAGTCGTCTCCGACGTGACCTCCACCGGCGCCCGGACGGGCGAGCCCCGGACCGTGGTGATGCCCAACGACGAATACAACGCCCTGGGCAACTTCCGCACCATCCCCAAGGACGCCGCCTACGAAACACTCAAGGAGAACTGATATGACCATCACCCCGAGCCGCCAGCCGGCCGGCGTCCCCGTCGGCGGACAGTTCGCCGCGATCACCCATTCGGAACCCGAGTTGGCTCTGCCGGCGAAAGTGACGCCGTTCCACGACGCGGACGGAACGGACTGGGAGTTCGGCGGCGACGAATACACCGACATCTACACTTCGTTCACGGATGGCATTGAAGCCCACGTTTCCGTCGACATCCGTGAGGGCGGCGCCCGGGCCAAGGTCATCGACCGTCGTGGCCCACTGCCCCGGATGCTCGCCAACCAGCAGCACTTCGATTCCCTGGACGAGGCCAAAGCCCACGCGAAGTCGGTCCGCAGCCGGGCCGTCACCTACGGGACCAATGGGCTCTCCGTCGGCGGCGACTCCCCCTGGGGCGAGATCCAAGAAATCGAGGCAATGGCCCCGGGCATGGATGTGGCCTACACGGCCGGGCACGGCGGGCTCAAGCTGACCCCGGAACGGAACGCTGAAGTCGACCCTGCATGGCGCGAAGGCTCCTGGTACGAAGAAGACTGCGCCTGGTCCAAGGCCGTCCTCACCCATCACGCGGACCTCCCCGAGGACTACGTCACCTCCGCGCACGAGACCGCCCGCCGTTGGTACCCGGACGAGTACGAGGCAGTCGTGGGCAAGGACCCGGCAAAGTACGGCCTCCAGGAGTACCGACCGATCACCGCATCGGAATCCCACATCATTGCGGACCGGCACTTCTTCGCCGCACGGGCCTCCACCCACGACAAGGTCCAGGACGTCCAGCGGGACATCGAAGGCCACCCCGGCAAGATCGCCGTCACACTCTCCGACATCCCGGCCGACGGCCGCGAAACCGGGGACGACCAGGCCAACGTCCGGACCATCCTGGTGCCCGAAGCGGAATGGAACCTCGCGCACACCGAGAAGCTCACCTTCCCGAAGACCGACAAGTACGAGACGCTCCCACCTGGCGCGTAGCTGCACCTTCAACACCGACGCCGCCCTGATCCCGCACCTGGGCGGCTTCGGTGTTTCCGCTGGCCGGCCGCACACAAACAGGGCATGACCACTGATAACGCAGCACGCCAGCCGAAAGGCATCCCGGTGGGCGGCCAGTTCGCCGTCACCGCACATGCAGAGCCCGAGCTCAGCCTCACCGCCCCCAAAGTCACCTCCCGAGGCCGGACCACGAACGTCACCCTCCCGGACGGGACGGTCGCGACCCGCACATCCAAATCCAAGGAATACAGCCACGCCATCGTTCTCAGCCCGGAGATCCCCGAACTGGTCATCGCCAACCGTGAAGCCCAGATCGCCGGTGCTCAGGCGGCTATTACCGCCCGCGAGGAGGCCCTGAAGGATCCGAAGTTCACCAAGAAGCGGCGTTTCAATGACGACCGCGACCCGGACCTCGACTACAAGGGCGAACAGGTCTACTACGGCTTCGAATACAACCTCAAGTCCGCCGACGGCAAGACGATCTTGGAAACGATGCGGGGCAACTCCAAGGGCGACACTCAGGGCTGCTACGACCCCGAAACCTTCGACTACGACGTCAAGAAGCTCGGTCGTGTCGTCCCGCAACTGAAACTCCACACCCTGGAGCTCATCAACCAGGCCAAGGAGACCATCGCTGCAGCGGAGAAAGACATCGAGGCCGTGAAGAACGGTACCTACAAGCTCGGTGGCTACGGCGTCCCGGCATGGTCCTCACGCCTGGACCTGGCACAAAAAGCCGCCAACCAGTACGCCGGCTGGACCCGCCGCGCAACCGTCACACCGGTCGACCAGTAGCCACTGGCAGGGGGTCGGGGTCCCGACCCCCTGCGCGCGCCGCAGGACCCGGGTTCCTGCGTCGATTCGCTGGCCGCCGCACACAAACAGGTTATGAGCACAGAGACCACCGCCCGCCAGCCACGAGGCATTCCCGTCGGCGGCCAGTTCGCCGCGACCACCCACTCCGACTACGTCGTAGAACTGAAGCGTCCCGTCATCGAGGACATGTCCTTCGACCACGCCGACAGCCCCTTCGACATTGAACGCGACGGCGTCGGCATGTACACGATCTATGCCGTGGACGACGAAGGCACCGAGATCTCGTCCTTCACCTACTACGGTGACCCTTCCGACCGGACCGGGCTTGAGGCTGCGGCGATCACCGCTCTCAACAACCAGCACGAACGCCTGGCGCCCGTGTCCGCACCGGGAGCACACGTGCTCTGGACCGACCCGGACGGCGGAAAGGTCCACCAGGGCAAGGTTCTCACCTCCAAGGGTGAAATCATCACTGTGGCCCTCACCTCCGGAGGCGAGGCCGAAGTCTTTGGCAGCGAACTCTCCGTGGATGAAGCCGCCACACAGGTCCACCGGGATGCCATCTCAATGATCGACACCCCGCTCATCTGGACTGACCCGGCGACCGGAGAGAAGATCCTCGGCCGTTCCCTCGGGGAGATCGGCGGCGACAAGATTGCCCTCCAGGTGCCGGCGGTGGGCGGCTTCACCGTCGCCAAGGCCACGGACCTGGAACTGGCACCGCCCGCGCCGCCGGCACCCCCGGTGAAGCTCGCCGAGACAAACCGGCGGATCCGCGGCCACAACTTCTACGCCCCCAAGACCATCCTGTCTAAGGTCCCGGCGCTCGGCGCCACCAGCGATGTCCCGCTGGAGGAGAAGAAATTCCACCTGCACTACTTCACCGGCGGCGCGGCCAACTGGTACATCGCCGAATTCGACCCGGCCACCGGTAGGGCCTTCGGACTCATGGACCCTTCCGGCCGCGGCGACGGGTCCTGGGGCTATGTTTCGCTGCCCGAACTGGAAACCTTCAATCCGTCCGGCTACCGCGTGATCGAGCGCGACTGCTATTTCTCCCAGGGCAACCTCACCCACATCAACCGCAACAACTAACCCGAGCCCGCCAGGAGAGATTCACCTTGAGTACAGACCGCACCCGCCAGCCGAAAGGCGTTCCCGTCGGCGGCCAGTTCGCCGCGACCAGCCACGACGAAGCCGGGGTCACCCTGACCGCGCGGGCACCTGCATTGCCCGGGCTCGCCCCCTACGGCGAGGTGCCGGCGCCACTGGAAACCCAGACCCTGGCCGACGGTTCGCCGGCCGGAGCGACCTTCGAAGAGTCGTACCGCACCTTCTTCCGCGACCTGGACGACCATGAAGCAGCCCACGGATCCTACGAACCGCAGAAGCCGATCTCAGAGGCCGACATCCTCGACCTCGCCGGCATCGGCGACGCCAACCTGGGTCGTCACCGCGGCACCTACCTGGAACGTGACGACACCGGCGACCCGGTCATCGTCGTCCATACCCGCAACGGTGGCGGAAACCGGGAGTGCTACGAGGATGACTGTGACGGCAACTGCACCGGCTGCATCCAGACCGACTCCATCCCGGCGCTGCCGACCTACCTGCGTGACGAGGACGACGACGGGGACTTCACCTACGCCAACAATTACTTCCGCCCGCTCGACCCCGCGGCTGGCCTGGCAGCCATTGAAGCCGAAGAGCGGCTGGCGCACCTGAACCGGCTGGACTACTACCGCACAGCGATCACCGATGGTACCCAGCCGCCGTGGGTGGTGCTCTCCCCGGTGCGGCCCAAGGAGGATCGCGACAAGGTCTACGACCGGCTGGCCCAGGCACGCCGGGATTCCGGCCAGCACGCCAGCCGCCGCCGGGTTGCCGATAATGTCATGGCTGCAATCGAGGCTGGCCAGAAGCTTCCGGCCCTGAATATGATGCGGATCCCGAACGAAAAGTTCTCCTATGACCGGGCCGTTGCCAGCCGCGACCAGGTTGCACTGGACGCCGCCGAGGCGCGCACTGCCTGCGATGTCCTGGGTGCCGACCTGAAACACTCGCTCCCGCCCACAACAGCGGCCCTGGTCCAGCGTGAGCACGCCAGGCTCCAGGAGGACGCTTTCCGCCGCGAGGCTCAGGTCACCGAGAACGAGGCGAAGATCCAGCACGCCGGCGGTGTCATGCGGAGCTGGGCCTGGACAATGAGGGAGCAGGCGGACAAGGCGGATGCGGCAGTCACGGCCGCCGAGGAGGAGCTGAAGGACTTTGACTGGTCGGCAAGCTGGCCGGGAGCCGTCGATGACTGCCCGCAGCGGCCTTAAAAAGTGAAACCTGCCCGGGCATCCCCCCAAGAGAATGATGCCCGGACAGGTTGATCTAGGCGGCCTGCTGACTGCGTCCGGTGCGATGGTCAGAGTTCTGGACGCAACGCGGACTGGCAGATGCGGAACAGGTCGGGCACAGGGTGAGATCCGCCAAATCCCACCCCGCCCTGCATGCCAGGCGCATACTCGCACTCACATGAAAGTCGGTGCTGAACCTGGCGTTGGACGGACACTCCTGAGCCTCGCCGTCACATGAGATGACGACTCGCTGAGACGTTAAGACCCCCATTGCTGCCTTTCCGGATACGCACCACACTGCTGCGGTCAGCCCGGCCCCCTGCCGGGAATGAAAATTGGACATGTCCAATTTCTCTGCCCTTGAAGAGTAAGCGAAGAGAATTGAACATGTCCAATCTGGTATTGTCGTATCCGAAATCTGTATGGGGGAGCAGTACCGGCCAAGGCCGGGTGAACAAGGAGCAACACTATGACGGCTGATAAACCGACAGGTCTATCGCCCAGCGAAAATTTAGCCCGGAAGATCAATCTTCTGATGGACACCGCGGAAGCAGAAGGCCGAAAAATAGCCTTCAACGACGTCCGTGACGCCATGAACGCCGCAGGCACCAAGATTTCCCGGGGCCGCTGGCACTACATGCGCGCCGGGACGGGACCGGTCGTAAAAAACGTCGAACTGCTCCAAAACCTCGCCAAGTTCTTCGGGGTCAACGAGGGGTACCTTCTTGATTCGGACGAAGCGCTGCCAGCCCGTGTCGAAGCGCAGCTGGACCTCCTGACCACGATGCGCGCCAAGAAGGTCCGGAACTTCGCCGCGCGCCAACTGGACGGCCTGTCACCTGAAACGTTGCTCCAGATCAGGGACCTGATCGACAAGCAACTCGCTGCGTCCCCGCAGGTGCCAGCTACCTCCGGGACCGATTGATTTACCCTCTTCCCCGCATCTCAGACTGGTACCCTGAAGCGTCGGGACTGGTGGCGGGTCCCGGGTCTCACTTCTGCTAAACAAGGAATGCTTTTCATGGACTATGGTGCTGCGCGGGAACGGGCCAAATCCGCAGAACTTCAACTGAATCTCCGGGAACCGGTGACTCTGCAGTCCACCCACCGACATCTGGAAAAGATGCGCGGCCGTCAAATCCTTGTCCAGCCGATGGACAACCCGGACGACAAGGTCTGCGGACTCTGGTTCGGACTGGACGACGTCGACGTGATCTTCCATGCACACGCCGCCTCCGAAGTGCACCGCCAGCAGATCGTGCTGCACGAATTTGCCCACATGATCCTCCGCCACGAGCAGGAGGAGATCTCACCCGAGGTGGTCCGCAACTTCTTTCCCGACCTGGATCACGACCGTGTCATCAAGGCGTTGAAGCGCACTGACTTCCTCGACGAGTTCGAGGTGACGGCGGAGCTGCTCGCAGACCGGCTCGCGGCCAGGATCCGTCAATCCCAGCGGCGCAGCGCGGGCGGCCAGCCCGGTGCGTTCGGGACCATCTTCGGATGATTCAACTGCTCATGGCTGCCGCCCTGGCTATTCTGGCCGCGGCGCGGCTTCCGGTGCTGATCCGCAACCGGCAGGACACCGTGTTCGGCGCCGCCGTCCTCGCCGGCTGCTCGGCACTGCTGACCAACACCACCGCCTACTCGTTCGTGGACCTCCTGCTCGGCGGCATCAACCTTGCCCGGCTCCTGATGCAGATGCTGATGGTCCTGGGTCTTTGGGCACTGCGGAAAGCTGTCCTGGATGCCGTCGCACCGACCCGACGAAGACGTGCTCTCGTACGCGGAATCCCCCTGTTCCTTGCACTGGGCCTGCAGACCACCTTCTTCCTACTCCTCGGACCAACCACTACGACCACCACCTGGGGCGACGACCACGAAGGCTCCGTCATCGGAGCACTGTTCTCCGTCGTCGGCATCGCCTTCATCTCCTGGGTCTGCGGCGAGATCGCCGTCGTATGCTTCAAAGTCATCCCCGGCATGAGGGGCGTCTTCAGGCCCGGATTCACCATGGTCGCCGTCGGCTGCGCCATCGGTTCGATCACCATGGCCTCCATGACGGCAGGGGTAATCTCCGCCGCATATCCGCCGCTGGCCGCGTTCAACTGGAAGAGCCCCGACGGCTACCGGGCCCTGGAACTGCTCAGCATCGCCCTGGTCGGCATCGGCCTGACACTCACTGCCGTCACCGGACACCGGCGCCGGGTCCGGATCGCACGCTGGGAGCGTGAAGCGTTCGCCTCCGTCGAACCCATCAGGGAGGATGCGCTCCGTAAGGCAGGGCTGCAGCGGACCCTTGAATCAGACTCCACCGCGCCGCTGCAGGACCGCCTGCACCGGATGATCGTGGAAATCTGGGACGCCGACCTCGCCTTCGGGGAGCGGTCCCTGCTCACCGCGGAACAGAGGGCATATCTCCTTCAGGTGGAACAGAAACTCGAGCTCGAACATGCCGGCTGACCTCGCCGCCAGTAACTCCAATCTTTCTCGCTGAACGGAACCCCTTGATACTCACCCACCCCAGCCGGACGGCCGCACGCAACACCACCGACGCGTTCGACCTCTACCGGGACATGGTCCTTTACACGTTCAAGACGGAGATCAGGGCAGGGTTCTTCGTCGCGTATTACCGCAACTTCGCCGTTCCCTCCATCGCCAAGACACTCTTCGACCGCGGCGAAACCACCGCCCGCCCCATGAAACGCTCGTACGACACCGGCATCGTCATCCACGAGATCATCGTCAACGGCTTCGGCAGTGAACGCGGAGACCGGATGGTCGAACTGCTCCGGCGCGTTCACAAGGGTGTCCCGGGCAGCGCCGAGGATTTCCGGTACGTCCTCATGACGCTGCTGGTCATCCCGCTGCGCTGGATTGACGCGCACGGGTGGAGGAAACTCACCGACGCTGAGCGGGACGCCGCCATGGCGTTCTACACGGAGCTGGGCCGGCGCATGGGCCTGGAACCGGCGCCTGTGACCTTCGCTGCGGCCGCCGCCTTCCTGGACGACTACGAATCCCGCCACCTCGCCCCGAGCCCGGAGGGCGCCGCACTGCTGGACGCCACCGCCGAAGCCCTCTCCGTACGCCTCCCCGGCCCGCTCAAGGACCGCACCAGGGCCGTCATCGCCCTGCTGATGGACAAGCCGGAGGTCGTCCCGGCGCTGGGCCTGAAACCGGCACCGCGCTGGCTGAAATTGGTCTTCGACCGCCTCCTGCAAGTCAATGCGCTCCTTACCAGGGCCCGGCCCATCGCCGCGGAGCCGTCCTTCACCCCCGGCAAGTCCGGTAGGTCCGTCTACCCGGGCGGCTACCAGCTGGATCAGATCGGCCCCCACTCCCCGGAGTAAGCCCCTCCCCGTGTCCTGGCCGCGGGGGTGTTGTAATTGCTGGATGACGGACTACTTCTCTGGACCCAGCACCGCACAGATGCGCCTGACGATGCTCCTCATCGGAGCGGCGGCGCTGGTTGCAGCTATCTTCAGCGCCACCCACATCATCGAGGCCAGCGCCGTGGCTCCGCACGGCAACCTCGTGACAACACAGTGCGGCAGCGCCTATGCCCCACAGCCAGCGAGTAGTTTCTTCCCCGATCTGGCCGCTTCCTGCGCGGCAGCCATCGGGATGTGGCCCTTCGCGGCCACGGCCCTGTTCGCCGTCGCTGCCGTCGTCCTGGTCCGTTTTCTTTACATGATGATCGGGCCCAAGACGCAGGCGGCCTAAGCTCGCGGGCGGGCTTCCCGGTTTGGGGTCCAGCCGCACACAGATAGGGCATGACCGAAAACATCACCCGTCAGCCCAAGGGGATCCCTGCCGGCGGCCAGTTCTCCGCGACCGCCCACACCGAACCGGTCACCGCCCTCGCCGGAGCCGATGACCAGGCTGTCCTGGCAGAGATGGGTGCCGCGGCACGCGCCGGCTTCCCCCACTCCTCGGCGGCACACATCGCCGCGCTGCTGAAGAAGAGCCCCGAAGCGGTGTACGACGAGAACGTCGCCACGCTGGCCGCCGCTAATGCCTGCACCTACGAGGACATCCACGGCATCAACCAGGTCTTCAACCACGGCGAACGGCCGCTGCGCGTCACCGGCACCGGCGACGGACTCCCTGACGAACTCGCCGCGGCCGGCCTGACCGGGGAACTCTCCCCGTACACCGGCAACAACCCCGACATCGCCGAGGGCGCCTGGGCCTACAAGTCCCCCACCGACCGGGAGCTCGTACTCAGCCGCACCCAGGGCGGCGGCTTCATCGTCTGGCATGAAGACCGCTACGACGAGGGCTCCTTTCACCTGGAGACCGAGCCCGAAGATGTCACCCCAGAATCGAATGTCGAGTCCGTCAAAAGTGCCCTGTGGGACCTTGCTGTCACCGACGCGAACTACGGCTCGCCCACGCCGCTGCAGACTGGTGACTTCTACGAACTGCGGGACGTCCGTCTGGAACGGGACACCTCCGGCCAGCTTTACGCCGAAATCATCACCAGCAACGACGACGCCATGTGGACAACGGTCAGCCGCAACTTCGCTACCGGCACCCTCACTGTGGACCGTGACGGTGTCTTGCTGACCGGACCGGCAGCGGACCTCGAGATGGCAGCCGTCTTCGAGGGGCTCGGTAGTGAGCCGGACAACGGCGACTTCGGCTCCCACGCCACCAAGGTCTTCGGCAACCTTCTCAACCAGGCCGCCGTGGACCCTGACGCCCCGCGCTGGGCCGCCCAGCTCGCCGCGAAGGAGACTGCACGATGACCGAGACGCGCCAACCGAAAGGCATTCCGTCCGGCGGACAGTTCGCACCCGGTACCCGAACCGAGCCTGATGTGAGGATCCGCTACCCGCACGGGACCACCAGCGAACAGCTCGAGACGGTCACCGCCTTGCTTACCGTGGACGAGGCCCGCTGGGAAGAACAGAAGGCACAGCGGGCCAGCCAGTCCGAGGCGAGGACCACCCGCCGGCGCCGGCTCTCCGGCGTCCGGGCTGCAGCGCAACTGATTGCCGAGTTCCCGGATGCCGCGTACGTGGACTACACGCGGGACCCGATCAACGGCATCACGACGCTGGAGAGCATCGAAGACAGCGAGGGGTACACCCTCTATGACGCCAAAGACATGGACGGGCCCGTCTTCGCCGGCAACGACCGGGACAGCCGCCGCCGGATCGCAGCCCGCCAGGGAGTCGGCAAACTCCGGGGTGTCAACCCGCCACCGAACCACACCGACCAGGGCATTTCCGTCCGGGAAGGCGACACGGAACGGATCCACCTGCCCACCGCACTGGAGGACGGTCTTGTCCTGCTCGAAGCCGAGCAACTGAGCCCGCAGCAACTGTCCGAGCAGCGCGTCACCGAAGCCATGACCAACTGGTCTGACACGGACGAAGAACCGCAGACCATGGTGCGGGACATGCTCACCGACCTGCGGCACTACGCCGCGGCCAACAACATCGACCTGGGCCAAGCCCTGGACGGCTCCTACCAGGTGTTCCTCGAAGAGCACCACGACCCCGCATTCAAGGAAGGCTTCTAATGACCATCGCCCGCCAACCCCAAGGCATCCCCGTCGGCGGTCAGTTCGCCGCCACCACCCATGCAGAGCCGGAGAGCGCGTCCCTGATCGGTGTCCGCATCGGCGAGCCCCGCGAGATGACCCGCGAGGAGCTCGTCATCACTGGCCAGGATGTTGAGGGCAACCCGTCCCTGTCCGAAGTGACCCGGCAGGTCCACCACAGCCGCCGGCAACTCGCCGAGGCAGTCAAGGCGATGGATCAGACCATGCTGAACGCCACCGTCGTGCACGTACGCCAGATCCTCCCCGGCGCCAAGGAACTCCGCATGCGGTCCACCCGCCTCGGTGACCAGCAGATGGTCCCGACCTTCGTCCGGACCGCCGACGACAACTTCCTGGGTGCGAACTACGACAAGGGACCGAACGGTGACTGGGCGCACCGCAGCGTCGAAGGTGCCGACCCTGGATCCGTCACGGAGGCGCTGGCCGGCATCACCGCGCACAGTGACATCTGGGACACCGATCCCCGCTGCGATTACGACCCGCAAACCGAAGAGCACATCATCTACCTTGACGGCCGCCGCCGCCATGAAAGCTGAGGACCAATGACCACCGCACGCCAGCCTCAGGGCATCCCGGTCGGCGGGCAGTTCGCCGCCACCACTCACGCCGAACCAGCACTCACCCTCGACCCCGCCGACGACAAAACCCACACCGCACCCCTCAGCGGCACCATCGAACTGCGGAACGCCAGCTTCGACCAGCTGCCAGACTGGCCCGCCGGCATGCCGGAGCCGACGGTGTCCTTCGACTTCAACGACGGCAAATGCGAAACCAACATCACCGTCGACAACAAGATGATGTGTTTCTGGGACTCGGACGGCGACGGCACCATCAACGACACCGACAACGGCGACAACCCGTGGGAAGACTTTGACGAGGAAGACCAGGAGATGGCCCTCGAATGGGGCAAGAGGGTCCATCAGCGGATCGACTCTTCCACCTACGGAATCATGATCGAAGCCTCAACCACCACTGCGGTCCGCGACATCATCCTCGCCCACGGACTCGGCAAGGAACCGGCCCCGACGGCTCAGCCCGTCCCGGACCTGACCAACGAGCGGGCCCGCAACGTCTACCTCGTCGGTGCCGAGGCACGCCTGGCAGCCATCCAGGAAGAAGTCCAGAGCGTCTATATGATCGGCGCCGCCAAGGAGCTGCACAAAGAATGTCCCGCCATCGACTCGTTCCAGCTGACAGCCGACGACAAGGGCCTGGAGATCGCTGAAGCCTGGGACGAGGACGGCAACCCCGTCGACGGCGAAGACCTTTATGCGGCCAGCCGGGAAGTGTTCCACTACCGCAACGAGGACGACTTCAACATCTTCCTGGACGGACGAACCATCACTGTCCAGGATGCGATCAACTTCCGCCCAGCCGGCTAAACCGGCACAACACAACAGGGTCCTGCCGCGGCGGGGCCCTGTTGTCGTATCCGCGCCCGGCCGCACACAAAAAGGGCATGACCATCAGCGCCGCACGTCAGCCCAGGGGAATCCCGACCGGAGGGCAGTTCAGCTCCTTCCCTCACCTTGAACCCAGCCTTACCCTGATCCCGCCAGGGTTGAAGGCCGCGGCCGCCTACGCCGCCGATGAGGCCGTGGCGCTGGCCCGGCGCAAGGAATTCCTTTTAGATCAACTCGCGATGGTGACCGCCCAGCAGCGGTCGGTCGCCTGCGCGGCTGCCGCCCACCGGGTCCTGGCTCAGCATCCCGACGCCACCGAATTGGTCCTCGCCGTCAAAGACGGGAACGCGGTCGGTGTGGCCGGTGTAATTGATGGTGACGGCAGGATCCTGCCGGCCCGGCGTGCAGGGGAATGGGCAGACAGCGTCCTTGCCGGCCTTCGGCAAGAAACCGCAGCATCGCTCAGCGGCGCCCACGGGGTCCGGGCCGACGGCTCCTCTCTCCGCCTCGATCTGAGTGCCGTCCTCAGCGTTCTGGGACGTCCCCTTCAGGAGACCACGCGGCCGCCCGGGCATGAGGGCGCCGAAAGTGCTGCGTGGCCGCACACAAACATTGCATGAGCACATCCACAGCACGCCAGCCGAAAGGCATCCCGGTGGGCGGCCAGTTCGCCGCCACCGCCCATGCCGAGCCTTCCCTCAGCCTCGGAACGACCGACCCCGAGGTCTCGCCCACGAAACCGTGGCGGCCTTACGAGCTGACCGACAACCGAGACGGCACGTTCACGTACGCCGAGGACGGCGCTGAACGGATCCTTGAGCACAAGGAGCCTGTGACCCGCACCGACATTCGCCGCGCGCTCCGCTGCCCGCGCAGCCAGGGCCGTGTCGTGGATCTGGGCCAGGTCCCCGGCCGCCGGAACTCGCCACGGGATGACATTTACGAAGTCGCCGGCCCCGAGTCCGGCGCCCCGCTGATCATCCGGGTCCAGGACGGTTTCCATGCCCTGCACGTCAAGTCCGGAAACGTCCAGGTGGAGGTGCTTGGCGGTTTCAGGAGCATCCCCGGCCGCACAGTCATCGAGGACGGCGCCCGCGCCGGCGTGGTGGTGGACGGGGACAACAAGTACACCGTGGAGACCCGCGGCTCTGCGAACGCACGGGTGGCACTCTCCACCACATCCAACGTCGATGTCCGGGTGACCGGCAAGGGAGCTGTGTACGTTACCGGCGGTGGCCGCGACTGCGAAATCAACGCCAAAGACGGAGCCACCGTCCATCAGGACGGGCCCGAAGAGGACCGGCTGCCCGTCCAGCGTCCCGCCATCTGGTGGTAGCCGCACACAGACAGGGCATGACCGAAAACATCACGCGGCAGCCCGCCGGCATTCCCGTCGGCGGGCAGTTCGCTCCTTCAGCCCACGCCGAGGCATCCATCACTTTGACGAAGCCGCCCGGCTACGACCCCGAGCAGGTCGCCAAGGGCATCCTCAATGACCTCCGTGACATCCCCGAGGGTTGGACGCGCGAGCTGTTCTACGGCACCCATGAAGCGGTCAAGGCCGGCAAGACCACCTACCCGCACTTCCTGGACGGGCTGATCGCCAGGAACCGCGGCGGCCGCTGCGAACGGCACGAACACGATTCCGGCCACTCCCCCGAGCAGTTCTGCCACGACTGCCACATCTCCTTCATGGTGGAGGCCCGTACCAACCCCAGGCCACTCCCGGTCCCCCGCGGAGTCATCCCTGTCCGCCAGGAAAACCACCGCCTGGAAGGCCAGGAGATCAGCTCCGACTACGACGAAGAGTTCCGCATCTCCAACACCACCAGGAAGATGACCGGCGACGAACGCTTCGAAGCTGCGGTCCGGCGCCTGTTCAAGGCCCCCGCCGACGCCGAAGTCGAAGTGATCGAGCAAGAGACGGAATCCGGGACCGACTGGACGAGGGAGACCTCTACCGAACTCACCGTCAAATGCGGAGACCGTAAAGCGACCTACGAATACATGGGCTCCTTCATGCGGGCCCTTGACCGGGCTGAGCAGAACCCCCAGGCAATGGCATTGCGTTTCATGCAGGCCACCTCGGCTGAACGGCCCCTGCTGAAAGGTATCGCCGCCGTCTACGTCTCCAAAGGCGAATTCTCCGACCCCGTCCCGGTGTACGGGAAGATCCGCAACGTCTTCGCCGGCGGCTCAGACCCAAGCATGGACTTCCTGCATCTTGACGGCCGCCAGGAGTACCTGAGCTTCAACCGCGTCGTGGACATTCTTGAAACCGACCATTCCAGCCAGTACATCGAGAAGGACTCAGAATGAGCCCTGAGCGCCAGCCCAAAGGAATACCGGCCGGCGGCCAGTTCGCCGCGACCGCCCACACCGAGGCGGGCATCGTCCTGGAAGAACAGGCCGGTTCGCGACTGGAGTTGCCGGACGACGGCTTCCTGGGCCGGCACGCCCGCTGCCCCGAACCCCGACCTGCGGAATGGGTCTTCGGTGAGGATGCATCCGTCGACGCCGCTGTCGGAACCGTCATGGACGGACCGCTCTCCCGAGGGGTCGTCAACGCCCAGCGCCGCGAGGCCTTCCAGGCCTGGCATGAGTGGGCCATGAACCGCTACCTCGAGACCAAGAGCCCGGACTACATGCAGTTCGCGATGGGGCTGCGCACCGGCGTCAGCTCCCTGTATGAGCGGCGGCTGGCGCACTATGAGCCCGGTCTTGACCGGTTCAACCAGTCCGGGACCCCCGTGTACGTTGCCGACCATGCCGTGCAGATTTCCGGAACCAAACGCGCCTCCATTGAAGATCGTGAGCACTGGCGCAAGCTGCTGAAACTCACCCCCGATGAAGCATGGCACCGGGGGCATCTCGCGGCTGGCCTCATTGTCTCGGGTGCGGAGGGATATTGGGGTCTTCGCGGTGACCCGGACGCCGCAGCGCTCGGACCAGAATGCACTGGCTGACAGAGGTCGTGGTGCCGCAGTTCCTTCGAGCTGGAGGGCCGGGCAAAGATGGCTCAGTCTGGACTGGCGCTACATCTGTCGAGCCGCACACAAACTGGGCATGAGCATATCCACAGCACGTCAGCCCAAGGGCGTCCCGGTCGGCGGACAGTTCGCCGCCACTACCCACGCCGAGCCCGGCATTGTCCTGGCCGGCGGCCGGGCCGAGTTCGTCACCGAACGCCATCTCTACGCACGCGAGCTGGAAGCCCTGGCTGGCCCCGATGCGGACATCGAGGAGAGGTACCCGGACACCAAGTCCGAGGCACGCCGCCTGCTGAAGAACACCCGAGGTGAAGCAGACGGCAAGATCCGGATGGTCCGCTTGGAAGCTTACAGCTCCCCTGACACGGAGCCCGGAGAGCGCGTGGACGTTGTCGGACCAAAGGACGGCCGCCCCATCATTGTCGACGTCCGCTCGGGTATTCCCAACCTGAAGGTAGTGTCGGGCACGGCAATCATCCGTCCCCTTTCCAACTGGGGGAACTCCGTGGATGTCGGCCCGGGTGCCGAAGCAGTCATCATCGCCGATTCCTCCTACAAGATCACCACCAGGTGTGACAAAGGGGGAAAGGTCACCTTCGTGTGCCCGACCGAGAAAAACTGGTTCCGTCCTTTCGGCGAGGGAGAGATCTACCTCTCTACCGGCACGGACATCGACCGGATCCCTTACGAGCGCCCGGTCTACGAGTAGACCCTCACGCGTGGCGAACTGGCCGCACACAGATTGTGTATGACCGACACCATTGCACGCCAGCCGCAGGGCATCCCTGTCGGCGGCCAGTTCGCCCCCACCACCCATGCCGAACCAGGCTTCGACCTCCACGACTCATCCCCCGCTGTACCGGTTGCTTTCCAGGGCTCCATCGACTTGCGTGAGAGCGCCTACGGCAGCCTGCCGCCCCTGCCGGCCAGCGTCGGCACCCCGGAGGTCACCTTCGATTTCAACATCGACGGCAAGCTCGAAACCCACGTCACGGTGGACGGCAGCACGCTGACGTTCTGGAACGACGACATGGCCGACGAGATTACGAACACCATCGAATCCGGCCGCAGCGGCGAAGACGAATCCGCTCCCTGGTCAAACATCGCCGAATACGAGGACTGGGAACAGGCCCGCACCTGGGCCGAATCAGTGCACGAGCGCATCTACGGAGCGAACCTCGACGTCATGACCACGGCGGCAACCCAGGACGCAGCCCGCGCCTCCATCATCAGCTTCGCCACCTGCCGCAGCAAGCCGGCGCCCGACCTGACCCCGGAGCAGTCCTCCGCGAAGCGCGCCGCTGCGGCCGTCGCCATTGTGGATGAAGGCCAAGGCAAGGAGTACGCGATGCGGGATCTGTTCACCGATCTGCGCCACTACGCCGACAAGCACGGCATCGACATATACAAGGCCATGGACGATTCCCTCGGGCTCTACCAGCACGAGACGACCGACCCTTCCTTCAAGGAAGGTTACTGATGGGGACCGCTCGCCAGCCTGCCGGCATCCCCGTCGGCGGCCAGTTCGCCGCCACCACCCACTCCGACCCGGCTGTGACTCTGGACGAACCGGCTGCAACCCGCCAGCACAACCCGGACCATCACGCTTTGCTGATGAAACAGGCATGGAAACGTCAGGTGGAGGTCGCCCATCTGCTCAGAGATCAGGACAGAATCTCAATGGAGGCCGTCAGCTCGGCGATCCTGCGTGACTTTCCAACCGCCACGGAGCTGCGCGTCAGGCAGAACTTCGGGGAGAGGGGTAAGAGGTACGACTCGACCATTGTCTGCGTCCGCGACAAGGATGGGGTCAACATCACCGAAGGGATCAGGGCGTGGGACCTCGAGCCTGGCCCCACCGGGGGTGACTCCGCAGCCAATGCGTTCAGTCTTATCCGTTCGCAGTTCTTTGACTACGAGAACGACTTCGACTTCGACCGGGACAACGGCGAGATCATCGTTCCGCTGAACCGGGACTACGCCCTGGGCATCCCGCTCATCTGATGCCAAGTGTGCGGCCGTCGCCAACACGGGCCGGCCGCACACACATAGGACATGACCGAAACGATCGCACGCCAGCCGGCCGGAATCCCCGCCGGCGGACAGTTCGCCGCCACCGCCCACGCCGAGTCACACATCACCCTCCCCGCTGCGCCGCCGGAACTGGCCGCACTGGGCAGCTATCAGGTGTCCGCTCCGGCGCTCCAGGCCGCCCGCGAGGTGGAGTCCGCCCTCGAAGGGGTTCCGGACTGGAGGCGTCACGAGGCCGCCGAGGCATGGGCCAAGGAGCGCGGCTTCGAGGCCGACACCTGGGACCACTACCGGGAAGCCGATCAGGCCCACGGGAACGGCGTCGTGCTGGTCCACGACTGGGGAGCAGCCGTGACTTTATCAAGCCAGGGCAGGCGGAATTTCTCCGTCGACCTCGACGGGGAAGACGACACCCTCGACACCGGAGACGACGACGGCTCCATCTCCCCTATCACCTTCATCTACGTCCAGCCCTAAGGAAAATTATGCAGACCGCCAACCGTCAGCCGCAGGGAATTCCCGTGGGCGGCCAGTTCGCCGCCACCACCCACGCCGAACCAGGCGTGTCACTGGATGCCGGGGTACCGGCCTACGACGATGACGCCCAGAAGGCGCGCCTCGCAGCCATTGCCGAAAAGAGCAAGGCCATTAGCAAACTGCAGGCCGAAATGGATCTCCTGAACATCGACGCTGCCATTGGATCTGTCCGTAAGCACTTCCCCGATGCGGCTTACCTCTGCGTTGACCGTGCCCGGCACGGCTGGACCGGCGCAGCGCTGGACGAGTACGCCCCGAAGAGCCTTCAGGACAAGGAAGGCAACGAGATCACCGCAAATGACCCGAAGTGGTTCTACCGTCGAGATCCAGGCGACGACAACATCGACCCCGGAGTCTCTATCCACATGTCAAGGCTCGGCAGGAGCTTCTTCAGCTACGAGCACGAAGGAATCCGCTACGACCCGGAAACCGGCAACCACGTCATCGACATGAACCACAAATTCGCCGCCTGAACAGCACCGCCACCACAGAAAGAAGCACCATGACAGCAATTCCAGCCCGCCAGCCCCAGGGAATTCCCGTCGGCGGACAATTCGCCGCAACCACCCACGCGGAACCTCAGATCACGCTTCCGGCCGGTGCTTCCAGCGCCGAAGACTTCGTGGCTCGGCGTGATGCCGTTCGGGAGCGCCGCGACGAAGCCCATGACCAGCATGAGGCCCTTGACCAGCTTTCCCAGCGGCTCTCTGTCATTGGCGTCGCGGCAACCATCCTGACCAAGTACCCGGACGCCGCCACCCTTAGGGTCGTCGAAAACCAGGATGGCGAAAACCAGTTCGACGCCATCTCCATCACCGACACCGACGGGTCAATCCTCGAGCACACCGATAACGACGGCGGCGAATGGGCCGGACAGGAGATGACGCCTAATGGGCCCAGCATCCAGGAATTCGTCTGGGACTTCGACACGCGCGATGACAGGTGGGCCCACAAGGTCGCAGAAATCTCCGGCAGCCGCCGGCACGGCAACCGGTCCATCGACATCGACCTGCAAGCTGCACTGAACGCCTCGCTCCCCGAGGAGCAGGTAGTCTGACCGGCAACCGGGCATAAGTGCCGGGGTGTCCTCGCCCCGGCACTTTTCCCACCCGCCGCACACATTCCTGGCATGACCACAGACATCGCCCGCCAGCCAAAAGGCATTCCCGTCGGCGGCCAATTCGCCGCCACCACTCACGCCGAACCTTCCACCTCGCTGGTCCCGCCGAAGCGGAAGACTGTCACCGAGCATTTCCTGGACCGAGAATCCGTCCGCAATTGCCGGGAGCGCCTGTACGAACAGCTGGAACGGACCGAAAGGATTCAGGCGGCCCATTCCCTCCGCAGCGTTGCTGCCACCATCCTCGCCCGCTTCCCCGGCGCCACCACCCTGCGGATCGGCGAGGACCCGGACGGGCACGACCCCTATGTCCCTGTCTCCATCGCCAACGCCGATGGCGGGCTCCTGCAGCTGGACCTGCCCGATGACGGTTACGACAGCGAGTGGACGTTCGAGCAGATGGTTCAGGACGGGCCGGACATCCGGGAACTCGTCGCCGACCTCGACCACCGCGACGACAGCTGGGCTGAGGGGATCGCATTCATCCACGGCACCGGGAAGGGCCAGAGCAAGAGGATCGACATCGATCTTCAGGCAGCCCTTATCGCGCCCGACCCGTTCATCGGCGAAGAGCACGACCCGCGCACCCGGACCCTCTCCCTTGATGAACAGACTGACCTCGTCGAAGCCGCCAACCACGGTGTGATCGCCATCGAAGACATCCTGGATGCCAACAGCTTCGACGAACACCGACAGTACGAAGTCATGGAGAACCTCAAGGACCGCGTGGACACCCTCCTGACTGTGACTAAGCAGCCAGAATAGTCAGCAGAAACGCAGCACCCGCCCAGCACGACTGGACGGGCGCTGCGTTTGTCTTCGGGCTAGACCGGCTTGTACTCCTCCACGGCAAGCGTGGCGAGGTCCAGGGACACCAGGTTGCCGTCGTGGAACTCCCGGTCCAGAACATGCGCACGGGTTTCCATGCCTGGCATCAGCCCGGTCCGGCGCTGATGCCAGTGCCCCGAGAACACGAGCTTCGGTTCCGTGATTCTGACGGCGTCCCGAAGCAGGGACCGGACGATATACGACTCCCGCTCGATCGCCTCGGGAAGCCGAAGCGTTGTTTCAACATCGATGCCGGCCGGTACGTCATGGGTGATGAGCACATCGAGGGTCGCAGACCCGAGTGTTTCCACGTCTGATGGAACGACTTCCTCGCCTTCGAACCAGTCCCACCCAGGGGTGAGGAACGCCTTGTCGATCGAATAGGCACCGCCGAGGGCTCCGAACCGCACTCCCCTTATGCTCCAGCGGTGCCCGCGTGGGGCGTACAGCAACCTGTCACTGATGACACCGAACCCGTCATTGTTCAGCGTCAGCTTCCGCAGAATTGGGTGTGCGTCATGGTTCCCGTCGGCGAAGATGAGCACCAGGCCCAGCTCCTCAAGGTCCGTGGCCAGGTCCGCCGTAAAGCACCCGGGCTCGGGAAAATCGGGGTACTCATCCGGCCAAAGGACCTTCAGATCACCGACATGGATGATCGCCTTGTAACCGTCACGGGCTGCGCACGCCAGGACCTGCCGCATCCACCGGGTGTTGCCGTGCCAGTCCCCGGCGACCAGGACCTTCGTGATGTCTTCCGGCGCGATGCCGAGCTGAGCAATCGTCTCCATTCCCTTCATGTGTGCGGCAGCCGGGGACGCCGGCGCCGGGCATGGCGCAGGGTTCGTCGTCCATACCAGCCTCATGCCGCACACAAAAGGAGCATGAGCACTGATACTGCAGCAAGACAGCCCAAGGGCGTGCCCGTCGGCGGCCAGTTCGCCGCCACCCCCACTCCGAACCGGCTGTGACACTTGACGTGCCCCGGCTGAAACTCATCGCTGACTTCGGTTACACCCTCTCCCCTGAACATCGCGCCGCCCTCGACCATTGGCACGGCCGGCTCCAGGCAGCAGGTGTCGCCGGTGAACTCGAGATCCTCTCCATTGTCGGTGCCGACAGCGACGCCGGCGGACCGACCGTGACCGGCACATGGCGCAGCCCGGAAGGGATGGACTTTGGTTTCGCTGTGGATCACAAGGACGTAGAGATCTCCCGTGGCGTCGACTGGAGCCTGGACACAGCGCATCTCGGCGACACCGCGTCGACTAGGAAGCTCAGCGGTTCGACCATCTCGGATGAGGACCTCACCGACACCTTCATCACACTCAGGAACCGGGCCCGCATCGCTGACGGCTGGGCGGCCCGATCTACGGTGCGCAGCAACGACAAGTTCCGCTTCGCCATCCCACAGCGGATCTCCGAAGGCCCGGGCCACGAAGCCGGCCAGCTGGAAGTCACTGCGGCCAACGGCGATGAATACGTGCTCCGCATGGACCGCGGCACCTTCGAGGCCCGCGTTTATGGCCCGCACGAGGGACAGCTCAGCGACCGGATGGCCGCAGCGTTCCTGACCGACGTATCCGAATCCTGCGGCGGCAACACCGATCCTGAGGACCTCAAGTACGCACTGCTGTATTCCATTGAGGCCGGCACCGGCGAGAAGTGGTAGCCGCGTGTGCGGTTGGCGAGAAACCGTCCAGCCGCACACCTTCCGGGTATGACCACAATTACCGCAGCCAGACAGCCTAAAGGCATTCCCCTCGGCGGCCAGTTCGCCGCCACCACCCACGCCGAGCCGGGCGCCGTCCTCGCCGCGCCGCGCAGGATTCACGAACAGGCCCACCTGGACCTGATGGGAGACCGGCTGACCCCGGAAGAGGAGTCTTCCACTGCCCGGGCAGCTATCCATGAAGCAATGGCCGGCGGGGATTTCGGCGAGGATGGCATCGCCGTCCGTGACCTTGCCTCAGATGATCGCTTCGTCCGGCTCGCCGTGGACCGCTATGTGGTCACCGAGAGCCAGGAGCCAGGCACGCTCCGGCCGGAGGACGCCGGCTACCGACTGGGCAGGATCCTCCTCGATTTGCAGAACGAGGATATTGAGGACGCCGTCTACGGCCTCGAAAGGGATGAACTGTGAGTGCAACCCGGCAGCCCAAGGGTGTTCCCGTCGGCGGGCAGTTCGCTGCCACCGGCCATGCAGACCCGTCCCTCCATCTCCGGCTGCTGAAGCAGGCCGAGGACGTGTTCGCATACTCCCCCGGCACCCGGGTGATGACCGGCAACGAGTTCGGGACCATCTCCCATGCCGGCAAGGACGCCAACGGAAACGTTGCCGTGGAACTGGATCAGGGCGGTACCCTCCACCTCAAGGCAGACCGGGTTGTTCCCTGGGAGGCCCATCTGGACAGCGTCATGCCGGTGCCGGAGCGCAACCCTGACCGGTTCACGGACGCGGTGCCGCAGGCCGACGCCGACCGGCAGCTGCGGGCAAGCCTGGCCAGGCTGCGCAATGCCAGGGAGACCAGTGGACAGGCCGAGACCCCCTACTTCGACGGGATCGCCGTCGGCGAGGCCGAAATCTGCGCTGCGCTGTCAAATGCTGACGCCGATCCGGAGACCATCCAGCGGCTCCGCGGGGATTTCCTGGCCACGGACCTGGATGAGTTCACCGTTCCCGAGATCAAGAAGCGCAGCGCCGCTCCCCTCTCGATGGTCCGGGCCCGCCGGCTGGCCGGATATTTCACCTCGCGCGCGGTGGAGATGCAGCAGGAGCTGGGGTCCAAGCCGTCCAACGACTGGCGGGATGCTGAGTGGATCAAGAATGGGGCGAAGACGGCGTTCACGAACGCTGCGGTCCGCTTTGCCAGTGCGGCTGCCCCGTCTGATAACCGGTATCACGAAGAGCGGTTCACGAGACTCCTGGTCGAGGGCGAAACGAACACCGACACAATCATCGGCGAGACGTTCGACGAGCACGCCTGGTAAATCGATCGTCAGCGGCGCTGTGTGCCCGCCGGAGGCCCTGGGAAACTATGTCGGCGCGTCCGCTCATTGTGGGCGCCGGAGGACCCACAGGGGCTCTCAGGCGCCCGGTTCACCGGCGCTGCATGGAGCGGCGGAAGAGGTTTTCAGCAGAACGGGCATTTGGCCTGGTCGCTGACGACCCAGCCGGACTTTACGGCCGCCCTGATGGTCGCAGCCATCGTAGGGGAGTCGAAGACCGCCAGAGACCCTTTCCCGCAGAGTCCCGCTCCCCCGCCGTCGCACGTCAGCGTGGTCCGGTAACTGACCTTGATGCTCAATGATCCCCCTGCAAATACGCGGCAGAGTACCTGACCGCAATCCGATGTCTGGAAATCAATCTAGGCCTGCGCCCAGGTCCTTTGACTGGTTCGAGCTGAATTCACCCTCGCTTTCACCCGCCCCAGCTCGGTAGTACCAGTACCACACCAGCAGCACACCGGTACCGACTCTCCCGCAGCTCCTGGGCACTGACGCCCTGCCAAGAACCGGAACCGTGCCAACACCACACCGGGACCAACACCACATCAGTACCGCACCAGTACCGGCCCCACACCAAGGCCAGCACCACATCAGTACCGCACCAGTACCGGCCCCACACCAAGGCCAGCACCACATCAGTACCGCACCAGTACCGATGCCACACCAAGCCAGCACCACATCCGTACCGCACCAGTACCGCACCAGTACCGGCCCCACACCAAGCCAGAACCACATCAGTACCGCACCAGTACCGATGCCACACCAAGCCAGCACCACATCAGTACCGCACCAGTACCGCACCAGTACCGACACCACACCGCTCCAGCACCACATCAGTACCGCCACCACACCGATCCAGCACCACATCAGTACCGCCACCACACCGGACCAACACCACATCAGTACCGCCACCACACCGGACCAACACCACATCACTACCGCACCAGTACCGGCCCCACACCAGTACCGGCACCACACCAGTACCGCACCAGTACCGGCACCACACCAGTACCGCACCAGTACCGCACCAGTACCGCTGGTCGATGATTGACGGCAGTCAAGGGGGATCGGGCCCGTGAATGAAGGTGGCACACCGGTGTGAAACCAGTCCGGCACCACACCGGTACCGCACTGGTTACCAGTCAGGCGATTTGAGGCGGAGCCGGCAAACGGCAGCTGGGGGAGGGGCAGGCAACCACGGCCCGGCACGGGTCGTCATCGAGAAACGAGACAGCCCGGCGCCGTAGAGGGGCCGGGCTGCTGGGGGAGTGGAGCTACTTGGCCCCGGATCCGTATTTCTCTTCCAGGACCTCCCAGACGAGTCGTTCCAGGACCTTCTGCTGGCTGATTTCCTCAACCAGGGCTGCGGTGCGGAGCAGGTCGAGCTGCGATTCGCTGGCCCGGAAGTTGATGCCACCGGTCTTTGGCTCCCGGTTGCGACGCTTCCAGTCGGCCATGGCAGGGGCCAGTACTGACGGGGTGGTGCGGGCTGCCTTGCGAGGCCGGGCTGCCGCCGGTTCAGGCGCAGTCTTGAGGGCAGGGGGTTCTGCTGTAGTGGGGGAGGGGTCAGCGGGTGACTCCTCCGGAGTGAGGGCCGGCACGGCAGCAAGTGGCTTTTCAGCCATTGCCGCGAAAGCTTCGATGTCCTTTTCGGTCTGGAGGTCCGTACGACCCCGCCGGTTTACTGCCATGCCAACACCTCTTCCGTGAGCAGCTGGATTTCCGCTTTGGCTTTGGAGTCTTTCATTTCTACGACACCCAGGCCCTCGGACAGGCTGGACTGGTATGCCTTGCGCTCGTGAAGCCTGGTGTTTGCGATTCGCAGCTCCGGATAGTCGGACAGGTAGGAATGCGCGTCGGTGACCGAGTCGGAGAAGACGTTGGTGGGAACCCTGTTCAAGACCGCCAGGGCCTTTAGGTCCGGGTTGAAGTCTTTTGCCTGGTTGATGGTGACGACGAGGCCCTGAGTCGTATCCAGATCCGGCTGGGTTGGCTGGATGGGCACCAAGATCATGTCGGCCGCGGTCATGGCGGTACGCATCTCTGAGCTGTCCTTGCCGGGAGCGTCGACGATGACGACGTCGTACTTTTTGGCCAGGTCAAGGAGCGTCGCACGCAGGTTGCCGGTCTTCTGGACCGTCTGGATGGGGGAGTGGCCCCCGTCTTCACGATCCTTGGCCCAGTTGCTGGACGTGAACACAGTCGGGTCAGCCTCGACGATGATGACGTCTTTTCCGAGGGCCGTGAATTGCACCGCGATGTTCACGGCGACGGTGGACTTGCCAACGCCGCCTTTCTGATGGGCTACGAGGATTATCACTGCAGTACCGTCCTAGTATGGTGTCGGTGTGGTACCACTTTGGGGCCAAAAAAGCCCCTGGGTGGGGTGGACAAAAACTTCAGCGTCCGGCCCGGGGGAGTGCTCCTTCAGAAAACAGAAAGGGCACCTGACCTCGGTCGAAACACCGGCAGTGAAGGTACCCAGGAACGAGACCTGTCCCCTATAGACTGGTCCCAGCAATCCAGCGGGTGCCACCGCTGCTTTAGCTTCGAAGGCCCTGCGATTACGCGGGGCCTTCTTCTTTCCCAATGATTCCGGAGCAGACCACGCGGCGCACGGAGGCGCGCCGTGCACCGATCCGTGAACTCTGCGTTCCGGGGTCGCCAGCGGGGGAGCGGCCGCCCAAAAATGGGCAGACCTTCGGCGCAGACCTTTAGCCGGCTCTGGTGAACGCCATGTCAGCCAGGGCCCAATCATCCGGTGGACCCTCGAACATCTCCCATGGGTAGTCTTCGCCAGGGGAGAGGAGCTCGGCCATGGTGCTGACGTTCTTGGACAGCCATTCTTTCCAGAGAATCCGCTCAATCCTGTAACGGTGGAGCTGCGCTGCAACGGCCTCCATTACACCGAAGTGTTCGGCGAGTTCCTTCAGCGAAGTCGAGGCCACAACAGCCCATTCCCGTGCGGCATTCCGGGAAATCATCTTCCAGGCAGCCAAGACCTCCAGTGCTTCAGTGACCGAAGTGCGCGACAGCTTGGTGGCCCTAACGAGTTCCATCGTCGGCAGGGGAGTGGCGGACTGTTCCAATGATTCGTAGACGAACGCCGCCGGCAGTCCTAGTTCGCGGAAGACGGGGCGCAGGGCGTGGATCTTGCCTTTCTGCCAGGTAAGGTCTTCGGCAGCGGGCCTCACGTCTTCCGGGACAGTCAACATGTAGAGGTCTCCCTTGGTGCCGCGACCTTGTTCCACCAGAGTGACCAACGGGTCCTTCTCGCTGCGCAGAGCTCTCAGGTGGAAACCGACCGTCGTATGATCCAGGCCGGTCGCCACGGCAATGGAACGGTCTCCGAACTCAACGAACCGCGACGCCGTCATATGGGCTGCTTCACCCAGTGCTCTAAGCACCATTCTCCGTGCCAGACCGGTTCGGGAGTCTTTGTACGAATGTTCCTTTAGCCGCAGCGCATTCCGCCAAGTTCTGATGTGCCGATGCTCAGCATCGGCATTTGTCGAAACGGAAATCCCCTGTAACCCCTGCGCCTGTGTATTTGGCTGGCTTGTGGGGGATATGTGAACGTTGTCTTTCTTCCTCGTTTTTCCTTGGTTTTTGTTCAGGTACACGACCCCGTTTGCCCAGTCTCTTTTCAGTGCCGGCACGCGGTGTCGGGACGGGTAGCGGGCGTAGAAAGATGCAAGCCCTGGCCAGATGCCCTGCAACATCCGGCGTTGGACGTCCACGAGCTCCATCCCGGCGGCCGCAGCACTGACGATGACTGCCTGTCGGGCGTCCGAGTCGGTGGCGTACCGGTTGACGTCGTAGAGGCCGGTCAGTGCCAGCTGCTGCATCGCCCTGGACATCCTGCCGGCCACCTGCTGCGCCTTCGGTGCCTCAGTTGTGGATGGGATGAAGGACTGCTCCAGACGCAGGGCGCGGACCGCGGCGATCTCGTCGGCCAGGTCAGCGTTCATCCCGGCCCACACGGCAGGGCTGTTCGGGCGGCGCACAATGTCGTAGGCCTTGGTCAAGCTCATGGCCAGCTGCTGGTGGCCGCCGCGCTTATGCGGGGAACCGGGTGTGCGCATACAGCCGTGAAGAAGGTTCTGGTGCGGGGTCTTGTCCAAACTCCGGTGGCGGTTGCCCAGGGCTTCGACGAGATCACGCGCTTCGGAGAACGTGACGCGCTGTTCCAGCGGGATATAGACGTGCCGGCCGCCATTGGGGGAGTAGTCCTCAATCCAGCGGGCGCCTACGGAGTGGAGCCAGGTCTGCAGCGCGCGGACGTCAGCCTCGACCCAGTCGGTGCCGGCGACGGAGGAGTCGAAGTCCAGGAAGATCGCTGAGCAGGTGCCGTCTTTGCCGAAGATGCGGACGGCGGCAGGAACCGACGGCAGCGCCTCGGTGAGGTTCCGTTCGTGCTTCTGCGGATACGTCTTACCGGCGTCGCGGGAGAGACGAACGCGGGGCTGGCCGGCAAGGAGGGGAGCCAACGCAGCCCAGGCGAGGGCAGGGGAGTTTGACTCGCGCGACACGCCAGACTCATGTAGGGCTGGCAGCACGCGCGCGTGCTGATGTACGATGGGGACAATCCTTTCGGGGAGATCCTGTCGCAGGGATAACAAAGGACCGGCCCGCCAAGACCGGTTTCATAGCACAACAATGGTCGGCCTGTGAAGGTCCACCACTCGACTTACTATCTGTCAGCCGCCAAGCAATCCAGAAGGTAAGTCTCAAATCTTCGAAGGCCCGCCAAGTGCGGGCCTTCCTTTTTAACTATGAAGCAAGCTGCTCGAGGGGGAGCGGCTCCTGATGGCGGATCTTACTCAGATCCGACCGATCAATTCGTTCAGACACCACGTGGGCCACCCAGTCGCTGACGTGCTCATAGCCCTCGGCATCGGCGAGCTCGCGGACCAGGTCTGCTTTTTGGGTCGCCAGGCGGAAGCCGATCAGTCGACGTTCACCCTTGCTGTGACGACCTGCGCGTCGGTTGGTTGTTGCCATGATTACTCACTGTCCTTTGAACTCCAGCGTTCCGTGGAACGGCTCGATCACTTATCGACGGGACATCGGGGCCGGGTGGCCTCAGTAGTGCAAATGTTGCAATAACTGATTTCGTTTCCGAATACTCCGAAAATACCATCGCGGCAGGTCAGGTGACGGGATTAAGCAAAAACAGAAATTGTCGCGTGTCGCGTGTGTCCCAGCGGGAACATGCCGACCGACGCAGTATCCACCGCATCAAGGTCCTCTTCCCGAGGTCTGAACTTGAATATAGGCGGGCTGGAGTACCCAGCCGGACGATTGAGACTCCTTCACCCCGGGTTTAACCCCGGGGGTGGCTAACCTCACCTCGCGCCGGCGAGGGCTTCTAAAGCCTGCAGCTCCGGAGGAGACAGATTTTTCTTGAGGTAAAAGTCCTCACTTACCTGGATCGCCCTTAGCAGCTCCGGGTAGGACTGCGCGGCCTCCATGACGGAGGGGAGTGGGCCGTTGGGGTTCCGCCAAGCGGACGGCACCCACGGGTTTTCCTTCTTGCCCCTCGGCGCTGACTTGTCCCAGCGCGGTTTACCGCCCAGGAGGGCCGGGGCCCAGGCAATCAGCAGAGGGCGGTGTTTCTTTGTGGTGTTGCAGCGCGAGCATGCCGGTGTGATGTTGTAGAGGGCGTGAGGCCCTGCGCTGGTCTTGTGCAGGGGAACGATGTGGTCCATATGGAGGTCCGCCGGCTCGGTTACACGCCCGCAGTAGGTACAGCGGTATTCGAGCCGCTCGGCAAGGTCCAGCCAATCTGCGACAGTGAACGGTACGCTTCCGGGGTTCTCCAGCTTCTGCGCTTTGCGCAACGCCTCCGAGATGCGTTTACGGATCCGGATCGTCTCAATGTTCCGGGCAGTGCTCGCATCCTGGGTGCATTTCAGGCTGCAGTACTTTGCGTTGCGGCGTGCCGTGGACATGTCGGAGCCGCAGTGCGGACATAGTCGGATCCCGAGCTCGCGTGCACGTGCCTGCGCCCGGGTGAAGCGGAGGTAGTGCATGTTGCACCGGCCAGCCGTGAACTGCTTGCTCGGGTCTGTATCCGGTGTGACCTCGCAATCCGATTCCATGCACACGGGCAGTTCAAAAGAGCCGTAGGTGCCCAGGAGATTCCAGTGCTTGCGGCAAAGGCCCTCGTAGAGCTTGTTCTGGACACCGCAGTCCACGCCGACCCGGCACTTTTGTTCGCCGGCCTCGGCGACTCGCTTAGCCTTCCTGAACCTCTGGTCGTGCATGGGGCACCTGCCGCCAACGAACTTGTTTGCAGATGCCGTCGGAACAACGTCGCAGTCCGCCTCAATGCAGGGAAGTGCATTCGCGTAGAAGCGGTGGTGTCGGCACATTCCCCCATGCAGGCGGGTCTGCGGTCCGCAGTCCTCCTTACCGACCGAGCACAGCAGCTCGTAGGGGCCATGGTCCTTCATGCGCTTGTAGTGCTTGCCGCAGACGTCGCCTTCGTACAGCTGGCCGGGGTGCAGCTGTCACCGCCGACGCTGCATAGCTTTTGTGGGGGAGTGGTCACCTGTCGAGGCTATGTGCGGCCGCTGACAATTTCCAAAGACACCGGCATGCGGCGTGACAACTCCCCGCCGGGGGCGCCTATTTGGCCTCGTCCGGATCCCAGTCGTCCTTGTCCCGGCTTCTCAGTGTTTCAAGGAGCTTCTCAGACTGTAGGTCAGGACGGTCGGCAGTAGCGGCCGCGTACTGGTCAGCGATGTCCCGCCACACCCCGGCCATCCACGCCATCGGGTCCGTGCCGTTTTCGCGGATAAAGGCATCCAGGGCGGACCGGCGGTAAACCAGGCTCCGGCCGCGTTTCTCCACGACCGGCCCACGGCCCAGAGACTTCAGGTTGTACATGATCTTCTGGTTGATGGCGAATCCGACGGGACCGCTGAGGTAGGCAGCGGCCTCCTTGGTAGACATCTCCATATCCTGGCCTGCGTCGCCTAGTTCGTCGGCGTTCATCTGAGCTGCTCTTCTCGTTTTTCGTTCACTCCGCGAGCCTAAATGGGGCCGCCATCTGAAGGAAGCCGCGCTTACCCTGGCGCCCGTTCACCTGCATGTAATCCAGTGTCGACATCGGCGAAATTTCCTGGCACAATGATGCGAAACTCAGGGCTGATTTGTCCTGCCCAGGCCCCTTTCCGGCGCCAGGTTTACATAACCTTCGTTATCGGCGTTTCAAAATGGCCGGGGGAGAGGCGGAAAGAGCCCTGGGATCACCGGATTATTGCGCTCACCAGGTTCGGTTTTTGTAGAGTTTCCCCAGGCAGTTCAGTCCTGCACGTAGGGCGGAACGCTGGAATGGTTGAAGGGCTGGAACCATTGTTCAAACCGTATGGGCGTGATGCGGAACTGGCCCAAAAACGCCTGGTCATCCTCGAAGCCGTCCAGGCTGCGGTCGTACAGCATGTCGTAGTCGAAGTCTTCGACCAGTGCGTCCTCCAGGTCGCTCCGCCAATGCGTAGGGACGTCCAGATCGTAGGCTTCCACGAGGACTTCGGCCTCATCCAGTAGACATCTGACGGCCAGTTCGCCGGCGACACAGTCGGGTGATCGCCACTCCCTGGCCAGGGTGGCGGTGACGTCCGCCGTCACGACAATGAACATCCGGACGAACATCGGCCCATACCGATGGGCGAATCGGGCCGGAAGGTTGGCCAGTATCCACGTCTGGTCGATGTCGCGTTCCGTGATCGTTTCCAGCTCAGAGACCGCTTGAAGGTCCTCGAACAGCTTGTCGACCATGATGACCGAGGCGGTCCACAGGACGCCGGCAAGGAGTTTCGCCTGATGCAGGTGCAGCTCACGTTCGGCAGTGCTGAGGCGGGCGAGCTCGTCAAGGTCTTCGAGCTCAAACTGCTCCCTGTCATCCTCGGTCATGGTGGCCGGGTCAGGGTCGGCGCCCAAATCCTCGAGCCGGATGCCTTTCAGGAGGGCCGCGTGGGACAGGAACCGCTCGATATTCTCAGCCGTGTCATTCGCCATACCCGGATACTATCGGCCGGGCCGGCACCAGACCGGTCTGAACAGGTCAGCTGTTGCGGTCGCCGTGTTCCACAACCTTCAGGAGGTCCCGGAGGGCGAGCTCCAGGGCGTCGTAGCCGCTCTGGTAGAACATGGCGTCCATCTCCGTGGGCGCCGTGTCGTCGAGCCGGTCCAGCAACGCCTGGGCGTCTTGGATGATGTCCTCCCGATTGAAGCTCCCAGGGTGCTCTGAAGGACCATCGGCAGTGTCTTCATCGTCTTGATCACTGTCGAACCACCGGACCACTGCGTTGCCGCCATAGGCGCGGCTGACGGTTTCCTGTAGCCCGTCCGCCTGCTGCACCGCCAGGTCCAGCTCGGTCACGGCGGTCATGATGCCTATGGTGCTCTCATCGTGGTCTTCTTCGAAGTGCCGGCCAGCCTCCGCAGCCCGGTGCCACTCCATGAGCTGCCCGAGTGTTACCTCCAGGGACCGGAGCGAATCCAGGACGTTGCCCACGATGGAGTAGCTGTCTGAGGGCCGGTCGATTTCATCGGCGGATTGCATGAGATCGCGTGCCGCCCGGGACAGCCTGCCTGCGGCGTGGTACGCCTCCCGCCCCTCGCTCATGCAGCCACTTCGCCTACGAAGTCCCAGCATTGGATATGCAGCCGCTCGGGCTGCCCCGGGTCGTCGCCCCAGATGACCACAGCGATGTCCTCGGCGCTGGTGTGGATCCGGGCCACCCCGTCAAGGTAGACAGTCTGGATTTCAATCAGCCGGCGCCGGGAGTGGAGCACACCGTCATGGAGCAGTATCAGCTCCGGATCATCCGGCCGGCCTGCGCCAACGGTGACGTTCACCTTCCCGTCGGCGTCGTGCAGCACCGCCACTCCCCACGCGTTCGGGCTGGTCCAGAAGTTGGCAACACCATCGACGTCCGGAATGTCCAGGTGACGGCCTTCGTCGGCCATAAGCCACAGCAGTCCGTTAGGGAACGCGACGGCGGCCTCGAAGGCGGCGCTCATTCGGCCGGTTCGATCAGCTCGTGCCCGTTGTTACGGACGCTGTTCACCCGAGTACTGACGATCCGCGGGGTAAGGACCGGTTCCGGGACGGCGTCCAGGAGTTGCTGGACATCGCTCTTATCGGTGGTGCCGGGGTCGAGCCAGTCGGCGAACATGTCCGGCGGGATGATGACCGGGCTGCGTTCGTGGACGTGTCCCAGGGAATCCTGGGCGGTCGTGGTCAGGATGGTGCAGGTGAGCAGCCAGCGGCCCGGGTCATCCTCCGGCAGGGACGGGTCCGGCCAGAACTCGTACAAGCCGGCGAAGGCGAGCAGGTCCGCCTTCTCCGAGTAAAGGTAGTTGGGGATCTTCTTCCCGTCCTCGGTCTTCTGCCACTCGTAATAGCCTTCTGCCGGTATCAGGGCTCGGCGCTTGACGGCCGCCGAACGGAACGACGGCTTCTCCAGGATGGTCTCGCTGCGCGCGTTGATGAGCTTGGAGCCGATCTTGATGTCTTTCGCCCACGATGGAACCAGGCCCCACCGAGCGACCACCAGGCTCCGGTCGATAGCGCCCTCATCAAGCCGTTCCGCGATGATCGGAACGGCTTGGGTGGGCGCCACGTTCCAGCTCGGCGGTGGCGGGCTACCCTCCACTTCCTTGGCGTCGAAATAGCTCAAGAGGTCACCGGTCGCTTTGGACATCACGTATCTGCCGCACATACGCCCATTCTGCACCAGGGCCTGGCCGTTGCGGATGAGCAGGTTCATACCACCCGGGACCGGCCGGACCCCGAGAAGCCCCGGACAGTATCTGCAAGGGGCTTCTCGACGCTCAATCAGCTTTTGATGTAGCTGAAGATCGTGCTGCCGCCCTCAGTCCAAAGACCAACAGTCCTTGCGCCAGCTGCGGTGGACCCGCCGACTGAGACCGGTGAGAACGTCTCGACGTAGCCGTACTCATCGGACCCTGGATCAGTGGATTCCCATGTGCCCCAGCAGTACGGTGCCTCGTTTGCGATGACGCAGACGTGGTTGTCGCCCATGTCGACATGCGTGACGGTCTTACCCGACAGTGCCCCGCTGGTATCAACGGCTTGAGGCACCATCTGGTAATTCGAATCGTACGGCGCATCGTAGCTATACGGGTGCATCGTGCCGTCCCCGACCATGTTGGCGTAGTCCCCGGTGCGGTTGCCCCAGCAGTAGGCGGCTCCGTCCGCTACAGCACAGGTGTTGCTGTAGCCGCCGGCAATGGCCGTGACGGTCATACCTTCCAGCCCCTGGACTGCAACCGGCAGCGGGTTTTCCGTGAGGCGTGTGCCGTTACCCATGGTCCCGCTGTCACCGCGGCCCCAGCAGAAGGCGGCACCGTCAGCGATCGCGCACGGCCCGCCGTTTGATGCACCAAGGTCAGTAATAGTCTTGCCCGCAAGTGCGCCGGACGTGTTGACGGCGACGGGTGTGTAGCTCTGCACACCGTAGGTGCCGATGCCAAGTTCACCCGAGTTGTTCGCACCCCAGCAGTACGGCGTGCCGTCGGCCAGGACGCAGGCGAACTGGTTTCCGCCGACGAGCTTGGTGATGGTCTTACCCGCGAGGACACCCGCGGTGTCCACCGCAGTTGGTACGACGACGTTGTCATCGGAAATCAGACTGTAGCTTCCCCAGCAATATGGAGCGCCGTCGGCGATGGCGCAGGTGTTGTACCCGTTGGTGATCACCTGGCTGATGACCTTGCCGTCGAGCCCGATGACCTTAACCGGTTCGGATTCCTCGGTGCGATCCTCTCCGATGCCAAGCTGGCCGCGCCAGTTGTCACCCCAGCAGTACAGCTCCCCCGATGATTCAAGGGTTCCACATGCGTGATATGAGCCGGTGTTCTCAGAAAGAAGACCAATACGCTGGCCTGCCAGCGCGCCCTGGATGATGGATCCGGTGGCTGACTGGGTATCGGCGGTCGTGCCCAACTCGTGGGCCCAGTTTCCGCCAAAGCCGGCAAGTCGCTGGTTGGTTTCAGCACGGTCGCCGTCCCAGTCATAAGACGTCGGGGTGCCTGAGGTGCCTCCTGGAGCGGCCGTCGGATCTCCAGATGGCCCAGCCGCCGGGAGGCCTCCAATAGCGTTGATGATCGTGCCGAGGCTCGCCGGATCGACGCATTCGGTGTCCGTGGTGGCGGTCAGCAACTTAGGCTCGGTGACTTTGTTCGTCGAGAAGTACACCTTGCCGGTTCCCGATTTGCTGACCCCCACGTAGCAAGTGCCATCGTCGTCCGCAGTGACGCCCAGACTGGGACTGTCCCCCATGAGACTGTTGCTCAGCAGGCCCGCCTTGTTTTTGAAGCCTCCCAGCTGAGACTTGGCGACGCCCTGGGCTGTCCTGACCGCGTCAAGGTCCTGCTGCGCCGCCTTGTCCTGGGAGAACGGGATGACCCCGAAAATGGCGGCGAGCACGCCGGCGGCGAGAATGCCGACCACGACGACGCCAGTGATGATGGATGGCAGGTCGAAGGCG
Organism: Arthrobacter sp. UYCo732; assembly: GCF_040547265.1. Lineage (NCBI taxonomy): Bacteria > Bacillati > Actinomycetota > Actinomycetes > Micrococcales > Micrococcaceae > Arthrobacter > Arthrobacter sp. UYCo732. The sequence goes on along the minus strand of NZ_JBEPPJ010000002.1, from coordinate 35,315 downwards.
CCGGCCTGGGACCGGAGCACCTTCCAATGATTCCGGGCAGTCCTGCCCCGGCTGTGTACTTCGGTCACTGCAAAATTCCTCTCAAGCGGATGATTCCCCGATTGAGAACATGCGTAGATGTACGCGACGTTAGCGTGGTTTCATCACGCTTCAGGTGAGACAGAAGACCGGCACCCCAGAACGGTTCCGGGGTGCCGGTCTTCAAGGTTGATTACTGGAGGGTGATGTCCAGGTGGCTGCTGTTGCCCGTTGCCGTAATTCCGCCGGCCCCCGGTGAAGCCGCGGCCGAGGGAATGTTCATCGTCACGGTGAAATTGCCGTTCATGTCGGTGTAGGCGTAAACGTCAGACCAGTAAGTGTCGTCATACAGGTTCACCCTCGTGTAGGGGGCGTAGCCCCTGCCCACCACGGTGAAGTCGGAGTCCAGGGTGACAGCCGCGGGTGCGCTGATCTGTTCAGTGCTGCCTTCCACCAGGGCGCTCCACGGGCCAGGGGGCGTAGGAACTCCGACGGCGCCCGCCGGATTGATCCTCATCGCGGTAACAGTGAGCGGCCATTCATCTTCAACGACGCCAATTCCCCAGTTCCATGGCTGGGTGCTGGCCGGGATGTCGATCGTCGTATCGAAGTTGCCTGCACCGTCGGTCTGGACAGATCCGCCGTCGAAGTCCCTCCCGTCCCATCCAAGGGCACCCCCAAAGAAGATAGTCGGAGTGACGGAGGAGTTAGGGGCAAAACCCTCACCCTTGATCTGGACGGTATCTCCGACTGTGGCGGTTGCCGGAGAGGCGATACGACGTGCGGCAACAGCCTGGCTCGGGGAGGCGTTTTCTGCACCGGTCCAGGAGTAAATCCAGTTCGCATTTGAGAGGTAGGACCCGTCGAAGTTCGGCTCATAGCCTGAAACAGACGGTGCGTCCGGCGCTGAGCAGTTCCACTGGCAGGGGGTGCCGGCGACGAACACCCGATCGACATGCATCGTAACTGACTTCCCGTCAGGCACGCCCGCCTGAATTATCAGGTAAGTGTTGGTGGTGGAAGTATCCACAGGCGCAACGAAGTTGTTTACGTAGTCAATCCGCTCCCACTCGTTCGCACCCAGGACACCAGCATCAGATATTGGTCCAGCGCTGCCAGCCCCGGTAGGGACACCTGACTTGTCGGTGGTGATCACACCGGCGCTCCAGTAAGAAGGTGAACCCCAGGCACCGTCAGGTGTGCTGATGTGGAAGGAGAAGGCGCTCATAGTGGCGACATCGATGGGGAAGTAGACAGTGGCGCGGTTATGGCCTGCACTGCCGGTGGCGGTTATTTCAAGTTGTCCCGCGTCCCCGTTGTATCCGCCGAATGCGTAACCGACAGCGGTTGCCGCGTTATCGCTGTATCCCATGATGTTGTCAGCGGTCCACCCTGTGATGCCCTTCTTGAAACCGGGATCTGGGTAGAGGTTGGTGACCTTGCGCTCGGACCACGTGTTCGCCGCCCGGAAGGTAGAGCCACCCTCACCGTTGGGTGTGGGATCCTCGCTGTCCGGGATACCGTCACCGTCTGTGTCGATGGGGCCGCCGGCCACCGGTCCGGATCCGAGGCCGCCGATTCCGGCGATAATCGCGTCACGGGTGGCGGCATCGATGCAGCCGGTGTCCAAACCTGCGGTCAGGAGTGCCGACTGGGTTGTCCGGTCCGAGTTGAAGTACACCTTGCCGGTAGCAGATTTGCTGATGCCGACGTAGCAACTGCCGGCGGCGTCGGTGCCAACGCCGACAGAAGCGCGGTCCCCGGAAATCAGTCCGCCTGTGAGGAGTCCGTTCTTGTCTTTGAAGCCACCCAGCTGGGCTTTGGCAACCCCCTCGGCCGTCCGTACGGTATCAAGGTCCTGCTGCGCCGCCTTGTCCTGGGAGAACGGGATGACCCCGAAGATGGCCGCGAGTACGCCGGCGGCAAGGATGCCAACCACGACGACGCCGGTGATGATGGATGGCAGGTCGAACGCGCCGGCTTGCGACCGGACCGTCTTCCAGAAAGCCCGGGCACCCATGCCCTGGCGGTGTATTTCGGTCACTGCATGTTCCTCTCAAAAGCGGATGATTCCCCTTCTGAGAACATGCGTAGATTCCGGGAGCGTGGCGGCACGGTCGGAGATCTCTGGGTTCGGCCGGCGACTGCCCCTTGGGCCAAGTGGACGGACGATGAAGCATGATAAATCCCACTGGCCCGTGACTATGGAATACCCCCGGCATCCGGTACGTTGCATGTCGAACCCACACCAACCAGAAGAAACGAGAAGTACCCCCGTGGCAACCGACTACGACGAGCTCCGCTCCGACGTCAAAGAATCCCAGCACAACTCTCTGGAAGCACTCCAGTCCGCTAACGCCCCGGATGCCCGCAGCGTCGTCCTGGAACTGGACCAGGCCGATGGTCTTGATCTTGAGGTTCCCGGCGGCGAATTCATCGCCGAAGAGCTGATCGTCCAGGTCATTCCTCAGGCAGACGACGAATTCACCTGCTACTCCTGCTTCCTGGTCCGGCACCGGTCCCAGGTTGCGCGAGAGAAGAACGGCCACGCGTACTGCATTGAATGTGAAGGCTGAGCGGTTCTGGCCGGCCGTCGGTGACGCCGTCTGGGATCGGATTCGGGACGAATTCACCTTGCCGGATCTGGCCGTGGAGGCACGCTTCTTTGAGCTCACCGGGAACCCGGCCCCGCTGATGCGGCAGCTCATCCGGGTGTTTATTGGTGACGGGGTGTTCTGCCCCGGTTTCCAGTTCCGGGAGGGGCTTCCGGACCCCGCGGCCGTAGCGATCTTCGGCCGCGCGATGGACTTGGCAGTCCCCCATAATGTGTTCGCTGCCTGGATGATCACCCCGATGCGCTCCGCCGGCAACAAGCGCCCGGTGGACGCTCTCGGGGATACCCGGCTCTTGGAGTCGGAGCTGGCCGCCTTCGCCGACTGGTACCGCCCCCGCCCCTCTTCCGGCTAAAGGCCGCACCGGCCGGCTAGCGGGCCGAAGAATTCCCGTCCAGCCTCGGTCCGGTCTTCCACGTGTTCCAGCCCGGGACAGCGTCCTGCAGGGCCTGCAGATGCCCGGCCGTGATGTCTCCGCGACTGGCCCGCCGCCGTTGGCCGTGCAGCCAGTTTCCGAGGACACGCTCAGTGTCGGTTCGGGGTGTCCGGTGCGACGGCAGGCGGCCCTCAACCATTGCGAACCTGGCCAGTTCTTCCAGCCTCTGGCGCCAGCGGCGCGCTTCCAGCTGAACCCGGGGAGGCGTCCTCCAATCCCCCACGGCATCCAGTGCGCGCCTGTGCTCTTCATCCAGTTCACCTTTGCCGGCTGCTGCACGCTGCCGCTCCAGCCATCGCCCCAGGCTTGTCTCCTCCGGCGCCTGGGCGGCCGCAAACGGTGGCCTGCCATTGGCGGCCATGAAAGCCGTGAGCTCCTCGCAGCGGGCCTTCCAGCGCTCGGTGACAGCGGCGGCCGGCGGAGCCTTACGCAGGTGCTCCTGCACGATTCCAGGGTCGTTGCGCCGGGCACGGGCGATGGCCCGGTTGACCTGCTGCACGTTGACCCGGCAAAGCTGTGAAATCCGGCCGGCGGTCAGGCCCTGCCGGTACATGAGAACCCACTCCGGCGAGCCAATGTCCCTGCCCATCAGGTCTCCGCGGAGTCTGCTTCGCTGAACTCGCCGCGGGCGATCTTTTCAGCGGTCCGCTCGTACGCCTGGGCGATGTACGTTTCGATGTCGTCCCGGCCGATCCGCCAGACGCCGCGGCTTCCCACCTGGATTCCGCGCAGGTCCCCGGATTTGATGATGGCCCGGATCAGGGGCACGCCAACGTTCAACTCGTCGGCCGTCTGCTCAACGGTGAGAAACCTGTGCGGCGGTCGCGTGTCATCAGTCATCTATTCATCGTATGTGTGGAGGGGATCCTGCCGACTTCGTACCAGCTGCCATAGGCCGTGTCCTCTACGCATGTTTGGGGGTAGAGACATTGGCTACATGAAAGGCCCCACAGCGTGGCTTCCAGCACTGAGCGAATCCGGGTGAAGCTGCCCGAGAAATTCGACCCGAACCGGCACATGGCACCGTTGATGAAGAAGATCACCGAGGCTCACGGTGAAGGGTTCGAGGTTGACTCCATCGTCGACGGCTACGCCGTGGCCACCCGCCAGGTGACCGTCACTGAGATCCGCCAGAACGAGAAGTCCAAGACTCAGGAAGTCCGCCTCCCCCGGTCCGTGAAGCCGACCGACGGTGAGAAAATGGCCGTGAAGCTCGCTGACCAGCACGGGGACGGATGGGAGATGACTAAGTTCGAACCCTTTCTCGGGAAGGCCGTCCTGACCCAGCTGAGCCCGGAAACCGCCCGCTGCCGTGGCGCAGCGGCCCTGGCCCTCGGTGTGAAGCCCTGGGAGGTGCAGGTGGCCCCGCGCCGCGACGGCGGCTTCGATCTGGAACTTCCGCGCACCTACATGCCCTCCAAGCACGATTCGAAGCTTGAAGAGGTAGCCACCGGCGTCGTCGGCCGCGACGGCTGGTACGTGGCGGTGAACGCCCAGAAGCTCACAGCGTCCATCATCCCGTCCGCTCCCCCGACATTTCCGGGCATGATTCCGACCCCGATGGACTCCGTGGTCAAGTTTGACCACACCAAGAAGGAGACCTTCAAGATCCCGCTGGGCATGAAGCTTCCGCCGGCCGGCGAGACCATTGGTGAGACATTTGCTCTGGACATGAACGCGGGTGCGCACGCTCAGCTGGGTGGAATTTCAGGCGGTGGCAAAACTGTCTTGCTCAACTGCTACCTCGCCACCTGGCTGGCCAAGGGCGCTGAACTGGCCATCATCGACCTTCCAACCAAGAGTGCCGACTTCGAATGGTGCAAGGAATTCGTCCGCCCGGGCGGCTGGGGGTGCGCATCGCCGGCACAGTCCGCGGTCGCAATCCGGCTCATCATGGAGGAAGGCGAAAGGCGCTCGACCTACATCAAGAGCCACGGGTTCAACGACTGGAAGGACCTGCCCAAGTCGGCGGCCCTGAAGCCGCTCATCGTGATCGTCGATGAGCTCACGGGCCTGTTCGCACTGGAAGCGGTACCCAAAGCCGGCAAGGACGCACCCCAGCTACTCAAGGACATGGCCGCCGACGCAAACCGGACGAACCTGTTCAAGGAAATTCTGAAGAACGGCATCAAGCGTGTGGCCGCCGAGCTCCGCTTCACCGGTGTCTTTCTGATGCTCGCCACGCAGGTCGCCTCGGCGAACACCGGCATCGAACCTGCTCTGCGGACCAACCTGCACCACAAGCTGCTCATGGGCGCCAAGCCCACCGAAGGTAACCGCCGGCTGGTCTTCTCCGATCCGGACCGGGTCCCGTTGGTCCCGGACAATGTCCGGACGGACAGCGGCGCCTCCCGCGGCGTAGGCTCCACGGAGCCTGAGGGTGATGAGCCCTCGGTCTTCAAGTCCTATTTCGCCACCGTCACGGAGTACCGGGCCTGGCTGGAAAAGCTAGGCGTACCCAAGACGACACAGCCGGAACCGACAAAGGCGCAGATGGCCCAGCTCGAGGACGCTTTCGAAACCCCTGAGGACCAGGACGACGTCGCCACCCGCCGGGCCGCAATGAAGGACCCGATGGCAAACCTAATGGGCGACTCGGGCTTGGACGAGAACGGCCGGCCGCTGAAGGGCGCTGCCCTGGCCGCGTCCCAGTCCCGACAGCTGTCCAACATGGGCGGCCGAGCCTAACTGGTTCAGAACAGCAGAAAGCCCCGGCAGATTATCCTGCCGGGGCCTTCTTTTTCGGATCGAATCCTAGGCGTTCGAGTCTTCCTTTTTGCGTCCGAAGAGCCCGTAGCCGGGCTTAGGGGCTTCAGCCTGCTTCTCTTCGGGTGCCGGGGCGTCGAAGGCCACGTCACCCAGGGCCGGCGGGGTGTCGAAGAAGTTCGGGTCAAGGATGGCGTCGTCTGTCAGGTCCGGGGCCGGCAGGTAGTTCTGCGTGAGCGGCTCCGGGACGCCGTCAGCGTCGTCCGTCGGGAGGGCCTGGAGGAAGTCGTCCTCGGAGGCAGCGGCGGTTGGCGCTTCCTGCTCCGCCGTCTGGATGCCTTGGAAGACGTCGCCGGCGGCCGCCGGAGCCTCGTCGGGGACGTCGACCACAGAGGCACGCACAGGCACCGGGGCGTGCGCTTCCGGGGCTGCGTCCGTCTCGGCCGGGAAGGCCACGGTGAACAGGTCTGCGGCTTCGGCCAGGTCCGGGTTGTCAGCGGCGATCGCTTCGATGATCCTGACTGCTTCGGCGCGGACACCGTTCTGAGCAGTGCGGACACCCGTTGCGAGCCGCTCGTCGAAGGACTTCTCTGCGTCCCGGGCGTAGTCCTGGTGCTTTTCTTCCGCTGCGGTCAGGTTCCTTCCCGCGGCGGCGGACTCATCCTGCAGAGTTTCGATCCGCCTGTCACGTTCTTCCAGCTTCAGCCGGAGATCGGCGGTGGTGCCCTGCTCCGCCCGAAGGTCGGCGGAGAGCGTCTCATTGGTGCGGCGGAGCTCCTCCATGCCGGAACGGAGTTCCTCGATGGTGCGGTCCGTCGCGTCAGTCTCCGTGACGGCAGCCGTGGGCGTCGTGTCTTCTCCCTCCGGAGCCGGAGCCGGAGCCGGAGCCGGGTCAGCAGCGGCAGGTGCCGGCACCTCCAGGTCAAACCCGAAGCTGTCAGTTGCCGGGGCCGGGACCGCGCAGATGTGTTTGCGGGCTGAGTCCAGTTCCAGGGCCTGGTCCCCCACCAGCGATTCCAGCCGTTTCTGTTCGCGGACCGCCTCGCTGAGCTCGAAGCGGACCGCACGGACTTCGCCTTCGTGGGCGTTCTGGAATTCAAGCACCGATCCTTCTAGGCCTGCGACGGATCCCAGGATGGAGGTGAGGATCGCGTTCCGGCCCTCCTGGAAGGTCGCCAGCGGGCTGGCAGTGGTGGCGGTAGCGGTGGTCATGGGACTCCAGTGGGTGCGTCGCGGAAAATCGTTTACCGTAACAGTCTAGCCGTTTAAAGCCAAACGCACCAAGCCACTTAGGCGACGAAAAAGCCCCGCCGCAACATTCTGCGACGGGGCTATCCGGACAGGCCTGCCTAGCGGCTGGACCACGCCTTGGCGACGGCATCCTTGACCGACTGCTTCATGGCCGCCTGGGCGGCAGCAGCCTTGACTTCGGCTTCCTTGGCCGCGGTTGCAGCAGCTGCGGCCGACGCTTCGGCATCAACCTTGGCCGCGCTTGCCTCGCCGGCCACGGAGGCGTCAACGGGAGCGCCGGTAGCTGCGTCCACCCAGGCACCTTCAGCGGTCTGGGTTACTGCCACACCGGTGCTAGGGCTCACGTACGAAGGGGCGGAGGCGACGAAGCCGCCACCTGCAGGAGCTGACTGTGCCGGGACGTAGCCGCCACCGGTTGCGGGGGCGACGTATCCCGAGCCCGAGTTGGCGGGTGCCCTGTTGGTCGGCGCTGCCGGGGCCTGGTAGGCGGGCGCCGGAGGAACGTACACCGGCGGAGCCACATAGACGGGGGCCGGTGGCACATATACGGGCGGCGGCGCGCGGTCCGGCACCGGGGCCACATAGACAGGTGCCGGCGGGGCGATGGGCGTGCCGTAACCGGGGGTGCCGTTTCCGCCGAGGTTGCCGCCGGTATTGCCGCCGGTTCCACCACCGCTGGAGTCGGGCGAGCAGTAGCCCTGGCCCCCACCGAAGTCGTTCCAGTGCTGGCCCGCGGGGCAGTTCGCAGCAGAGGCCGCGCCCGCACCGGCGAACAGGGCACCGCCGAGCAGGGCCGTGGTCCCGATTCCGGCCATAAGGCGCTTCAAATTCTTCTTCATGCTCGTGACGTTACACGCCGGAGTGCAAACCGTCAACACTCGTCTCTCATTTCGTGGTAGGTGCGTACGTAAATTCCATGTTCATCTGATCCCCGCTGGCCGACATCGCCCGGGTCAGGATGCTCTCCGTCTCCGAAACGTCCCCTGATGCTGCCCGGTTCCACGCCGTGACGTCGACGACCGCGGTGAGGCTCGCGCCCGGCACGGCCTTGACGGCCGCCGGCTGCCCGGAGACGCCGAGCGCGCCGTCCTTGCCATCGATCTTGATCGATGCGGCGGCCAGCACGGCACTGGGTCCCGGGTCGGTGACCTGGTAGGAGGTCTGTGAGTTCTTCCCCAGCGGGCCTGTTGCCTGCGCCAGGACCTTGCGGGTTTCCATCAGGGCGCTGGAGGCTTTGGCGAAGTCAACCTGTTCGGTCCGGACGCCGCCGACGGGGAAGGAGCCCTCCCAGGAGTCTCCGTCCTTGCTTGTTCCTGTCCAGGCAGTTCCGGCTGCGAAACCGAATCCGTGCTCGAGCGTGGACCGGAGCGCCTTGGCTGCTTCGGTGTCGGCTCCCCCGGTCAGGGTGGTGACCTCACGTTCGGGGCTGAACCACATGGAGGCCTGGGAATCCGTGACGTCGGCGGTGAACGCGCTGCTTGCGGTAATGCTCTGGGACGGTGCTGGATAGTCGGTGACCCAGACCGGAGTGACCGCCAGAACGCGACCGTGACGGTGGACGGTCCGGTAGTCGTACCCCGGGGCGTTGTCGAGCCATTGCTGGACCGTCGCCGCTTCGGAGTCGCTGGGGGCTTCGACGTAGAAGATGCGCAGGGGCCCGGTGTTGGCGACTTCGCGCTCGGCGATGTCAGGGCTGCGGGAATACCCGATGTTCTCAATCGGGAGGGCGTCCCCGGTCTGGGCCGGCGGCAGCATGAGCTCCTGGGGTGCCATCGCGCCCACCTTTGACCACCAGGACGCCGTGTACGGCGCCACGACAACCGTGTCGGCGTCGGCCGGGACGTACCGCGGGATCTCCGAGGCGCGTGGCTGGTTCGATCCGTGAGTGGCCAGGAAGACGGCGAAGCCGCCGGCGATGGCCAGGACCGCGGCGATGCCGACGATCAGGGCCATCACACGGCGGCTGCGCAGTGGCGGTGCGGTGATTTGCTTCATGATCTTCCTATGCCTTGAAGTTCACGACGGGCGGCTCGCACTACCCGCTGATCCACTTGGGCCGGTTCCACCACTGGACGGTGGAGCAGTTGGTGCCATCGAAGGAGTAGCAGGCGTCCCTCGGCTCAATCAGGTTGTGACCGGTCTGGCCGCCGCCGGCGCAGCCGTCCTGGTAGGTGGCGATGACTTGGTTGGTCGGGGTGATGTACTTTGAGTCCGGCTGGACGTACTTCTGGAGCTGGCCGGTGTCCGTGTTGGTCAGGTCGAAGGTGATGCCGCGGGTGACCACGTCGAAGCCGGACGTCGCGCCCTGGTAGTACGGGATACCCAGCCCTGCAGCCATCGAATTGCCTCCCCATTGGCCGTCCAGGTGGTAAGCCCATCCGGTGTAGTAGAAGTTCTTCGGGCTGTAGTAGTTGTCGCCCTGGCTCTGGATTCCGTAGTAGTCAGTCCCGCGGGAGAAGCCATACCGGGCCGACCCGTCCAGGGTGTTGGCATTCTGCCCGTCGTTGACCATCTTGGTGCCAATGACCTGGCTGCCGTACTTGTTCGAGTAAGCACCCCGGTAGAAGGAACCGTCGGCGGTGTTGCCAACCTGGGCGGCACTGAACTGGCGGGTATCCGTGCCGGAGCACGTCGAGATCATGACGCCTGCCTTGGCGGTGTCGGCCGGGGTGATGATGGGCTGGGACTTGATCTCGCGGGCCAGTCCGTTGTCGGCTGTCGCTGTCACCGTGTACTGGAAAATGGCACCGGGCGAGGCGAGGTCATCCCAGACTCCGGCGGCACCGTTCGTGTACGTGTTGATGCGCACGGCGCTGCGAGACAGGCCGGATGCGTCCCCGTTGGGGCTGACCGTGTCACCGCCCAGGGAGTTGCGGACCACCTTGACGTTGCTGCCGCCGGGGACGCTGCCCCAGCGGACAGTGGTCGCACCGTTGGACATGGCGCCCAGGTCAATGTTGGTGACATTGAGCCTGTACCGTGCCTGCTGTCCTCCGCCGGCGTCGCCGATCTCACCGCGGACAGAGAACTTGCCCGGGTAGGTCTTGACCGTTGTGGTGGTGGCATCGCTGTAGCCGCCGTTGGTGACCGCCTCGTTCTTGGACTTGGCCGTGAAGGTTGTCGTGGAGCCGTCCGGGCTGTCAGCGCCTGTCCAGTTCACGTTCGCGCCGCTCTGGGTGTGGTCAGTGCTGACGATCTTGGTCGTGCTCTTGTACAGGTCGTATTCGCAGGTGGCGGCGGTGCAGAAACGGTTCGGCCCGGTGTTGCCGGCGTCGGCGTTCTGCACGACCCGGAAGTCGGCGGACCGGTCCGTGAGGCTCGGAGCGCGGACAACTTCCAGGGCGGGGGCTGCGGGCCGCTGCGTGAGGGTTTCCTTGGCGGAGAACTCCACGCTCAGGCCGGTGGCGTTGTAGGCGATGACCGCGTAGTCGGACTGGGTGCCCTGGGCGGCGTTGTCCTTCAGTGTGGTCGCCTGGATCCCGCCGGCGGCGGAGGTCCCGCACACCTGAGTCAGGCAGGTCTTGGCGCCGGATTTGTCGAACCGTGCGACCTGGTAGCCCGTGGCCGAGAGCGTCGGGTTCCAGACGAGCTGGTTGTAGCCGTCGTAGTCCCGGGACTTGTCCTCATCCGGGACCGGCGGGAACTGCAGCTGCGTGGCCGGCTTCGGGTCAGGGGCCCCCGGAGTGGTGGAGGCGGCCCGCTCGAAGCTCACCGGGGTGTTCCCGGCGAACGCCATGGTCGAGATGACTGCGCCCCCGCCTGCCGGTGCCTTGTAGGAGACGGTCGGCATCAGCCCCGTTGCGCTGGTGACCCCGGCTTCGGGGTTGGCTGAGGAGGCCTTGCCGCTGCTGTTGCCGCGGGGCCCGTCGTTGATGGCAGCGATGTAGTAGGTGGTGGTCGTTCCGTACGGGACGGATTCCGAGAAGGTCCGGGCTGAGGAGGCCATCACATTCGTCATGAAGGTGACCGGGCCGGAGTTGCCGCTGACGTACTTCCACACGTCGTAGGACACCGCCGTCGGCGAGGCATCCCAGGTGACGACGTTGGTCCCGTGCGTCAGGCGGGTAGCGCCCGTTCCGTACTGCGGTGAGATCTTCACATTTTGCGGTGCAGGCGGGTGAGTAAGGGTGACGATGTGGGCGGACTCGGCCGACTGGCCCTGCCCGGCGCCGGCGTTGGCTTTGATGAACCACTCGTACGAGGATGCCCAGCCGCCTTCATCCCAGGTGAATGTGGTGGTGGCCGCGGGCAGTCCGACGGCCACGGCGGTGAAGCCGGGGGTCAGCGGGTTGCCGGTCGTCGGGTCCAGTTCCCGGTACTTGAGCTCGTAGCTGGTCGCACCTGCCACGGCGGCCCACTTGAGGACGATCCGCGGTTTCTTCAGGGCAAGGGCCTTGTCCACGCCGTCGGTCCATTCGTGGGCCTGGTCGGCGGTCGGCAGTACCGTGGAGTTCTTGAACACGGGGGCGTCGATCTGCGGGGACCATGCCTTGGGCATGCAGGAAATGCTGGCGACGGTGCCGTCGGCGTTGCGGGCGTGCACCCGGTACTGGACGACCTCGGCGGGTCCGGCTGTGACGGCTGCATCGGTCCAGGACTTCTGGGTGTCTGAGGCTGCGGCCGTGACGACAGCGACCTGGGTTCCGTTGCGCAGAATCTGGTAGCTGGTGTAACCGGCGAGGGTCGACCAGGTCACGACGGGTTTCCCTGCAGCGTCGGTGCTGATGGAGACCGCCGGGCACATCGGAGGAGTCGTATCGAGGCCTGTTGCCTTGCCAGAGACGCTGCGCGGCGCGGCGGACGTCTTGGCTTCCACGACACCGGTCCTGCCGCCGTTGGCGGTGGTTCCGGCCTTGATCGCCAGGTTCACCAGAGCAATGTCGTAGGTCCGCTTGCTGTCGGCAGGGTTGGTCCGGCCGGTTTCGGTCAGGGCATCCTTGGGAGCCTTGACGTCAATGAGGGTGCCGTCCTTGTCGGTGTAGGAGAACAGGTCCCCGTCCAGCTTCAGGTCATCAACGACTGTTGAGGTCACGGACGTGTTGGAGACAGCCGTGGTCCGGTTGTAGGCGGCAGCCTCGGTCGCGCCGGCACCGGGGCCGCTCCAGGTCTGGCGGTACAGCGTGGTGCCGTTGACGAGCCAGCGGGTCACGACGGGCACGTCGGCCTTGCCCTCCTCGATCTCCATCGATCGGGTGACGAGTTCGTTGGGGCCGGCGTAGGCGATGGTGTTGGACGCCTGGATGTTGGCGACCGCCCGGTCCAGAGCCTCGGAGATGGCAGTGTTCTGGGACTGGGTGGAGGCGCCGCCGGCGGCGGCGTTGTTGACGGTGGTGAAGTAGACGATGGGTCCGCCGATAATGACGGCGGCCAGGCCGATACCCACGACGGCGTCAACGATGCCCATGCCTGCATCGCGGCGGCGCTTCTTGTACCGGTCAATCAAATTTTTCAAGGCCATACCTTTCCTGTGTGCGGCAGATGGGTTTTTCGACGGTGGGCGTCGGTCCGCTTACGGGGTACGTGACCCGGCAGGCTGCTGGTAGTCGGCGAGGTACCAGACGGTGTTGTCGAAGATGTCGTCACCGGTGGGAAGGATGGGACCCTTTTTGCCGGGATATTTGGTGTCCAGGGTGTCCCCCTGGCGGAAGGTCCCTGCGACCTTGACGGTTTTGCAGGCCAATGACCCGGAGAAGTCCAGGCTCTTGGTTAGCGACCGGAAGCCGCCTGCCGCGGTGGTCGTGGTGCTGCACACGCCTTTCGGTGCGTACACGAACAGGTTCCGCACCGTCAGTGAGGAGCCGCTGGCTTCCTCGGTCGGGAACCCGAGGTTGCCGTTGGTGTAGATGTTCAGTCCCGTTCCGGTTGATGCGCTGATGTTCTGCCGGACCGTGACCCCGCCGCTGACGTAAGCGTTGAAGGATCCGCTGCCCTGGATGACGGTGGGGACATCGAAGTCCATGGAGGCGTAGCAGCCGACGTTGCCGGGGCTGCTGGCGGTCAGGACGCCGCCGTTCTGGGATGCCTTCCATGCCGCCGGCGTGGCGCCGCCGCAGCTGGCCATGTTGTCGGTGATGAACTGGGGATCCAGGGACAGTCCGGCCGGGGCGCGGACGCCGTCGGCGACGGTCAGGGACGTCGCCTTGGGCCCGTACTGGAAGAAGTCAACATTGGCTTTGGAGGTGGTGCCGGCGGCAGCCTTCACATCCAGGGCCGAGCCGAGCAGGCCGATCGACCCGGTGATGAAGGGGTCCGCCCCGCCGATGCCGTTCTGGGCGGTGACCGACGTACCGACCAGGGTGTGGGTGAACGCCGTGGACGGTGCCACCTGGTAGGTGATGGAGTCATCAGTTTCGACCTTGAAGCCGCCTACCCGCGAGCCTTGGGCGGTGGCCTGGACTTTGCGGATGGTTCCGCGGAAGGTGCCGGTTGCGTGCAGGACGGTGATTTTGCCGCCGTCGCCCATGGTCACGGGGTCCGCGTACCATTCCCAGGCGCCGTCGTCGACGGTACCTCCCTGGCGCGGGGCGGCCTTGGCTGGCAGGGTTGCCGGCTTGGCCTCGTTGAGCTGATACATGGCGTCCTGGATGGCTAGGTCGGCCAGCTGCCCGGACTGGACGAAGTCGCTCGTCTGCACGGAGCTCTTGATCGTCCGCTGGGTGCTCGAGATCAGCCAGTACACCGTTCCGCTGACCATCACGAACAGCATGATGGTGGAAATGAGGACAAAGCCTTTGTCCCGGACGCCTTTCCGGCGCATGTCTTCGAAGCGGTTCTTCATCCAGTCGCGCATCAGTGAAGTTCCACCGTTCCGTTTTTCCACAGAATGTAGCCGTTCTCGTAGTCAACGCGGGGCATGCCGTTCCAGATGTACTCGGTGTTTTTCGGGTAGCCGAACTTGCTGTTTTCGGCGCCGAGGCCCATCCAGGTGTTGCCGATTCCGCCGAAGACAATGACTGCTCCGTAGGCCGGGGTCCAGTACATGTACCCGCCCTGGAAGTTCTGCTTCCTGCCGCCGTCGCGGAGGGCAATCTCCCCACTGGTCGGGTAGCCAAGGAAGCTGTCCTGGGCGCCCGCGTTCACCCAGCCGGTCCTGATGCCGCCACCGATGGTCTGGGCTCCCGTACCAGATGACCAGACGATACTGCCGCCTTCGAAGGTCTGAAACTGGCCACCGCCTTTCAGCCCGGTGATCAGATCGGAGGTCGGGTAGCCGAGCCAGCCGGATTCGAACCCCAGTGAGCCCCAGAGCGTGCGGACCGGGCCGGTCATACTCACGGCAGCGCCGGTGGCCGGGGACCACAGGATGCAGCCGTTGGCGTAGCAACGGTATTTGCCGCCGCGGACCAGTCCGGTGACTTCTGCTGCGGAGGGGGCGCCGAGGAGGGCCGGGCCGTTGATGGCCTCGTATTTGTTGTCGATGTCTGTGTAGTTTTTCGCCGGCACGGTGCTGCCGAACTGGGCGTTGTAGCGGTAGAAGAAGGCGGCCATCGCGTCACGGTTGACCGAACTGCTGGGACGGTAGGTGCCGTCTGCCCATCCGCCGGAGATGTTGGTGGACTTCATCCACGCCATTTCCTTGTAATAGGCGTCGGTCGTCTTGACGTCGGTGAACGGAGAGGTCGCCGGTGGCGTGTAAGCGGGCCGGCCGGCCATGCGGTACATCAGGACAGCCATTTCCGTGCGGTTGACCAGGGTGCCTGCCGAGAAGGTTGCCGTATCCCAGGGCAGGATGCCCTTGGACACGAGGTAGGTGATCTCCTTGTAGAACGCGCTGCCCGTGTTCAGGTCAGTGAACGGTGAGGTGCCGGGCGCACTGTAGGCCGGCGATCCGAACTGGCGGTAAATGAAAGCCGCAATCTGGTCGCGGTTGGTTCCCTCTGTTGGCCGGTAGGTCCGTGTTCCGTTGGGCTCTACCCAGCCGGTGCTGATGCCGTTGGTGTACATCCAGAGGATCTCGGTGAAGAACGTGTGGGTGACCGGCACATCTACGAATGGGGACACAGGCGCCGGAGGAGGCGTCGGCGTGGGAGTGGGTGTAGGCGTGGGCGTAGGCGTGGGGGTGGGTGAAGGGGTCGGGGTTGGGATGACCGGGGCCACCTCCACCGAACCCCGGATCCCGGCCGGGACTGCCTCGCCGATGCCGGGAGTGATCAGGACCTGCTGGGACTTCTTGTGGGCTGTCGTGGCGTCGCCGGTGACGTCCTGCCAGGAGACCTCAACCATCACCAGCTTGGTGCCGAAGTCTGAGGGTCCGGCCGGCTTTTTCTGCCAGCCGACAGCGTTGCGGACGTTGAGCTCCAGCCCGCGGACCGTCGACGTGCCCGCGTTGGCCGGCAGTGACCCGCCGGTGATCTTGTCCACTCCCGAAGGCAGCGCAACAGTGGAGGCTACGTCGGTGCCGACGTTAGCCCAGTTGGTGGCCTTGGCCTTCTCCAGGGCGTCCTGGGCTGCCTGGGCCGCGATCGAATCGTTGACCGCGGTACGTTGGGTGATGCTGGCGTTGGTGCTCACGCTGGTGTAACCGAGCGTGAGCATTGCTATGATGCCGAGGCTGATGACGCCCTCGAGGATGATCGAGCCTTTGTCCTGCTTCATGAACCGACGGAAGAAACGGTTTCCTGCCCACGCGCCGTTCATGCGGTCATCTCCGCGAAGTCGATGGTCCTCGGGGCCGTGAGCCCGGCGTCGATGGATTCGAAGGATTCGATGTCTCCCCAGACGGCGGCGTGGCGGTCGTGAACCCAACGGCGTGAAGGCAGCGTCTTCAGCAGGGACGCACCGATGCTTGCGACGGCCTCAGGCAAAGTGCTTTCCGTGGAGGGTTCGTGCGCCGACATGGTGGGCCTTTCGCTGAAGCTGGTGTGAGCCGTTAGCGGCCGGGAACATGGAGTTCCCGGCCGCGTGGTACTGGCTGTCTTACGGGCAGACGGTGGCGGGTGTGGCCTTCGGCGTGACCGACAGGCCAGCCGCGGTGCCCTGGCTGGTGTACTTGACGCAGTAGTTGGTCACGTCAGGGCTGGTCGCCTTCAGCACGTAGCCGTAGCCGTTGGCGTCGATGGTGGACGTGACTGCCGCAGCGCCGAGGTTGGATGCTGCGATGGAGGCGGTCACGTTGGCTGCAACGTACTTGGCCTTACCGGACAGCGAGTAGTCGGACTCGACGGTCAGGGCGACGTCGGAGACCGTGCCGGAGAGGTTCTGCACGGCGGCGCGCTCGAAGTACTTCGAGAACTGCGGCAGGATGGCCAGCGCCAGGATCGCGATGATGGCCATGCCGGCCATGATTTCGATCAGGGAGAAGCCTGCGTCACGACGCTTTTTGCGAACCGGCGAGGAGATCTCTCCGCGAACCATCCGGGCGCGGGCTTCCTGCGGGTCCAGGAGACGGGCGATATTGCTCAAGGTGGAACCTTTCTCAAGTCGGGCGTTTCTGGGCCTGCCCGGATGCTGGTGTGTAGCTGAAATTCGCCTACAACAGGGAACATGCGTAGATATTCACGGCAGGCCCCCTCAGGGTCAGAAATTCCGAAGAAATCGGCCGCACCAATGAACATGCGTAGATTCGGCAGGGCCCGGCACCCGGGGCGCAAAGAAAATCGGGCCGCTCCCCCTCCGTGTGAGGGAGGAAAAACGGCCCGATTGTGGATGAAGCGCCGCATAATGCGGATGAGAGCCACGAGCTATCGCGATTAGCGGCGGCGGGGTTTAGTACGGGGAAACAGCGTCTCCGAGGCTGAAGTACGGGAGGTAGATTGCCAGCGCGATGATCAAAACCATGCACGCGATCCCCACCAGGAAGATCGGCTGGACGTACGCTTCCATGTTGTTGGTGGTGTGGTCCACGTCGCGGGCGTAGAGCTTGCCCACTTCGGTCAGCGACTCCGCAGTTTCGCCGGTGTCTTCGCCCAGGGCCAGGAACTTGATCAGCATCTTCGGGAACAGCGGTTCTTCGCGCAGTGGCTCCATGATCGACTTGCCCACGAGCTTGCCGTCCCGGGCCTTCAGGATGGCTTTCTCCATGACCACGTTCCCGACGGAGCCGGCGGTGATGGTCAGCGCGTCGGTGATGTGGACGTGGTTCTCTGCAAGGGATGCCATGATGCGGCAGAACTTGGTCAGGGCGATGTCACGGAACAGCTTTCCGAAGACCGGGAGCTTGAGCTTGAGCGGATCCACGAACTCCCGGACGTGCATCTCCTTCGAATTCCGTTTGTACCAGAAGGAACCAAACGTGCCGATGACGACCAACAGCGGGACCGCCCAGGCCATCTGTTCCGAGGCGGCCATCACCATCCGTGTCAGGGCAGGCAGCTGGGCCTTACCCTTGCTGAGCTCCACGTACATGGCGCCGAACTTGGGCACCACGTACATCATGAGGAAGATGAAGATCGCTGAGGACAGGACAAGCACGACCATCGGGTAGGTCAGTGCCTTCTTGACCTTGGCGCGCTGTTCATCCTCGGCTTCCAGATCGTCCGCGACCTGGTTAGCTGCCTTGGCGACGAAGCCGCCCTTGTCGCCAGCGGCCAGGGTCCTGGTCATGAGCTCAGGAAAAATGTAGGGGTGCTTGGCCATGGCATCGTGCATCTTGATGCCCTCGGAGCTCATATCTTTGAGCACCTCGGTGAGGCCGTGGGCCAGGACAATGTCGCCGATTTCACCGTCGTCCAGGATCTCGGTGATCGCGGCACGTTCGTCGTAACCGACCTTGAGGTACATGGCCAGCTGCCGGCTGGCGGCCACCATGGCGCGCGCCTTGGGCCTGGCCTTCTTGCCGACGGCGGTCGTGCCGGTCTGGCGCACCTCCAGGATTGAGGTGTACTCGGGGTTGGCGGCCAGTTTGGCGATCGCCGACTCGCGGGAGGACGCAACTGCCCTGCCGGTCTTGGGCTTGCCGTCGGCACCCTCGGCCCGGAACGCGAACGTCTGGTTCTTCTTAGCTGGCGCTACCGCGGTGGTCGTCAAGGGTTGCTCCTGGGTCGATGTATCCCCGCGGCATCGGGCTACGGGCGGTCGTCTACCTGGGAACATGCGTAGACGGCGCCGGCAAGGCCGGGAGCCGGATACTTCAAACCGCTAGAGGACCAGTGCCCCTGCCAGGGTGGTGCCGACCAGGCCGGTCAGGATCAGGACGGCCACGACCGCGGGGGCGCTGCGGCGCACGGTTTTTACCGCGGTGCGCAGGGCCCGTCGGACGGTGATACTCATGGGGGTGCTCCTGTTCATATAGGGGAACATGCGTCGATAATCGGGGCAGGGCTTGCAGAGGCTTCGCGGGCCTGTCCGATCGTCTGGCCGGTGCGCCCGGACCGGCTTCCGGCGTGGAGACTGTGAGTCTCCGCCGCACACATATGGGGCGCAGGGCACCACGAACCCGAACCGGTTTCAGCGGTGACAGAGGCGGCGGATTCCGCACACATTATGGGAGTGAAACAGGGCATGAAAAACCTGACAATCCACCCCGAAACGGGTAGTGATAAAACGGATGCCGCACACATTAGAACTGTGACGGAGACCGGTAAAGGAAAGGCTGTGGACTACTTGGCAGATTCGCTCGGAGCGGCAGTCGGGGAAGCCGAAGAAGAAGCCGGGAAAGTGATAACCCAGGCGCCATCACGGAAAACCAGATCGTTGACCGAGTCAGCCAGGGCGTCGCTGTTAGCCACCTTTGCACCGCCGACAGTCACCGAGACGGCTTCGATCGGAACCGACGCCTTCTGACCGTCCACAACAACCTTGGAGTCATCGACATCCACGGAAACGGCAGCCTTCGGGTCAGCCATCTTCACCAACACAAAATCGGAGACGGTGTTCTGCACCGTTTCGGAGGCGGCGTCCTTGTCCAGGAACTTCACGGCAGGCGCGAACGTCTCCGCTGTAGCCTTGTCGGCAACAGCGGCGGCAACCTCATCGGAGGTGCTGGCTACAACGAAACCCTTGATGGCCTCGGCTGCCTTGCCGCCGGTGAGCTCCTTGGCGTCAACGGTGGGGCTCGGTGCTGCGGCCGGCGTGTTCTGTGCGCAGCCCGCTGCGCCGAAGGCCACGGCGGCCGTCAGTGCGAGTACGCCGAAACCCTTGGTGATGCTCTTCATGATGAATCCTTTGTTTGTCAATAGCGAAAACTTCTTAAATGACAAACTACGTGAGAGATTTGACGTTTTGCAAGTCCGCGTGTAACAAGTTGGGCACCGTGCCGGAATTTCTTCCGCTGCACGGTGCCCTTTTGCTTGCAATCAGGACCCGGTTTGCCCTGAAATCCCCGAAATCCTGGGCTTACTCGCCCTTCGGCTCGACCAGCGGTGCGGCCAGGAACGTTTTTCCGCTGATAGTCACGTGATACGCACCATCCTGCTTCTCCACCTGAAGTTCGTTCATCAGGATCGGCCGTTCGAGGGCTTCCATCTTGACGATGAAAGCCTGCACTGCCTCCAGACTTCCCTTGCCGTTGATCTTCAACGTCACCGTGCCAAGCAGCGCCGTCGTTGAAGCGGCCGTCTGATCCGTGGTGTTCTTCGGGACGGGTGCCGGTCCGGGAAGCGCGCTGCCTTCCTGGGCAGACTGCGAGGTCGCGGCCGCCGGAGCGGGAGCGTTCTCCTTATCGGCTTCCTCCGGTTCCGGCACGTTCGGGTTCAGCGTGGTCAGCGTGACACCTGTTGAGTCAGCTGCCGCTTTGATCGCATCGATCATGTTCTGCTGCGCCGCGACCGACGGGAAGGACTTCGAGAACCCGTCCACCTGCGATTTGAGCGGTGTCAGGTTCTTCGCAATCGCCTCCAGCTTGTCGGCCTTGTCGGTGAGCGCAATGTTGCTGATGTGCGCGTTGGCTGCGGATGCGACCAGGGCCTTGGATTCGTTCATCTTCGGGACGAAGAACATCGCATAGGCGATGATGATCAGGAAAACCGCGGCGATGCCCGCAACGATGTACGGGGCGATGTTCTTGGACGTGGATCCGTTCACTTTGCTGCTCCCTGGGTTGCCGGGCCGGCCGAGGCGGGGCCGGTGGCTGCGGTGGGCGTTTGGATGGAGGCGAGCTCTTCAGGCGAAGGCTTGAACTTGTCGCCCTTCTGGGACAGCGCCTGACTGGTGTGGCCGACGACGAACTTGAAGGAGACGCCGTCATCTTCCTTGACCGACTCGAGCAGGTACGGCTCGGCGAGCATGTCCTTGTTCTTGTTCAGCGAAGCCACCAGCTGGGCGACGGCTTCCACGGTGGGTGCTTTGCCGGAAACATCCAGGCACCCCAGGGAGGATGAGGGCAGGAACGGGCTCGATGACATGCACGGGGAATCCGGTGCGGCGGTCTTCATGGAGGTGAAGATGGCGCCGACAGAGTTCGCACCATGGATCGCCTGGACCACCCGGGAATACGCCACATCCGATCCGAGTGCGGCGCCCACCGCAGCCTTGCGCTCCACGAACCCGTCGGCGTACAGCTGGACATCCCGGTTTTTGGCCAGGTACTGGCTCGCCTGGGCTGTGATGGCCGTTTCCTTGTCCAGCTCGGCCTGGGCTCCGGCCGTCCCGGCCAGGACGACGACATAGGCGCCCGCGGTGAGCCCGAGCAGTCCCAACGCCATCAGCATCGACTGGCGGACGGCACGACGGCGCGCCTTGAGGCCGCGGGCCTTCGGCGGCAGCAACACCAAGGCCGGTTTGATGGGTGATGCCCACGTCGGTGCCGGCGGAGTCTTCTGGACCGGGGCTTTGGGGGCCTTCGGTTCCTTGGGTGTTTTCGGGCGCGGTTCAGGCTTGGCCCGTTTGGCCTTCGCCGGGCCGTTGTCCGTGGTGATTGTTGCCATCAGGCTGTTGCTCCCATCGCCAGGCCGACAGCGGCCATGTAGTCAGTGCTGAGGATCGGACCGAGGTAATGCCGCTCAGGCTCGCCGCCGATGTCGATGGCGTACCGCCCCGTCATGGTCCGCAGGCCGGTGGATTCCTGCAGCGTGGCCGGCAGGTTGGTGACCAGGGAGCCACCGCCGACGAGGGTGAGTCCGGCGACCGGGGCCCGTTCGGGCCGGGTGCTCTGGTAGCTTTCGATGGCGCCGGAGATGGTGGACGTGAGCTTGAAGGCGTAGTCGTCCATGGCCTGCTGCACCGCGAAATGGCGGTTGTAGCTGACCTTCTCCTTCACCACACGGTCCAGGTCATCATCCTGCAGACCCTTGGCGATCAGCTTGTTCAGCTCGCCGCCGGCCGCACCGCGGTGCAGGGTCAGGGCGTAAGGTTTCCCGCCTTCATGGATCAGCACGGAGGTGACGTCTTGCCCGATGTCGACCAGGACGTCCAAGACACCGGGCGCACGGGAGGCGATCCAGCTGGCCCGCAGCGAGGCCATGCCGGCCAAGTCCGCGCCGGCGGCGTTCAGTCCCGCCTTCTGCAGGACCTCCAGCTGGAGCTCCACCAGCTTCTGACCGACACCAATCAGCAGCGCATCGATCTTGCGCTTGTCCTCGGCGTCGGTGAACTCGCCGAAAACGACCGCGTCGAGGATGACCTCAGAGGGTGCGCCCAGGAGCAGTGAGTCCTCAGCGATGATGTCGAACCCGATCGCGGTCTGGAAGTTTTTCGGCTCATGCCACGGGGTGATGGCGCGGTTGACGTACACGTCGGACGCGGAGTTGATCCCCATGACGGCGTCTTTGGAGGTGAACTTGTTCGCTGCCAGGAACGCCTTCAGCTCGGAGGCTACGACCTCGACATTCTCGGCCTTGATCCCGCCACTACTGATGACCCCGGGATCCAGCGGCAGGTACGCCTGCTTCTCCACGGTGACTGCACCCTTTTCGATGCTGACTTCGGCGATTTTCAGGCCCGTTGACCCGAAGTCGATGCCAATGACTTTTTCAGCCAATGCAGGTTTCCTGCTTCCTTGTTGAAAACGCTCAGGACTCTTCAGCAAGGAACATGCGTAGACGCTGCGGGACGGCCGTGCCCGGCGGGTCTACGCATGTTTGGCACTGACACCTCAAAGAAGTCAGGAATGCCACACAGACATGAGTGCCCTCACCACCACCAGGCTCGAAACGTACTTCGTGACCCGGAATATCCTCACGGCTGAGGAGTTCGGGGCAGCCGAAGTGAATGCGGCCGCGCAGGGACTGAAGGTTCTCGCCTTCCTGAGAAAACAGGAGCGGATCACCCACCAGCAGGCCAGTGGCGCCCACGCCTTCCAATACGGCTGGACCTACCAGCCCCTGGACGATGACCTGGTCCTCTCCGAAGACCTCATCAACCTGCTCGAGTTCCAAGTGGCCCGGAAATTCAACGTCATCCCGATCTCCCTGGACGGGGACGACCTGACCGTCGCCTGCGTCAACCCGCTCGACGTGAACGTCACCAAGCAGCTGCAGACCAAGACCGGCAAGAACATCGTCCCGGTGTACTCCTCCTCGAACGAGCTCACCCGCGCCGTCGGCAAGTTCTACTCGACTTCCATCGAGGCGGCGCTGGCCGGCAAAGCCGCCGCCAAGGAAGTCAGCACCGAGGCCGCCAAAGCCTACCGGCCTTCATTGGTGGTCGCCGGGGACGAAGGCAACATCGTCAACACCCTGGACGCCATCCTTGAAGGCGCCCTCGAAGCCGGCGCTTCGGACATCCACCTGGAACCGGCATCCACCCACCTGACCGTCCGTTACAGCGTCGACGGCAAGCTGCGCAACGAACCCCACCAGCCCAAGGAGCTCGCCCCACGTCTGGCCGGCCTGATCAAGACCCGGGCCCGGCTCTCCTCCTCCGAGCTGACAAACCAGGACGGCGCCATCAGCCACGAGTACAAGGGCAAAATCTATGACCTCCGTGTCGCCGTCCTGCCGGCCGTCTGGGGCGAGGCGATCACCCTGCGTATGGGCGCATCGGAAGCCTGGAAACTGTCCCAGATTGGGTTCGCCGAAGACACCGAAGCCAAATGGCGCCGCTCCATCAACCAGCCCAACGGCATCTGCCTCGCCGTGGGGCCTATGGGTTCAGGCAAGACTTCTCTGCACTACGCCTCCCTGGATGCGCTCATGGGCCAGGGCCGCAAGATCGTCTCGCTGGAAAATCCGGTGGAAATGAAGCTGGCATCCGGCATGACGCAGGTGAGCATCAACGAAGGCCAGGGACTGACCTGGGACGGCGGTATGGAAACCGTGCTGCGGTCCGCGGCTTCTGTCCTGTTCGTCGGTGAAATCAACAAGGACGCTATCGCGCACACCGCGGTGACCGCCGCCATCACCGGCCACCTCGTCCTTTCTACCCTGCACACCAACGACGCCCCCGGCGCCGTGCTGCGTCTGCGCGAAATGGGCCTGCGTCCCTCTGTCCTGGCCGACTCGATGCGCGCCGTCTGCGCCCAGCGTCTGCCCCGCCGCCTGTGCGTGCACTGCAAGGTCATCACGGTCCCCGACCGGGACATGATCGTGGACTTCAAACTCACCCACGAGGACCTGGCCGAGGTGGATCCGGCAACCGGCAAATCCATCTGGTACGGACCCTCCGAGCACGGCTGCCGGGAATGCAACGGCATCGGTTACAAGGGCCGGCTCCCCATCCACGAGCTCATGACCTTCCCGCGGCGCATCCGGGACCTCATCACCGAAGACGTCCCCAACCGGGTCCTGGCCGAAGCCGCCAAGGAAAACGGGATGCTCACCCTCCAGGACGACGGGCTCCTCAAAGTCCGTGAAGGACTCACCAGCCTGGCCGAAGTCCGCAGCCACATTCTGATCGATTAGGAAGGACCCTCATGACAGCAACAGCCGTCGCCCCCGTCCAGACAGCAGCCACTCCCCCGGCAACGAGGAAAGCCAACGCCGTGGACTTCCTGCTGTATAGGACTCTGGACATGAAAGGTTCCGACCTGCACCTGGTCGCCGAGACCACGCCCTGGGCCACCGTTCACGGCAAAACCGTTCCGCTCGAGGGCCTCACCCGCCAGCTGGATCCGGCCACGTTGCGCGCCACGCTGCGGCAGATGGTCACCGAGGAGGACTGGGCCCGATTCTGGGAGAAGAAGCGCCTCGACTTCTCCTACGAAACCGATCGGGCCAACTTCCGTGGCCACTTTGCCATTGCCGGCGGCGAACCGATGGCCGTGTTCCGGACCATCCCCTCGGTCGTTCCGGACTTCGATGACCTGGGCCTTCCCGAGGTGATCCGGTCCTTCATTGACGCCGAGGCAGGCCTGTACCTGTTCATCGGTGTCACCGGCTCAGGCAAGTCCAGCTCCCTGGCCGCCCTGATCAAGCTGGCCAAGAACAAATACGCCAAGAAGATCACCACCATCGAGGCGCCGATCGAATTCCGCCACACCCACGGCAGGTCCTTGGTCGTCCAGCGCGAAGTGGGCCGGGACGTGGACTCCTTCGCCCTCGGGGTCGAGGATGCGCTGCGTGAAAACCCCGACATCATCCTGGTCGGCGAAATGCGTGACCCGGAAACCATGTCCGCGGCGCTGTCCGCTACCAGCTCCGGCCACCTGGTGTTCTCCACCCTGCACGCCGGCTCCACCGCCGACGCCCCGTCCCGCATCCTCGAAGCCATGCCGGCAGACCGTGTGGCCGACACCCGAGCACAGCTGGCCCGGTCCCTGAAAGGTGTCGTCTACCAGAAGCTCCTGCCGGTCAAGGGCGGCCAGGGCCGAGTCGTGGCCACCGAGGTGCTGATGATGAACCAGGCCATCTCGAACATGATCAAGAACAACAACACCGAGGGTATCGCCGGTCAGCTGCTGGCCAAGGACTCCGGATCCATCCCCTTCGAGGTCTCCCTGGTGAACCTTGTCTTGGACGGCATCATCAACGAGAGCACCGCACTGGATGCCGAGATCACCAACGGCTCGTACCTGCGCCAGAAGGCCGCCGGACGCCGCAACTGACAGGAACGGCCCCGTCCTGTTCCCGGGACGGGGCCGTCACTTCGAGGTCTTAGGACAGGTAGGAGATGGATTCCCAGTGGACGGGTTTATCGGTGAGGTTGACCGCATCGTGGATCCGCCGCGCCTGCCGTCCGGCTTCCGTGATGTCCGCCGGGATGCCCTCGGCGGCAAGGGCGTCCTCGGCGAGCATCAGCCCGGTGCGCAGAGCTGCGAGGTGGACATCTTTCAGGACCGCCGCTTCGGCGCAGTAATGCGCGGCCAGGCTCGACCGGTCGGCTGCCTGGGCGCTGCGTCCGGCCGCCGGGTAATCCCCCGCGGCGTACAGCCTGCTGGCCAGGGCAGCGAACCGTGCGGCCCGGGCGGATTCGGCGGCCGCGAAGGCGGCAAGGTCACGGCCAGCCAGCCACTCCCGGGCGAAGGCGCCGGCTTCTACCGGGTCCAGCGGTGCGTCCGGCAGGTCAATGGCGGGCAGCGCCCGGGCCACGGTGCCGGAGATACCCCAGCTGTCCAGCCCTTTCAGCAGCTGATGACGGTAACCGGCGGCCACACCGGCAAGGCCAGCTTCGGGAAGTTCAAGGGCCCGCAGCGGACTCAGGTCAAGGAGGGACTGCGGGGTCTTCTCCATTTCAGCGGCGATGGAGAGCGCGTCGCCGGCCAACTGGGCAGTCAGGGCATCCCATCCAAGGCCGTCAGCGGCTTTGCGGCCGGCAATTCTGTAGAGGGTTTCCGCGGTGGCATTGCCCATAGTCGCTGCAGCTCTTCTCCTGCCGGATGGTCCCCCGGCGATCGTCAGGTCGGCACAGACACCGACATACTTAGTGTAACAGTTTGCGATTTTCCAACCAACGCCGCGCTACCACCCATCGCCGCCCTGAGCGCCACACAGGCAGCACTTCCCGAGGAGCTTCATTGACCATCCAGACCACCCCTGCAGGCACGCCGATGCCCGATGCCGTCACCGAGGACGATGTGGAGATCCTCCCGGATGTCGACGAACCCTGGCTGCCCTCCGTCCTGACCCTGGAGACCGGGCTTCCTACGGCTGCTGTGGCGCTTGGCGCCGGGCTGCTCGGGATCTGGGCCAACTCCGGCCGGGGGCCGCTGGTGGCGACGATGATCGGCATCCTTGCGGCCGCCCTGATCGTCCTGGCCGTCATCGACTGGAAGACCCACCGGCTGCCGAACGCCATCGTCCTTCCGATGTACCCTGTCTTCGGTGTGGCCATTGCAGTAGGTGCCTTCACAGGAGCCATCACAGCGACCGCCGCGATCACCGCTGCCGTCTCGATGGTCGCCGCGTACGTCATCCTGTGGTTTTTCGCCTTCTTCACTGGCGGCCTCGGCTGGGGTGACGTGAAGCTCGGTGGAATTCTTGCCCTGGTCTGCGGGCTCGAGTCCGGGTATGCCGCAGCTCTGGGTGCGCTGATTCTTCCGATGATCCTCGGTGGCCTGGTGGCACTGCCGATGATGTTCGCGGGACGCCGGAAGCACGAGCTGGCCTTCGGCCCCTACATGGTGGCCGGCGCCCTGCTGATCCTCCTGTTGCCAGGGGTGCTGGAGCCGATCAGCCGGGGCTCGATGATGTGAGCTGCTGAGGCACCAAAAAGGCCCCGCCGCGGACTTCTCCGGGCGGGGCCTTTTCGGTGCCGTGTTACTGCTTGGTGACGGCGGTGGTCCCGGTCTGGACGGGTGCCAGGTCGATGACACCGGTCAGGGACAGGGCCATGACGACCAGGGCCACGCCCAGGATGACACCGAGGACGATGCGGCTCTTGGCGGACGTGTTGGCCCATTCACTGCGAAGGCGATCCATGGATTCTCCAATGTTCGGTGGCCCGGCATTTCGCCAGACCGGATGTGTTTTGCAAAACGGTTACCGGTTATCAGCAGGAACCGGTCCGGCCCTTGCCTCTACGCAGGAACATGCGTAGACGCAGGCGGGTCAGCTGTTCGGGGGCACCGTTTCCCCGTCGCAGACCACAGTCCGCGGCAGGGTGATGGTGCATTCGACGTTCTTTCCGTTCACAATTGCTGCGAACGGAATCCCTTCCTTGAGGCCCTGTTCCGGGATAGCTGACTGGACGCCGTAGTTCTTGGCCAAGGACGCCCAGACGGCCATGTTGTAGTTCCGGTCATGGCTGGCGAGGATGTTCACCAGGAACGCCGAGGTAACAACCCCCAGCACCGCTGCCGCAACGGCAACAGCGAGGGATCGCCGCCACAGAGATGTCCCGCGGTCCGAACGTGCTGTTCCCCGACCCGCCTGAAACGAGGCATAGAAAAACACGCCGGCGACAGCCACCAGGATGGCCACCATCGGAAAGACCGGGACGGGGGCCGGGATCATGCCCTGGCTCCGAGGTATTCCTGCTTCATGGTCTTCCCTATGCGCCCCGATGGCTGGCGGGCGTCACCGGGTGCTGGACAGCCCGGATCAAGGGCCCGTGGGTGAGCGGGTCGGCTTGTCGTCAAAATGCCGGTGGCCTACAGTAAGTAGGGACTTTACTGGACAGGGGCAGGACCGCCGTGGCACGACCGAAAGACCACCTCCCCATGCCTCCGGCGCAGGTGAAAACCCTGGTGGCGACGTTCACCGACTTTCGTAAAGCCCTGGACCCCGGGGACCCCTGGGCCAACAGCCGCCTCGCCATCGTTATCAAGGCAGCAGACGCCGCCGGCTGGTCCCGTCGTGCCACCGCCTCGGCACTGGGCATCTCCCGCGAACGGCTGCAGCGGATCGCCAAGTTCCCGCCCGCTGCCAAGCACCGGATGCCGGCCCACGAACTGGGTGCCGCCTTCCCGGCCGCTTCCGTGGCGGCGTTCCGCAAGCATGAGGACGAAATCAGCCTCCGCCGGAAGCGGGCCGAAGCGGCCGTCGTGGCCGCCATCCGTTCCGCGCACCACACCGCCGGCTGGCCGTACAACGTCCTGGGGGCCTTGGTCGGCACCAGCGGTGAACGGCTCCGCCAGCTCGCCGAGACTGACCTGGACACCGGAGGGGAGCCGGCGCCCTCGTTTGAACCCTTCACCCGCCTGCTCAAAGAGACCAGCGCCCAGCCACGATCCGCCCGCGCCCTTGATTTGGCCGAAACGGAGAAGCTGCGGCTCCTCGCGGACCGCGCCCGGAAGGCGACCAAAACGGTCGGCAAACGGCTGGGGCACAACCCAAGCCCCGAAAAGATCCGGGCCCTTGAGGCCGCGCTGGAGTACCGGCTGGCCTCCGAAGAGCTCTCGGCCCTGCTGATCGGGCTCAAAGCGGAGAACGTCTCGTGGCCTGATCTGGACACCGCCTGCGGGTACAAACCAGGAGGGGCAAGGGCGCGGGCCATCCGCCACGGCTACGCCCAAACCCCGCCGAGCATGAGCCCGTACACGCCGACCCTGTTGCCCGGCTGGCCGGAACCAGCACAAATCTCTCAGTTGACAGATTCCGCTAGCGTGTAACGTGTCCTAGGTGTCAGGTCACCCACAGAGAGGCGTTTGCCATGGTTTTACCGTCCCCGGCCGCTGATCCGTGGGTACAGCTCGCCGACCTGCAGGCCAAGGCGCAGGGGGATGAAGCGTTCCGGGCGATCTACAGCGCCGCCCTGCGCGATTTCCACGAAGCCGGCTGGACCTACCGGCAGCTTGGCAAAGCCTGCGGAGTCTCGCACGAATACGTCCGGCTCGCGATCCTGGACATCCCCGAGGACGTCACCTCCTCCGGGCTCACCGCTCCCCCGCGGCCCAAATCACTCAGCGCGATCCCGTTGCGGGACCTGGACGCGCAGGTGGCCGCCATGTTGAAGACCCGGCTCTCCGAAGCTGTGCAGGCTGACCCTGCCGAACGGACCGGGTCCGGGGTCAAGCCTGCCGTGGCCAACTACTTCGCCGCCCTGCAGCGCGCGGTCGGCGCCGGCTGGGACGCGCACTCCATAGCCCACTCCCTTGGGTCGCACCCAAAAGCGGTCTTCAAGTTTGTCGCCCAGCAGGAACGCTATGGCGAAGGAACCAGCCCCCGGCTCCCGGACGCACCGCACCGGGACGCACCGACGCTCTGGCGGGCAAGCCGGCCGTCCCTGCCGCTGGTCGTCGTGCCGGACAGCGATGTCCGGCAGATGCATGATCTGGAGAAGTCCGCATACGGCGACGCCCCGGCGGCCACTGCGCTCCGGTTGTATGAGTCTTTACTGGGCGCCTGGTATCTCCTGGGCGCCAACCGGGAGGAGCTGGAACGGGCCACCGGCCAACAATGGGAGACCATCCGCAAACGCCTCGTCCGCGCCGGCTATATGTCCGGCAAGCCACGGTCCTCAGCCAAGCCAATCACCTAAGCCGCCGATCCCGGCCGGAGTCCACACGACACCGGCCGGGATTTTTTTGTGTCCAAAACCAGGACCGCACCGGTTCAGGCGCTTTGGTGAAGGCGGCAGTTTGACCGCCGCGGAAGTGCGCCGGCGCGCAAAAAGGCCCGTCGGCCGCCGACCTGCATAGGAACTGCCGTAAGCCAACCGGCGGTCTCAACTTCAGGTGCAGCTTTCGTACCCAGAAGTCCTACGCCGCGCAAAAATTCCGCCGCAGGACAACGGTGTCCGCGAAATCTACGCATGTTCCTTGACGGGCCGGGGGGTGCTCAGAATCCGTCACTTGCGCCGAAGGGAACGAATTGCCTGTCCTGACCACAACGGGTCCTCTGTCTCGTGTCTCCGAGGAATCCCAGGAGCTTTTGCGCGTCCTGGCAGCGATGCCGATGTCCGACCCGGCCTACGGCAGCTGGTGGGCCACCGAACAGGGTGCCTGGTTCTACGAAGAGATCACCACCAGGATCGGCAGCCCGCTAGCCGCCTCGCTCCGCACTAAGTACGGCGTCGCCTACGAATGCGCCGACGTCGCCAACACCGCCTTCACCGTCCTCCGCCAGGACTTTGTTCATGCCTATCTGCTGCGCGCCGACGATCCCTGGGCGTACCTGTCCCAGATGCTCAAACGCGAAATGCTCAACGCCGCCGGCGCGCACTTCCGGGTCGAACTCACCGACGAGGCGCTCTTTGAAGCGTCTTCACCCGTGAGCGGCCGTTCGATCGTTACCGTGCAGGACGCCGCAGCCCTAACCTATAACGCGCTGGCCCCGCTGGTGCCGGCACAGTACCGGGACAAGCTCCGCAACGCCATCAGCTACTTCGCCGAGCCCGGCGGAGTCCGCATCAGCCACCTCTACACCCATGCCAGCAACGACCCGGAACTGACCGGCCTCGGACTGGTCCGCGAAGAGATCCTGGCCATCGCCAACGCCGTGCTCGGCAGCAGGCCCAACAACGGTCAGAACTCACTGATCGTAGCTTTCCTGCACGACGCTGACTTTGACCCACGCTCCTCCATCCTGCACCGCCGGGCCCTGAACAAGTTCGAGTCGCGCATGGCCGGCCTGACCAAACAGGAGGCCCTCGTTGGCTAAGTACGTCACGGAGCGGCGCACGTCCGAATTCCCCCGACACCGGGCCGACTCCAAGTTCGCAGACCGCAGCCTGCCAAACGTGGCATTGCTCGCCGCGGCCGGTGACATCGACGAATCCGACATGCCGTTCATCGGGCCCGTCAACGCCCCCGCCCCGGTCGCGGAAGTCCAGGAAGACGAACTCCCGGAGAACTACTTCCAGACGGACCCGGACAAGGACACATGGCTGGAAGAAATCATCCAGGAATGCATGCGCATGGGCGCCTCGGACCTCCTGCTGAACCACGACGACAGGCGTCTTATCCTGACCGCCTCGGCCCGCGTTGACGGCCGGATGCGCCCGGTCCGCCGCGTTGAAGGCGTCAAAAGCAGAATCATCATCGGCAAGTTCAAGGCCGAATCGAACCTCTCCACCGGCGGCCGGTTCGCCCCCGAAGAGACCATCTACATGGTCGACGTCCACGGAGACAAACGAAAGGCGCGCGTCGCGGCCTTCCGGACCGCCGACAGCGGCGACGCGATCGTCATGAGGCTGCCCCCGACCGGCCCGCTGCGGCGGCTTGACGAATTGGACTTCTCACCACTGAACCTGCAGCTGTTCTACGACCTGCTCGCCGCCGCCAACCGGATGATCATCATCGCCGGCCCCATGGGCTCAGGAAAGACCACGACCGCCCACGGCGCGCTTGACCACGTCGCAACCGCCACCCGGACCGTATGGACCGTCGAGGACCCGGTTGAACGTACGCTGCCAGGGCTCATCCAGCTCGAAGTCGACGAAGCCAACGGTGCAGGTTTCGACACACTGCTGCCCGCGCTGGTCCGGTCCGACTACGACACGCTCTTCCTTGGCGAAATTCGTGACCAGGCCACAGCGGCCGCCGGCGTCCGCCAAGCCAAGGCCGGCCGGCAGGTCATCACCACCATCCACGCCAACAACAACGTCACCGCCCTGCTCCGTCTCATCGACCTCGCCGTCGACTCCCCGCTGTCCGTCATGGACTCCGTGAAAGGCGTCGTCTCCCAGCGGCTGATCGGCAAGCTGAACCCGGACTGGGACGGCCGGAGCCAGCTGACCAAGTACAAGGGCCGGGTCCCGATCCACGAAGTACTCACCATCACCGACGAGCTGACCGAAGCGATCATGACCAACCAGCCACTAAGCAAGCTCCGTCAGCTCGCCGAGACGAACTCCATGTCCACCTTTGCCGCCGACGTCGAACGCCTGGTTCTGAAGGGCATCACCGACGAGGAAGAAGCGCGGAGGGTCATCGGTGAATGACCTCCTCACCCGGCGCGGACAGCGGGAGCAAGAATCCGCGGCTGCAGGATCCGCGCTCACCGCATCAGTCCTGCAGGCCGTCCAGACCGGCCCCGCCCTCGTCCGCTCCTCCGTGCCCCTGGCACGGCTGCACACCCTCATCAACAGCTGCGGTGACATGCGCGTCTCGGACATGCACATTCACCCGGACAAGCCGGTCCGGCGGCTCCGCAGCGGCAAACTCGTCATGGACCAGGGCCCCGAAGGGATCTTCTCTGCCGATGACATCGGCGTTTGGCTTGCTGACGCCACAGACGGGCACCCCTCGCCGCTCGAACCGCGCGGCCACGCCTCCGTCGCCATGGAAACCGACAAATACCGGGTCCGCGGAACCTTCCGCAAGTCCCTGGCCGGTATCACCGTCACGTTCCGCCTGATCCCGACCGTCGTACCCACCGCCGAGCAGGTCGGGGTGCCCCAGATCATCCAGGACCTCATGCACCGGGATTCGGGCCTGATCATCATGGAAGGCCCCACCGGGTCAGGGAAGACCACCGCCATCGCCGGCCTGGTCAAGAAGGTCAATACCGAATACGACAAGCACATCTACATGGTCGAGGACCCCACCGAATTCGTGCACGAGGAAATCGGTGCGACCTCCATCGTGCAGCGCCAGATCGGCACGCACGCCCTGGACTACCCGACCGCCATCGAAGATGCCCTGCGGTCCAAACCGAACATCATCGTGATCGGCGAACTGCTCAACGCGGCAACGGCCAAGGCCGCCCTGCACGCGGCCACCACCGGGCACCTGGTCATAACGACCGCTCACGCAGGGTCCATCACCGAGGCGCTGGAGTCGTTCATTGGTCAGTTCACCGCAGATGAGCAGTCCCAGGTCAGGTCGCGCCTGTCTCAGTCGCTGCTGGCCATCATGGTCCAGAAACTGGTCCCCGCAGTCGACGGAAGGCTGCAGGCGGCCCGCGAGGTCCTGGTCAACAACCTGAACTTCAGCGAGCTGATCCGCAAGGACTCCGCACATCTGATCCGGGCCCAGATTGACGGGGACAAGGAAGACGGCAAGCAGCGCAGCTTCACCCTCGAAAGCAGCCTCCTGCAGCTCGTGAGGGAAGGCAAGATCACCGTTCAGACGGCCATGACTGCCGCGAAGGCACCGGACGACATGAAAAACGCGCTCAAAAGGGCCGGACTCTACAAAGAATTGGGACAGGCAGCATGAGCATCGACTTCGAAAAGGCCATCCCGCCGACAGCTGACGTCCAGATCCCGGTCGAAGACATTCCCGACACTCCGACAGTTCGCCGCGGCTGGGGCGCCAGGAAAGCTCCCACGGCCACCACCGAGGTTGCGTTGACGGGCGAGCCAAAGCGGGCCGCCAAGCAGGCCAGGGAGAAGCGGGCCAAGGACAAAGTACCGGCCGCCAAAGCCAAGAAGGCCGAGAAGAAGGCCAAGAAGGGCGACCTGGGCTTCGACGAGAACGGCGTCCCGCTCAAGAAGGCCCCCACCTTCGTTTGGTACAAGGGCAAGAAGTCCAAGCCCGAGACCATCGCTCGGTCCTTGCGTGCGCTGACCATGGTCCTGCGCGTCGGCGAATCCGAAGCACGTGCCCTGGAAATCGTCGGAGAGCAGTACCACAAGTTCGAAATCGGCCGGGCCTACGAGAACGCGGCCAAGACCATGCGCGAGGATGGCGCCGGCTTCAAGCAGGCCCTCATGGCCGAAGAGGTACTCCCCCGGACCGTCCGGGAGCTCATCGAAGCCTCGCACACCTCCACGGCCCTGATGAAGAACCTTCAGGTCGCGGCCACCCTGGTGGGTGAGTCCCAGAACGTGAAGAAGAAGCTGCTGATGGAACTCATCCAGCCCGGCTTCATGATGGCCATGTGCATCGGCCTGCTGTTCGTCGCCGTGACCCTGATCATCCCAGGCTTCGTGGCCACCTTCGCGTCCCTGGGCGCCGAGACCCCGCATATGACGATCGTCATCCTGGAGGTCGCCGAGATCACCAAATGGGTGCTGGGGATCCTCATCACCCTGGTGGTCCTGTTCATGTGCTACTGGGTCACGCTGGGGCGCAAATCGGAGCGGTTCAAGATCATGATGGACACCATCTCCATCCGGGTCTACGGCATCGGGCCCATCGTCCAGCTCGCCGCTACCAGCCGGCTCTTCCAGTTGCTCTCCGCCAACCTCGACACCGGCATCGGAGAGCCCGAGTCGCTCAAGAGCGCCGCCAACGGCTGCGGCAACGAAGCGCTGAAGCACCACTGCATCACCCACTCCGAAAAGATGCTCAGCGACGGCCTGCCACTGAAGGACTTCATCAAGACCAAGCTGGTCCCCAGCGACGCCCGGAACCTGCTCGGCTCGGCGCCGTCCATCAAGCAGGAAATCGAAATCATGAACGAGCTCGCCCCGGAATACCGGAACGAAGCCAACGTCCAGCTCGAGACGCTCTCCAAAACCCTGAACCCGATTGTCAACTACATGGTTTACGGCGTCGCCGGCCTGCTCATCATCTCTATCGTCCTGCCCATGTACGCCATCTACCCCGCCCTGATGAAGATGGGCGGCGGCTAGACCACCCCGCCGCACACATTCCCGGCAGACCCGTCCCGCTCCCCGCATTAAACAGATTGGAACTCCATTGAGCACCGTTCTCACCGACACAGCCCCCATCGACATCCAGGCCTCCGTCACCTGCCCGGACGAGCCGGCTACTGAGGTTGCAGCTTCCCGGCGCACCGAAGCAACGACAGCCGAAACCGCCGAGGCGTACACCGAGCCCGCAGCGGAATCCGGGGAGCCCTCCACTGCGGCACACCAGAAGGTTGAGGAGGATAAGTCCGGCTTCAACGACTCCGGCCTCCGCGAACTGACCAGCCAGGACTGGCTTTTCGCCGCGACATGGGGCATCGCCGGAGCCCTGGCCACCACCGCCGTGTCGGTTCTGTTCGTGCCTGTCCACCTCATGGCCCTGACGTTCGTCCTCGGCGCCGGACTGGGCATGCTCGGCTACCTGGACTACTGCACCCAACTGATCCGCAACGCCCACAACATCGTGTTCGGCACCTTCGCTGCCATTCTTCTGATCGCCACCCTGATCATCAGCCCGGCCAGCGCGATCCTCCTCCCGGCGGTCATCGCGGCCGCAGCATCCTTCGTCTTCATGCTGGTCCTGGCCATGTACACCGGGTTTGCCGGCGGCGGCGACATCAAGATCTCGCCCATCCCTGCAGCCCTGCTTGCGGCCATCTCCCCGATCACAGCCATGATGTGGCTGCTGTTCACCTTCACCCTCTGCCTGGCCGCCATGATCTCGGCACGGCTGACGGGCAGTAAGCGCAAGCACGTGGCGATGGCCCCGTTCATGGCTGTTGCAGCCGTCATGGCGATTGCCATCTACGGGCTGCTCGCCCAGGTCCTGGGCATCTAAGAACCGGAGCCACTCAGGGCGGCCCGCCGATGGTGCGGGCCGCCCTTTCTGTGGGCTGAATCACCGGATCATTGCCGGTTCAACAAAGTTTCCGCATTCTGTCCATTTTTGCGCGGCATCCCACTTCTGTATGTGAGCCCAAGAAAAGGCAGACCGGGGAAAGCCCGGGACGCCGGCTTCACCCTCTTCACAGAAACGGAAATACCTTGACTCAGGCTTTCTCCCGCATCGAAGCTTCCAAGTCCGCCGCTAAGGTCCGCGTGGCTGACGCATTCAAGAACGA